>NZ_JBEBUX010000022.1:0-37783 GCF_040393045.1 Pollutimonas bauzanensis | reverse complement strand
CCGCTAAAGAAAGCGATCAAAGCCCCGCATCACAAACAACCTTAGCCTTAGCCCGTCGCTCCCGAAAAAACTGGCGCAGCAAGTCGCCAGCCTCACTCGCCAGCAGCCCACCGGTCACCGATGTTTGATGATTCAACTGCGGATAAGCATGCACGCTAAGCACACTCCCGCAAGCGCCAGTCTTAGGGTCAGTTGCCCCGTAAACGACCCTGCCGAGCCGAGCATGTAGCATGGCGCCCATGCACATCGCACACGGCTCAAGCGTGACGAACAGGCTGGCCCCTGGCAAGCGATAGTTGCGCATGGCCGTAGCCGCCTGCCGCAGCGCCACGATCTCGGCATGGCTGCTGGGATCGTGATCAATAATGGTGCGATTAAATCCCCTGCCTATCACATCCCCGTTCACATCCAGCACCACCGCACCCACCGGCACCTCTCCGGCCGCATACGCCAGCGTGGCCTGCTCCAGCGCCAACTGCATGGCGTGCTCGTCGGCTGCGCTGTATACCGGTTCGATGGCTTCAGCCACGATATATCCGATTGTTCAAAGATATACGGCCGGCCAGACTTTCAACGGCCTCTTCCAGCCATTGATATAGCTCGGCTTCCTCGTCGTAGCGTGCCTGATTCAAGTTGGATACCCGCCCTTCTTGTATAAAACCCCATGCGCGGCTGCGTTTTTCACGATGTTTAGGATCCCAGACGCCAAACGCGACGCCACCCGAACGGCGAATTAACGAAAAACACGGTATATCGGTATAGCCGTCGCCCACGAAAATCATTTGCTCGAAGGGAATGCGCAGCTTGTCTTGCGCTATTTTTTTGTTGACCTCAAATGGCTTATTGCGCGATCCGGCCCCGATGATGCCTTTCTGAATATGAAACAAATAGCGCGTTTTATCGGTAAAGCTAACCACTCGCTTGGGAAACTGAATCCCGCCTTGCGCGTCATACACGAACTCAGACGCCCAGATATCCGTAAATTCATGGGCTATCGCCGTATGCCGTACGACATCGCCGATACCGCTGGAAATCAGATAGAACTCAAGCTGGACTTGCGGGTGCTGCTCTTTGACCATGGCCCTAAGGCGGCCAAACAAGGTTTCAACGCCAGCATGTAAAGGCAAACGTCGACCCCAGTCTTCAAGGCGTTCCTGCGTAATGCTTCCGTTGGCCTGCGACTTCGACAGCTCTATCATCTGGTACAGGTATGCTGGTACAGGATCCCAGTCTTGCTGGAACAATAATGGATCAACCTGATCTTTCCAGAAACGCTGCACATCGACACCGATATCGGCCAAAAAGCCCGAGGTACTGTCGGGAGCCAGCGTATCGTCAAAATCGAAAATCAGGGCAATAACGTCGGACATTCGGAATTCCCGTGGTGCTGGCCGGTATCGAAGAAAAAAACGTAACGGCCTTGTGAAACAAAGGGAAAGTTTAACGCGATTACTGGCACGCCGATGCTCAGAGCAGGCAACGCGCTTTTATTTACGCGGAATCAAGACGCCAGAAGTATCATGCTTATAACGTGTAGCCTAATCAGCAGATAATATTTTTATCACGGAGGTTCTCATGTTAGGACGCATTGCCATCCATCTTAGCCACGACCACGGTTGCAAACGCCGTTTGCGCGCCGCCATTCAATTGGCCTCCGAGCATAAGGCGGAATTGATCGGCGTATATCCGGAAGAACAGGCCGCCTTATATCTGTATGAAGACACCGTCATGCCTGAAGAGGTCCATAAGGTATTGCGCAATAAAATAATGCAGGCCCGTAACGAAGTCCAGAAACAATTTGTCCAGGAAACGTCCGCAGCTGGTGTCAAAGCCCACTGGCGCACGCCACAAGGGGCTGCGGATGAAGCGCTGACGATGCATGCCCGTTATTGTGACTTGCTCATCATGAGCAAATCTGACAACAAAGACACGACGGCCTCGCTCATGAGCAATCTGCCTGAAGCGGTAGTCATGGCGGCAGGCCGTCCAGTGCTGATGATCCCTGCGGTTGGCAGTGTCCTTCCCATCGGTCGGCGTGTTCTGTTCTGCTGGGATCATCGCCGAGAATCTGCGCGGGCGTTCTCTGATGCAGCTCCAATTTTGCATGCTTGCTCTGAACTCGTCGTCCTGACCGTCGATCCCCAGCCCGACAACCTGCGCAAGAAAGATATTCACGAAAATGACTTTGCCGATTATTGCGCTACGCTGGGCTACCCCAAGCCACGGGAAGTCTTCAAGCGAAGCGAAGACTTTGGTGGTGTCGGCAATATCATTTTGAACACCTCCACTGACCATGGCAGCGATCTGATCATCATGGGGGCATATGGCCACAGCCGGATGCGGCAATGGATCATGGGCGGCGCATCGCGCACCATGTTTAGTTCAATGACCGTGCCTATCCTGCTGTCCCACTAGCCGTTTCAATTGGCGCAGAATCCGCGGAAGTATCCGGGGCAAGTCTTCCGACATCAGCCCTGGTCCAAATGCCTGTGCCGCCTGCCCATGCAGCCATACTGCCGCGGCCGCCGCAGGGAATGCTTCCATCCCCTGAGCCATCAGGCCGGCAATCAAGCCGCTAAGCACATCTCCTGTGCCGCCGGTGGCCAAATCCGGCGGAGCATTCGTATTGATGATGACTCGCCCATCGCTGGACGCAATAACCGTATCCGAACCTTTCATCACCACGACTGCGCCGCTTTGCCGTGCCGCCTGGCGAGCTTTGTCGAGCTTGCTTCCCTGGGCGTCAAAAAGCCGTCCAAACTCGCCGTCGTGCGGGGTCAACACGCACGGCCCGACAACAGCATCGAATAGTGTCTGCGGATGCGCGCCGAAGATGCTGATGGCGTCGGCATCCAGCACCACCGGTCGGTGGCTTGCCAAGGCCGCTAATACATACTCCTTCGTGGTCTCGGAAACGCCGGCGCCGGGCCCAATGACTATGGCATTTTTCCTTTCGTCGGCCAAGACATCCGCAAACTGACTCGCATCGTTGACGATATGAACCATGATGCTGGTCAGGGCACTTGCATAGACGGCCCAGGCAGACTCGGGCGCCGCGACAGTGACCAGCCCCGCTCCGACCCTTGCAGCGGCCATCGCCGATAAGCGTGCCGCACCGGTCATGAGCGCGCCGCCGACCACGAGAACGTGGCCACGTTGATATTTGTGGGCGTCTAGCCGCGGCCAAGGGTAGACGCCCAGCCAAAGTTTCGGTGAATTTTCAAATGATGTCGGAGCAATCGCATCGAGTACTGATGGTGAAATACCGATGTCCGACAAGATGACCTCGCCGCACAACGACTTGCCCGGCATCAGGAGATGGCCTGGTTTTTTGCGAAAGAAAGTGACGGTAATTTCAGCGGCAGTTGCGATCCCACGTACCTGGCCACTAGCGCCATCAAGGCCGCTGGGAACATCGACTGCACATACGGGGATGCGCCGCTCGGCTAACGCGTGTATTAATAATGCAGCGGATCCCGATAAGGGCCTGGATAAACCTGCGCCGAACAAAGCATCGATTACCAAGCCCTTGCCGTCGAGCAGTCCAATGGAAAGCGGCTCGATAGACCCAGACCAGAGCGCTGCATGCCGGGCGGCGTCGCCCTTCAACATTTCCTTGTTACCCAACAGCCCCACAGTAACGGGCCAGCCCGCATCACGTAAATGGCGGGCCGCCACAAAGCCGTCACCGCCATTATTGCCGGGACCACATAAAACCAGCACTGGACGCTTGCCCCAGCGCTCGCCCACCGCATTGGCAACAGCCGCTCCAGCCGCTTCCATCAGGGCCATGCCGCTGACGCCTGCCTGAATGGCAGCCTGATCAGCAGCCGCCATTTGAGCCGGGGTCAGCAAAGCGGTATCGTTCTCTCGAGTCATTATCGACATATGCCTTCGCAATACAGATTATCAGGCGCTTACGCTTATGGTATTGTGCCTCAGTACATTTCGGAAATCATTATGTCACCCGTTATTTCGGTATCCAAACTGGACAAGATTTATGCGTCTGGCTTCCAGGCCTTAAAAAACATTAACCTAGACATACGCCACGGCGAAATCTTTGCCTTGCTGGGGCCTAACGGCGCAGGAAAAACCACGCTGATCAGCATCATCTGCGGACTGGTTAACCCAACATCCGGCACCGTGCTGGCAGATGGTCATGACATTGTTCGGGACTATCGTTTGGCCCGCTCAAAGATCGGGCTGGTTCCTCAGGAGCTGACCACCGATGCCTTTGAAACGGTATGGGCAACCGTCAGTTTCAGCCGTGGCCTGTTCGGCAAACCCGCTAATCCCGCTCACATCGAAAAGGTGCTGCGCGCCTTGTCGCTATGGAACAAAAAAGACAATAAGCTGATCACGCTATCGGGCGGGATGAAGCGCCGCGTATTGATAGCCAAGGCGCTTTCGCATGAGCCGCAAATTTTGTTCCTGGATGAACCCACGGCAGGCGTGGACGTATCGCTGCGCCAGGAAATGTGGCAAGTTGTGCGCTCATTGCGCGACACCGGTGTAACCATCATTCTTACGACTCACTATATCGAAGAGGCCGAAGAAATGGCCGACCGCGTGGGCGTAATCAATAATGGCGAGATCATCCTGGTAGAAGAAAAAAATGAATTGATGCGCAAGCTGGGAAAAAAACAGCTCACGCTGCATTTAAGCGAACCGCTACGCGTTATACCCGCAACCCTTGCTGCCTACCAGCTGGAAATCGCCGCCGAGGGCAACGAACTGGTATACACCTACGATTCGCAGCGACAGCATAACGACATCACCGCCCTCTTCCACGATCTGGCCGGAGCAGGCATAAAATTCAACGACTTGCAGACCCAGCAAACGTCGCTTGAAGAAATTTTTGTAAAGCTTGTACGGAATCCATCATGAACATCCATGCCATCCGCGCGATTTATGCTTTCGAAATGGCCAGAACTTGGCGTACTCTGCTGCAAAGCATCATAGCTCCCGTTATTTCGACGTCTTTGTACTTTGTCGTGTTCGGTGCTGCAATTGGCCATCGAATCACAGAAATAGATGGGGTCAGCTATGGCGCCTTCATTGTGCCCGGGCTCATCATGCTCTCGCTGTTGACACAAAGCATATCCAATGCATCATTCGGTATTTATTTTCCGAAATTTTCCGGCACCATCTACGAACTGCTATCGGCGCCTGTTTCGTATGCCGAAATTACCATTAGCTATGTAGGCGCGGCGGCGACCAAATCCATCATACTGGCAGCCATCATTCTTGCGACGGCAGGCTTTTTCGTTCCGCTGCAAATAGACCATCCCTTCTGGATGGTACTGTTCCTGGTGCTTACCGCGGTCACGTTCAGCCTGTTCGGTTTTATCATTGGGATATGGGCCGATGGCTTCGAGAAACTGCAGCTCGTACCTCTGCTAATCGTCACCCCTCTGACCTTCCTGGGCGGCAGTTTCTATTCCATCAACATGCTGCCGCCATTCTGGCAAACGATAACGCTGTTTAATCCGGTCGTGTATTTAATCAGCGGGTTTCGATGGAGCTTTTACGGCATCGCCGACGTAGATGTCTATATAAGCCTCGGAATGACGGTGTTTTTCCTGGTTCTTTGCCTGGCCACTGTGTTCTTGATCTTCAAGACAGGTTACCGTCTTAAGCACTAAAAACCTGGTTACGACCACCCTTCTTCGCTTCATACAGGGCTTTATCGGCGGCAGCCGTCAACATCGTTGGCGTGTCCCCGTCGCGGGGAACCATTACCGCAACACCAATACTAACGGTTAGCACGCCATTCGGAGTCACGGCGTGCACCATTTGTTTCTCCTCGATGGTGCCACGCATCTTTTCCGCAATGTAGAAGGCGCCCTCGACATCAGTATCTGGCAATATGACGACAAACTCTTCTCCGCCATAGCGTGCGGCCAAGTCAGCCGGGCGATTTGCATACGCCTTGATAATCTGGGCAACAGATTTCAAACACTCATCGCCGGCTCCGTGCCCATAATAATCGTTGTATTGCTTGAAGAAATCGACATCAAGCATCAGTAAACTAACCGGGCTCGCGTAGCGGCTTGCGCGTTGGAACTCGGCAACCAGGGAAATATCGAATTCACGCCGGTTAGCCAGGCCGGTAAGGCCATCTTCGCGCGCCAGCAACCCGAGCGCCTTGTTCGCACTAACGAGGCTTTCTTGCGCATGACGCAGGTTTTTTTCGACACGCAACTGGTACCGCATCATCGCTATCAAGCGACTACCCAGGTATGCCAATAGCAAAATGAAGAAGCTAACGATAGCTGCGGAGATCATAGATTCTTTGCGCCATCCCGCAAGAATTTCTTGCTTATCCCGCCCTACGACTACCGCCAAGGGATACTCCTTGACATGGGTGAAACCTAGAATGCGTTGAATCTTGTCTACGACCGAATAGCTGGTGGCGATACCTTCCTGTGACACATTCAAATGATCTGTAAACAAGGCCCCTTGAGATACGTTCAGCCCGACTTCCCGATCATTAAATGGCCGGCGTACCAATATGGTGCCGTCTTTCAGCAACAAGTTGACCAACCCGTCCTTGCCGATTTCAAGCGTGTTATACAGCTCAAGAAAATAATTAAGGTCTAAGGTAGCGAGCGCAACGCCGGCAAAACTTCCGTCCGGATGGTTGATCCTGCGGGATACCGTGAGTATCCAGGCACCTGTGGAGCGGCTACGCAGCGGCGGTCCAATATACGCGCCGGCACGCGCATGGTCCTTATGAAATACGAAATAACCACGGTCTGAGTTATTAGCGGCACCAGGTATGATCTCGTTCGAATTAACCAGCCAACGGCCTTGATTGTCATATACAAAAAGCCCGTGCAATTGCGGCAATTGAGCGCGCTGGTTTCGCAAAAGCACTTGTAGTCGCTTGAGCTGCCTATCGCCCATACCTTCTGTTTCCAGCCTTTCAACCAGGCCGAAAAGTACGATATCAGCCTGCTTGATGGTGGCATAGGCGTGCTGCCCCAATGTTCGCGCCAAGTCCAAGGTGGCCGCCTCTTTATCGCGCAACTGGTGCTGACGGGAGGACCACGCACCCCAAGCAACGATAATAATCAGCGCCAGAGCTACAACAATGGCGCAGACCATGGCATAGCGCATACCTGGCGAGCTTTCACCGGCGCCGACGTGCGGTTGTACCAACATCCCGCCATCGACAGGATCAGGCTTAAACACCTGTATCAGGAAAAGCGCGTAGCACTAGTCACGAAAATTTTCGTATTGAAGCGGCAATTCGACGTCGGTCTTTTTCAGCAAGGCGATCGCGGCTTGCAAGTCGTCGCGCTTCTTGCCGCTGATTCGCAGTTTCTCGCCGTTGATCTGGGCTTCGACCTTGAGCTTGCCTGCCTTGAGTGCGGCGATGAGCTTCTTGGATATGGCTTGCTCTATGCCTTGCTTGATCGTGATTTTTTGGCGAGCGCCGCCCAGATTTTCCAGAGGCGTAGCCACGTCAAGGCAGCGTACATCGATGCCTCGAGCGGACAAACGGCCCCGCAAGATGTCCAGCATTTGGTTCAGCTGAAAAACGCTGGAAGCCGACTGCGTAACCACAAAGCCATCCAATTCAAACTTGGCGTCGCTGCCTTTAAAATCAAAGCGGGTAGCCAATTCGCGACTGGCTTGGTCGACTGCATTGCTAAGTTCGTGCTTGTCGACTTCAGAGACGACATCAAATGTGGGCATACCTAAAGTTCCGTGGGGAAAAACATCTTAAATTGTAGTCCAGCGACGAGGGCTGTACAACCGCGCCCGCCACGGGACATTGAACTATGGAGGGCGCGAGGCGGTTATTAACCAGCCGCCGTTTCAAGCAATTCGGCCTGTTTGCGCAACTCAAACTTCTGGATCTTGCCGGTAGAAGTCTTGGGCAGCTCGCAAAATACGACAGAGCGCGGTACTTTGAAGCCCGCCAAATGTTTCTTGCAATGCTCAATAATGGCTTCTGCTGTGGTTTCTGAACCTTCTTTGAGTTCGATAAAGGCGCATGGCGTCTCGCCCCAGCGTGTATCCGAACGCGCAACAACGGCGGCCGCCAAGACATCGGGATGACGGTACAGTACGTCCTCTACTTCGATGGATGAAATATTTTCACCGCCAGAGATAATGATGTCTTTGCTGCGGTCCTTGATTTTTACATAGCCGTCCGGATCCATGACCGCCAGGTCGCCGCTATGGAACCAGCCCCCCGCCAATGCATCTTGTGTCGCCTTCGGATTCTTCAGATACCCCTTCATGGCGATATTGCCGCGGAACATGATTTCACCCATGGTTTGTCCATCGGCAGGCACCGGCTGCATGGTCTGTGGATCCATGACGGTGATTCCGCGTTCCAGATGGTAAGTGACGCCCTGGCGCGAATTAAGGCGCGCACGCTCGCCAATATCGAGATCATCCCACTCGGCATGCTTGGCGCATACGGTTGCCGGCCCGTAAGTTTCAGTCAGTCCGTAAACATGCAGAATATCGAATCCCAGCCGTTCCATGCCTTCGATCATGGACGCGGGAGGCGCCGCACCCGCCACCATAGCTTTAACGCCTTGCGGCACGCCCTCTTTCATGGCTTGCGGCGCATTGACCAACAGGCTATGCACAATGGGCGCGCCACAATAATGGGTGACGCCATGTTCACGGATAGCATCGAAAATGGCTTGTGCTTCGATCTTGCGCAAACACACATTGACGCCGGCGCGCGCAGCTACCGCCCAGGGAAAACACCAACCGTTGCAATGGAACATCGGTAGCGTCCACAAGTAAACGGCATGCTTGGGCATATCCCATTCAAGGATATTGGAAATGGCGGCGGTAGCCGCCCCACGATGATGGTAGACCACCCCTTTGGGGTTGCCTGTCGTGCCGCTGGTGTAGTTCAGCGCAATGGCGTCCCATTCGTTCTCAGGAAGCTGCCATGCAAAATTAGGATCGCCCTTCGCGATGAAGGCTTCGTACTCGATAGCGCCTATGGGTTGCGCCGGGCCGGTGTATAGCGCGTCGGCTACGTCAATGACGTAAATGGGCGAAGACGATGAGCGCAAGGCGAGCGCCTTGCGCATGACAGGCGCGAATTCGGTGTCGACGATGACAGTACTGGCTTCACCGTGGTCCAGCATAAACGCGACCGTTTGAGCATCCAGCCGCGTATTGATGGCATTGAGAACGGCTCCGACCATGGGAATGCCAAAGTGGGCTTCCACCATAACAGGTGTATTGGGTAGCATCACAGCCACCGTATCCCCTTTGCCTATACCGTTTTGGGCCAGGGCGCTAGCCAGTTGTCGGCAACGGCTATACAGCTCGGCCCAGTTGCGCCGTAATGCTTTCGGGCCCGTTCCATGCACAACAGCCAAACGCTGCGGATAAACGCCAGCGGTGCGTTCAATAAATGACAGCGGCGACATTTGGGCGTAATTAGCCGGGGTCTGTGGCAAATCCTGGTCAAAGATACTGGGCATTTTGGTCTCCTCTAATTAATTCTGATGCATTGCAGATATTTCAGATCATACAACTGCCAGCGCGATACGGATTATTCAGAAACCAGGAAATATTGATTCTGCTCAGTAGGCAATAGATTCGCCCCCGTCGCCGTGGGGCTGCGGTTGGACAAATCCAACTAAATGATTGCCAAGACCGCAAGTATGAGCGGGACAAGTATCGCGGTAGCGATCCCGTTCAATCCCATCCCCAATGCGGCAAACGCCCCGGCGGTGTCATTCGATTGAAAAGCACGGGCCGTACCGATTGCATGCGCGCTCAGGCCCAGCGCAAACCCTTCCACTTCTGGATCCTGCACGCGTACAAGCTTAAACAAGCCACCAGCCATAATCGCGCCGGCAATACCGGTAATAGCCACGGCTATCGTAGTCAACGAAGGCAAACCGCCGCTTAACGCAGCCACTTCCATTGCGATGGGCATGGTTGCCGACTTGGGAGCGAGCGACAATTGAGTTTGCACGGAAGCCCCCACGAACCGGGCGATCCCGATGGCAGAAAGAATGGCCGTGGCAGAACCAGCCAGCAAGGCCACGAATATGGGCCAGAACAGGCGTTTCAAGCGCGCCAACTGGCCATATAGGGGAATCGCAAGCGCCACGGTTGCAGGCCCGATAAGGAATTTCAGGAACCACGTCCTTTCGGCATACACCTGATATGGCGTCTTGGTGTAGTACAGCACGCCAACCACGACGACCACGGCTGTAAGAACTGGCAAAAGCAAGGGGTTGCCGCCGCTACGCTGGTATACCGTTGCCGCGCCCAGATAGACCAGTAAAGTTAACCCCAGCCAAAACAAGGTGGAGTCCGCCAGGTAGTGCCAAACTGCCGCAAATGTATCGGTCATAGCTCGGACACCCTCGAACGGTTCAGCATCCAGCGAAAGGCCACCGCAGTCACCACGATAGTCAAAGCCACGCCGCCAATGCAGGCCAGCAAGAAAGGAATCCAGTCATCGGCAAGCTGGCCGAAGTACAGCATGATGCCCGCTACAAGAGGAATAAACAGCAGCATCAAGTGCTTCAGCGCGTGATGGCAGGTATCGCGCAACCCTGCCGGCACACGCCCATATACGATGAGTGCGGCCAGCATCAACAGCATCCCCATTAAAGGTCCGGGTAGCGGCAGGCTCAGCAACCGCACCAGCGCTTCGCCAAGAATTTGCATAGAGAACAACGCAGCCACAGCAGACAGTACAGGCATAAGCAACCAATAAAGTATAGAAAACACGGAAGCTAGTGCACGCACACTAGCCCGCCAGCGCCGTAGGTATTACCCAGACAAGACAAAGACGCCTGACTAGCCTGCAAACCCGCCTTCGTCCAAAAACGCTTGTTCCTGTGCTGTGGTGGCACGCCCCAACGACGCATTGCGATGCGGAAAACGTCCGAAGCGCGCGATGATTCGGTGGTGGTCTTCTGCATAATGGCGCAAAGAAACATCCAGTCCGGCATGCAAAAGGACTGAACGTTCCTGGTCGGCCAGATTTTCAGAGTGCTCGAAGGGCAAATAACAGAACAAGCGCAGCGCAGGATCGACAAGCGTGTCAAATTTCGCTTCTACAATCGCCTCGGCAAAATGCAGTGCCAGCGGATCCGTGGCAAACATGTGCGCGGTACCGCGAAAGGCGTTCCGGGGAAACTGATCGAGCAGAATTAACAGCGCCAATCCACCGTTCGGACTGCTTGCCCAGTGGTCCAGCTCGCGCCGCGCCGCTGCCATATGCGCTTGCAGGAAATGCTCGCGAAAACGCAAGTCGAAATCCGGATCCTTTGTAAACCAAGCCGCTGGCCCTGCCGCCTGCCAAAAATCGATTACCTCGGCGATAGCCTGCTTATCGTCGTCGCGTTCAGTGTGATTCTGTGTCGTCATAATGGGTTGCACGTTAGCCGCGCCCTAGAAACGGCATGTTGGTCGCCATGATGGTCATAAATTGCACATTGGTATCCAAGGGCAGTTGCGCCATTTGATGGACCGCACGCGCCACATGAGCCACGTCCATACGAGGCTCTGGACGGGTTGTGCCGTCGGCCTGCAATATGCCCGCCGCCATACGGTTGGTCATATCAGTAGCGGCATTGCCGATATCGATCTGGCCGCAAGCAATATTATAGGGGCGGCAATCCAGTGAAATAGACTTGGTCAGGCCTGTTACGGCATGCTTGGTGGCAGTGTAGGCAATAGAAAAGGGACGCGGCGCTGTAGCGGAAATAGAGCCATTATTAATAATGCGCCCACCCTGGGGCTGCTGGTTCTTCATCATGCGTATGGCTGCCTGCGCGCACAGGAACATGCCAGTCAGATTCACGTCGACCACTGCACGCCAGTCCGCTATCGACAAATCTTCTATGGGAACCGCTGGGGCGCCGCGCCCCGCATTGTTGAACAACACATCGAGCCGGCCGTAAGTACTTTCTATTTTTTCGAATAAAGCCCCCACCGCGCTTTCATCAGTGACGTCAGTGGGTACAGCGAGCGCATTCCCCCCTTTATCGGCGGCCAACGCACGCGTCTGCTCCAGGGCATCGGCGCGCCGGCCGCAAAGAACCACTTGATAGTTATTGGCTAAAAATTCAAGCGCCACCGCGCGACCAATGCCACTGCCTGCGCCTGTTACCAACGCAACGCCCGTTGCCTTATCCATTTATATCCCCTCTTGTTTTATCGAACCGAATCGGTAGCTTGCAATAATACACGGGACCCTCCCTTCCTTCACGCGGGTTCCCAACCCGCGAGGCCAGCAGCAGTGCTCGCGCTTCGATGTGTAACAAAGAAAGAAACCCGCGAACTATCGCCATTGCGCCAAGGTCTAACTTTGCATCATGAGAACTGCAAACCAGACGGCAAGACGACTGGTTATCACGTCGGCCTTGTTATGTATGCTTGGTGGCTGCGCTGTTTACAGTCCAGCGCCCGCTTATTACGTACCGGGGGATGCGCAAGTTTATGTGGCGCCAGGCACGGTCTATGTCCCGCCGCCTATGTATTATGGAAACCCCTGGTACGTAGGCCCACCCCTCTACTTCAATTTTGGATTCAGATCAGGCCATTATGGCGGCCACAAACATTGGCACGGCGGCGGCCCGGGATACGGCGGCTGGGGACATGGCGGAAGGCATTTCCGCCATGGACGTTAACCTGCCCCCCATAGCATTCAGTCGCATTTGTTCATAGACGGCAAGCGCTTGAGCGTCCAGCCCTGACGCATTGCTGCAGCCGCCAAAAGAATCGTGGCTACGCCAAACCACTGCATCCATTGCAAGCGGTGCCCGAATGCGACCCAATCCACGATAATGGCCACGATGGGGTAAATGAACGACAACGCCCCCGTCAACGCGACCGGCAGCTTTTGAATCGCCCCATAAAGCAGCACATACATGAAGCCAGTATGCACCACGCCGAGCGCCAGCAATACAGACCAGGATGAGACCGAGTGTTCTTGCAGGCCGGTGAAGTCTGCAAGCGGCGCCAACATCAATATGCCTACACAAACCTGTATCAACGCAATCAAATGCGGCGCGGTACCCGTAAGCCGCTTAACCAGAAGTGCCGCAATAGCGTACAGAAAAGCTGCACCCAGCGCCAAGGCGATTCCTGCCAAATAGGCTTTCCCGCCATAGCCAGAACCGCCATGCGACTGCGTAATTGCCAGCATGCCGATAAAGGCCAGGCTTAGCCACGCCATCTTGTCCAACGTAACCTTTTCACCCAGGAACAACGCCCCCAAGCCGACCAGCATGAATGGCTGCGTGTTATAGACTGCCGTGGCAATCCCGATAGAGGCCCGTGAATAAGCGGCAAACAACAATATCCAGTTCCCTACTATGGCGACCCCGCTAAGCGCTGCCCACAAAAAAATTTGCCAGTTGAGTAAGCCGGGCCGCAACAAGCCCATGAAAGCGCAAATCAACAGCAATGTAGCTGCGCCGAAAAGACAACGCCAAAACACGACGTCCAGAACTGGCTGCCCCGACACCAGTACGAACCAGCCAATCGTACCGGAGATCAGCATGGCGCCTGCCATCTCCAGCGAACCGCGCTTGACTTGATTTTCCATCGCAATCTCCCCAAATTTCAGACAGCTAAAGTGTGACGCTTTCCATCCTTAACTTCTATAGATAAAATAAGGCAATACCCAGCCATTCCCTTTTTTTTCAAGCCAATAGGTGCCAGACACCTTATCAAGCAATATGCACGACGAAATCGACCGCATTATTATCGCCGCCCTGATGGAAGACTCCCGTCTTTCGCTCAAAGCTCTGGCGCGCAAGAGCGGGCTTTCATCGCCCAGCGTTGCAGAACGTTTGCGGCGGCTGGAAGAACGCGGTGTCATTACCGGGTACACCGTTACGGTGGATCCTCAAGCGTTTGGATACCAGCTCAAGGCAATAGTCCGGATACGCCCATTGCCCGGACAAATGCACGCAATCGAACGGCAAATTCAGGCGATACCTGAATTTACCGAATGCGATAAGGTTACCGGCGAAGATTGTTTCGTTGCAAAATTGAGCGTACGCTCCATGGAACAACTGGATGTCATCCTGGACTCGCTGGCGAATCAGGCCGAAACCAATACCGCCGTCGTCAAGACAACACCAGTCAAACGCCGCTTGCCCCCTCTTGATGTCCCAAAGCGATAGCGCTAGCAATGATGCTGACAGAATTCCTTGCCGAACACGGCTACTTGGCCGCATTTGTCGGGTCCATTCTTGAAGGTGAGACCGTATTGGTGCTGGCCGGGTTTGCCGTGCATCAGGGTTACCTGTCATTTCCGCTGGTAGTGGTCTGCGCCACGCTTGGCGGGTCCTTGGGCGATCTTTTCTTCTTTTTCCTTGGCCGGCGTCATGGCGCAGCGTTGCTCAAGCGCTTTCCACAATGGACTACCCAGGCACAACAGGTGAACGGATGGCTGCTGCGCTACCAGGCAGGCATCATCATCGGTGTACGCTTTATGTATGGACTACGAGCCGTCGGCCCTATCGCCATTGGCATGAGCGAGATACCAACTTGGCGATTCGTACTGTTTAACTTGATCGGCGCGGCTATCTGGGCGCCCTTGTTTACCGGCGCCGGCTACCTGTTCGGCCAGACGCTGCAATGGCTATTCGCCGACGCCAAGCGCTATGAAGAAATTGCCCTACTGTTGATTATTGGGGCGGCAGTTGTCGTGGCGTTAGTCCGACATCTGCAGCAACGGCGGGAAACCTCACACGCCAAGCGCTGACTCGGCCGCCTGGCGGGCATGAATGGCTGTCGTATCGAACAAAGGTACTTGCGCATCTTGCTGCCCCACCAACAACGAAATTTCGGTGCACCCCAGGATGACCGCCTCTGCCCCCTGATCGATCAGCCCGGCGATAACGCGCTGATATACCTGACGCGAAGCAGGTTTTACGATGCCAAGGCACAGCTCTTCGTAAATGATGGCATGCACTTTGTCACGGTCTGGGCTATCGGGTATTAGTACTTGCAGGCCATGGCGTTGCTGTAAGCGTTCCTTGTAAAAATCCTGTTCCATGGTGAAACGGGTACCCAGCAGGCCTACTTTGGAAACGCCAGCTTTCCTGATTTCGTGTGCTGTAGGATCGGCGATGTGCAATAAAGGAATCCGAACCGCCGCCTCGATATCGGAAGCAACTTTGTGCATGGTATTGGTGCAAAGCACCAGAAAATCGGCTCCCGCAGACTCGAGGACAGTGGCGGCCTGGGCCAGCAGGATCGCTGCATCGCGCCAGTTTCCGGCATGCTGCAAGCGTTCAATTTCGTGAAAGTCGACGCTATAAAGAATAATTTTGGCGGAATGTAAGCCGCCCAGGCGCCGCTTAACCGTTTCGTTGATTTCCCGATAATAAGGAATTGTCGATTCCCAGCTCATTCCGCCGATAAGACCGATAACTTGCACCTGCACCCTCCTGGTAATTTTTAACTGTCGTAAAACCCCATTACAAACTGTCGGGCAACTCACTATAATTCGCCGACAAATAATGCCATTCCGCCATATTAAACAGGAGACAACATGAATTCCAGCTCTTACCTATCAGGCACCTTGCTTGCCATAGCGCTAGGCACGGTCAGTGCGACCGCGCATGCCGGCAAAACGTTCGATGCGGTCAAGTCAAAAGATCAGGTCGTATGCGGGGTGAATACGTCAGCACCCGGATTTTCAGGGGCTGATAGCAAAGGAGAATGGGCTGGCCTGGATGTGGACCTCTGCCGCGCAATTGCCGCCGCCGTGCTGGGCGATGCGGGCAAGGTAAAGTATGTACCTTTGAATCCACCGCAACGGTTTACGGCCCTTCAGTCTGGCGAAATTGATGTGCTTGCCCGCAACACCACCTGGTCCATGACGCGCGACGTTTCCCTGGGAGTGGTTTTCGCAGGCATCAACTATTACGATGGGCAGGGATTCATGGTGCCCAAGAAATTCAATATCAGCAGCGCTAAGCAGCTTAAGAATGCGGAAATTTGCCTTCAGTCCGGCACCACCAGCGAGAAAAACGTTGCCGACTACCTGACGACCCATGGCATCCCGTACAAGTCTGTCGTATTCGACTCGCCCGAAGCCGCACACACTGCTTTCTTTGGCGGCCGATGCCAGGTCATTTCCACTGACATGTCCGAACTCGCTGGAATCCGTACGCAAAACCCCAAGGCAGATGACTATGTCATTTTGCCCGATGTCATCTCGAAAGAGCCCCTGGGCCCGGCCGTTCGGCGCGGCGATGACGAATGGTTCGCCATCGTCAAATGGGCGCTTTTTGCCATGCAGAATGCGGAAGAGTACGGTATAACGCAGGCCAACGTGGATCAAGTCAAAACAGACAGCAAAGATCCCAACATCCAGCGTTTGCTCGGTACTAGTGAAGACATGGGCAAGCTGCTGGGCCTGGACAAGGATTGGGCCTACAGAATTATCAAACAGGTTGGCAATTACGGTGAAAGCTTTGACCGCAACATGGGCGAGAAATCACCCCTGAAGCTGCCACGCGGCGTCAACAACTTATGGAATAACGGCGGTCTCATGTACGCTCCTCCAGTGCGTTAAGCCGGATGCATTAAGTATTCAGCAAGGAGCAGGATGCTTTTCCTGCTCCTTGCCATTTGGAGGCATGGATGCTCCCCAAGAAAATCACAAGAAAAAGAAAACTGTCGTGGTCTACAGAAAGTGGACGAGGACTGATTTATCAAGCGGTCGCGGTTATTGCGCTGGCGCTGGTAAGTTGGTATCTATTGTCCAACACAAACAAAAATCTGAACATGATGCAGATCCGCACCGGCTTTGGCTTTTTGTCGCAGCCAGCGGGATTCGATATCGGCGAGAGCATGTTCGGGTTTATTCCCAGCGATTCCTACTTGCGCGCCTTCGTGACGGGGTTGGCTAATACCCTGCGCGTCGCCTTTGCTGGCATTGTTCTTGCCACGTTGCTTGGCACCCTGATTGGCATAGGTCGTCTTTCGAAGAATTTCCTGCTTCGCAAGCTGTGCGACGGCTACGTCGAGACGCTGCGCAATATTCCGCTGTTGATCCAGTTGCTGGCCACCTATCTCGTCATTACTGAACTTCTTCCGTCGGCAAACGACGCCATCGTGTTGCTCCCGTATACGTATCTAAGCAAAAGCGGCCTGCAGCTCCCGATTCCTGAGTGGTCCATCAGTTGGTCGTTGGCCGTCCTCGGGTTTGTTGTTGCGCTATTCTGCGCTCACTTGATCCGTAGAAGCGCCCGACGCAAACAAGACGTGACAGGCTATGCGCCCAAGATATTCTGGCCCATTCTGCTGACTATCGTTGCCCTTCCCGCCGCCGGGTGGTTGCTCGGTGGCGCCCCGTTGACGCTCGATATACCCGAGGTCACCGTTTTCAATATCAGCGGCGGTGTCGCCCTTACGCCCGAGTTTCTTGCCTTGCTCATAGGGCTGACGCTTTATACCGCCAGTTATATCGCTGAAATCGTTCGAGCCGGCATTCAAGCCGTGTCGACCGGACAAGTAGAAGCCAGTGCATCGCTAGGCTTGAGCCGTCCACAAGCTTTACGCTTGGTAGTGCTCCCTCAGGCAATGCGAGTGATCGTGCCTCCCCTGACCAGCCAATACCTGAATCTGACAAAGAACTCGTCGCTAGCCGTCACTGTTGGTTATCCGGATATCGTGTCAATTGCCAACACATCGCTGAACCAGAACGGGCAGGCGCTTGAATGCATTTCCCTGATCATGCTGGTTTATCTGACGATCAGCCTGCTGATTGCTGCCTTCATGAACTGGTACAACCAGCGCATGATGCTGGTCGAGAGGTAGGCCAAATGCTAGCTAAAAGTTTTGCCTCGACAGCCTCTCAACCGCCTCCGTTGCCGCCACGCACCGTCCTCCACTGGTTGCGGACCAATTTATTCTCATCATGGAAAAGCTGCCTGGCAACGCTGATTCTCGTAGCGCTGGCTGCCTGGATATTCCCAAAGGTCTATCAATGGAGCATCGACAACGCGGTATTCTCGCGCGACTATAAAATCTGCCATGCCCTGGACCACAGCGGCGCCTGCTGGGGAATGATTGGCGAAAAATTCAGACTGATTTTCTTTGGCCGCTACCCTTACCTGGAACAATGGCGGCCACTGGCCGCCACCCTCATTATGCTGGCCACATTGGCGGCCAGTTGCTGGCGCCCGTTCTGGAAAAAATGGCTGTTGCTGTTGTGGGCGGTTTCCCTTGCAACATTTATACTGATTATGCGTGGCGGCGTGTTCGGGCTGACTTACGTGGAAACCAATCTTTGGGGCGGATTTCCACTAACACTGCTCTTGACGGTCGTTGGTCTTTTCATGGCCCTGCCGCTAGCCGTGCTGATTGCGCTTGGGCGGCGGTCCAAACTGAAGGCCATCCGCGCCTTCTGCGTTTTTTACGTTGAAATCATACGCGGCGTGCCATTGATTACGGTACTGTTTACTGCCTCTTTTCTATTCCCGCTGTTTCTTCCTCCGGGCTTCAATATCGATGTGCTGCTGCGGGTACAGATCGGCATCATTCTGTTCACAGCAGCCTATCTGGCCGAAACGATACGCGGAGGCCTGCAGGCTATTCCTTCTGGCCAATACGAAGCCGCGGCCGCTATCGGACTAAGCTATTGGCAGACCGTCAGAAAAATCACCCTGCCCCAAGCGCTGCGCATAGTGGTGGCACCACTCGTCAACACGTTCATCGGGACCTTCATGGACACCTCGCTGGTTACCATTGTCAGTCTCTACGATCTGACGGGTGCGCTCAGGCTGGCCCTTGGCGATCCTAACTGGAAAGCCTACTTTATCGAGGGCTATCTTTTTATCGCTTTTATCTATTTTGTCTGCTGCTACGGAATGTCCCGCTACAGTCGATGGGTGGAGCGGCACCTTAACGCAGGCATGCGACGTTAGTTAGAACAGCCCAAGGACGGCAAGAATGAAAGCAACATTCGGACAACTGGACGCAATCGATCGCGAGCTGATTTCCCTGCTTCAAGTCAATGCTCGCGAAAACGTATCCAATCTGGCGCGCAAACTGGGCGTGGCAAGAACGACGGTACTGTCCCGTATTTCCAGGCTCGAACAAAACAATGTCATTTCAGGGTATAGCGTCAGGCTGGGTCAAGAAGTACTGGACGCCAGCATCAACGCTTGCGTCGGAATCACCTTACAGCCCAAGTCCGGCCGAGACGTTCTCAAGCGGTTTTCCAGCATGCCCGAAATCTATTTGCTATGTTCGGTTAGCGGAGAGTTCGATTACCTTGCGTGGTTAAGAGTGGGCTCGCCCGAATTGCTTGACACCCTGCTCGACGAAATTGGCAATATTGAAGGCGTAGAAAAAACCACCACTTCAATTATTCTTGCCCGAAAGATCGATCGGGGAAACCTAGGGGTCTAATGCCGGCGGCCTCTGGCCGCGCGATGCTGCGGCGTTCGCGGCTGATCTCGTCATATTGCCAAATATATAGCGCAAAATGACGAAACCAACCGTCGTTCTGGTCAGTTTGCACGTATCTTATGTAGTGCCTCTCTTCTAAAATAGTTCATAAGCTTAATGAACTCTGGAGGCAAACAAGATGAAAGTTACTCTGCTTGGCGCAGGACATATCGGCGCCACCACTGCCCGATTGCTGCACGACTCGGGCGACTATGACGTGTTGTTGGTTGATCGCGACGCAAAATCACTAGCTGCAGCGAAAACATCAGGAATAGCCACCGCGATAATGGATACCAGCGATGCCAAATCGCTGCATGCCGTCCTTGAGTCCCGCGATGCAGTGGTCAACGCGCTTCCCTATCACATGGCGATTCCCGTCGCGCAGGCTGCGAAAAACGCTGGTGTGCATTACTTCGACTTAACTGAAGACGTGGAAGCGACGAAAGCCATTAAGCGGCTGGCAGTAGACGCTAGTACCGCCTTCATGCCGCAATGCGGCCTGGCTCCGGGCTTTATCAGTATTGCCGCTTATGCCTTAAGCCAGGGCTTTGACCAGATACAAGATATCAAAATGCGCGTTGGCGCCATACCCGAATTCCCAAGCAATGCCTTGAAATACAACCTTACCTGGAGTGTGGAGGGGCTTATTAACGAATATTGTCGCCCTTGCGACGCCATTCGGGATGGACAGCTAAAGGAAATACAACCCCTTGAGGGCCTCGAGCGGTTTTCTATCGACGGCGTGGAATATGAAGCCTTCAATACATCAGGCGGGTTGGGCACTTTATGCGAAACACTCGCTGGCAAAGTGCGCAATCTGGACTACAAATCGGTGCGCTACCCAGGGCACTGCGTCCTGATGAAGTTCCTGCTCGAAGACTTGGCTATGGGTACGCAGCAGGAAAAGCTTAAAGAGATATTGCGTGCAGCCATCCCGACTACGTTGCAAGACTTGGTTCTTGTTTTCGTGACGGTAAGCGGCTGGCGCAAGGGGGAGTTCGTTCAAGAAACATTTTCACGAAAAATTTTCGCATCGCAAGTTGGCGGAAAAACCACCACCGCTATCCAGATCGCTACCGCGTCGGGAATTTGCACCGCGCTAGATTTATTTCGCGAGAAGCAGCTACCCCAGGCCGGTTTCATTCCGCAAGAATATATAGGGTTGGATGATTTTCTTCAAAATCGGTTCGGGCAGGCCTACAACGGTACAGTCCCGGTCCGTGGCGCGGCAGACGCCACTGACTTGTTAACACGCTTGACTCACAAAGACAGCAGCACTGTGAAGACAAACCGTGTCGTATCGGACCTCGCGCTTACCCCTACGTGCTAATTTTCATCGACCTACCGTTTTCTGATAAAGTTTGCCCCGGAAGGACGCTCGCACTACCATCGGCGTCGTAACACAAGACGCTAACGGGAGGCGAGCATGGCATGAGACGCGGCTATATCGCATGCATGGTTTTATCAATCACAATAGGTGTGTCCGGCTGTGTCGCACCTGGCGAGCCGGCGGGGTCGGCTCACCCCCGCAACGAAGCGATGTCGTTTGACCAACTAGGCCAGACCGACTTCAATCGCACCGTCACGATTGCCATGCGCGACAATCTTGACAGCCTGACTCGCCTGCTTGAAAAGCTTTACCGAAGGAATCCTGCAGAATGGCGCAAAACGGGTGCAACGACCCTGAAAGCGGCCGTTCAGCAAGGGCGCAATGCCATCGAAACTGGCCTCGCCCCGGATGGTCTGAGCGCTTTGCACGACGTGGAAATCCTTTCTGTAGCCCTGGATCCCGCCTATCGCGGCGACCGTGTGGGCACGCTAATTTTCGGCCTAGCAGACATGATGGTTCGGGCCCATAACGGTAAAACGCGCTACTACGTTTCGGATGTTCTCAATGCGCAGCATGTATACAATGCCGCCCGGAATGTGGAAATCGCCGCGTGGCTACTGGCCACACGGCGCAACGCCGCAGGCCAGCCTTTGCTGCTAGCCAATGAAATATCCGAAAATGTGTCCAATCTCAGTTTTGAACGGGAATTCGGCCAGTTAGTAGGCCGCCTGGACTTGGTCGCTAACCTGCTCGATGAGAATATTCGACGGGTAGGCATCAATTATATGCAGGGGCTGCTTTTCTTTAATTTTTTGCCTGTGCGATAGCAAAGCCCCGACTAGTCCACGATAAACAACTTGACCCCGGTTTTGGTAGACGAGCGATGAGCGGCATCGCCAAAATCGGAAACCTGATAGCTCATACCCGGCGTCAGTACAAAAGTGCGCCCATCTTTCAACTCGGTATGAAGTTCGCCTTCCAGCACGAAGAGTACATGGCCCCGGTCGCACCAATGATCAGCCAAATAGCCAGCGCTATATTCGACCACCCTGACCCGCAAGTCGCCAGCATGAAAGGAGCGCCATAAAGCCTCGCCGGTTACCCCCGCATGCTGAGTTGGTATAACGTCATCCCACGCTGTAACAGTGAATGGCAGATCTGGAATCTTCAAGGTAACGCTCCTGGTTTTTATTTCAACGGGATAAGCAAAGGATACCAACTGCGTCGCCTTCAGTCTGCGGGAAGCATCTGGGGATTCCAGGCAACCTCCCAAAGATGCTTGTCGGGATCCTGAAAATAGCCGGCGTAGCCGCCCCAGAATGTATCCCCCGCGGTTTTTACAATAACGGCACCGGCGTCTTGTGCCTGTCGCATCACGGCATCCACCTCCTCCTTGGACGAGACATTGTGACCAAGGGAAAACTCCGTGGCGCTAGGGCTTTCTTTGGGCAAACCAGAGTCATGAGAGAGACTGCTACGGGGCCAAAGCGCCAGCTTCAGGCCTCCTTCCAGTTCAAAAAAAGCCACGGCGCCATGCTCAAACTGCTCGCCGATAATGCCTTCGGTTTTCAGGCCTAGACCGTCCCGATAGAATTTAAGCGATCTATCCAGATCATCCACGCCAAGGGTGATTAGGGTTATGCGTGCTTTCATGCGGACCACCTCCTTGGAAAATGCGCTTCATCAGTGCGAAAAAGACACAAACTACATAAGCTGCAATTATTTTTTATACCGCAATTCGACGACATTCAAGTATATTCATCATCCGCCCCAAACTCGTGCAATTTCTTCTGCACATAAATCAGCGCACAGCCCAATCATGATCGATACGCGCTCGCCTCCTGCTCCGGCCCGTTCCTCCCGGGTCACGGCGCCCACATCTATCCATTCCGGAGGCAACGCAAACACAGCGTCCGGGATCAAAGCACAACCTCTCACCGTCACATCCGCAGCCCGGCGACGCAGCGCTGCAAACGACACATCAGTCAGCAATCCGTGCCTAAGCTGCGGCGCATGCTGTGCGCATTTCCGCGTCTCATTCTATTGCGGTGAAATTGCAGGAGAAGGCGGAGGAACCGTGCCTGCCGAGCTTGTCACCCAGGTCAGTCCGCTACGCGGCTGCATGAAAGGCACGGAGTACGGCGGCCAACGCTGCGTAGCGCTGCGCGGCGAGCTGGGAAAAGAAGGCATTCACTGTGGCATCTATGAACAGCGCCCTTCTCCCTGCAGGGAATTTCCCGCATGGTTCGAAGACGGCTCCCCCAACCCGGACTGCCAGCGTCTGCGAAAAGCGATTGGCCTGCCTCCGTTACCATCGCATGAAGGCGATGATGGCTTGCACCCTACGACCAATCCGCCCAGACGCGGGGATGTGGCGGCGTAAAAATTTCCTGGGTCTATAAGGGGCATTCCAACACAACGAGACCCCGCCAGCAATTCGAGGTCGACAATGATCTATCAAATCCTTGCCGATGTGGTGCTGCTAGTCCACGCGGCATTCGTGACATTTGTGATGTTTGGCGGCCTGCTTGTATTGTGGAGGCCGGCGGTCGCGTACTTGCATTTGCCGGCCCTGCTATGGGGAGCGGCAGTTATCGCAATGGGCTGGGTATGCCCCCTTACGCCGCTGGAAAATACGCTACGACTCATGGGAGGCCATGAAAATTATCAAAACAGCTTTATCGAGCACTACCTGCTGCTGGCAATATATCCGCCTGGCCTGACGCGAGAAATTCAAATGCTGCTGGCAGCACTGCTTGTCGCTGGCAACTTGGCTATCTATGCGGTCTTTTACTATCGCCGTAGCGTGGCGGCGAAGCGACGTACAAAAAAGCCTGGAAATACACGCGGCACTTCCAGGCTTTGATCATGCATTACCTTACTTGTTCAGCGGAATGCGTTTGACCCGAGACTGAGCGGCCTCGTCCTTCGGCAAGACAATGTTCAACACGCCATTTTTGAAAGTGGCTTCGACCTTGTCCTGGTCGATGTCGTAGCCTAGCCGAAGGCGGCGCTCGAACTGACCATAAAAGCATTCAGAGAACTGCTTTCCAGCATCTTCGTGCTGTGAACGCTTTTCACCTCGTAAGGTCAGGACGTCGCCATCAAGCAATAGCTCAACATCTTTTTCTTCCATGCCGGGGAGTTCAGCCGTGATGCGCACAACCTTCTCGCCGTCCGATACCTCTACCTTGGGCCAATTGCTACTTAAGGTATTGAGCATGGAGTCGGCAGGAAAACCAATATCGAAGCCTTTGAACATGTCATCGAACAATCGATTCACATCACGTTGCAACGAAAAAAACGGATGCTCGCTGCTACCTGACGATGCCGAAAGAGGGGTACGACGCCCCCAGGGAACGAGATTACGTACACTCATAATAGCCTCCTATTCAGAGTAAACACGAAGCCCGACGGGCGATTCCCGCCCAAGCGACAGCGAGAGCCGATTTCCCGAACTCAGTGCGATGTTGCTTGAGCGCTTACCCCTTATTTAGGATCAGTGGCTATGAATTTCAAGGGGATAAATTATTCAAAAATGCGACTGAACAATCAAAGTGACTGAATATATGCCGCCATACGGTTACGCATTGCAATATCCGGCAAATTCCCATAGGCAGCACCCATGTTGTCCACCACGTTTTTGGGGCGACTCGTAGCGGGCGTCACGCAAGTAACAGCGGGATGAGAGATCACGAATTTCAGAAAGAACTGTCCCCAGGACTGAATGCCGAGCTCGATCGCCCAGTCAGGTACGTCGTGCCCTTTCACCAAGCTCCACAAGCGCGTGCGTCCAAACGGCGCGTACACCAGCACTGCTATGCCCCGGTCCCGGGCCAACGGAAATACCCGTTCTTCCATGACGCGGTTATCAATCGCATAATCCACTCCGATAAAATCCAGGCGCTCATTGCGCATTAGCTTTTCAAGTTGCCCGTACTGTTGCGGAAACGTTGTCGTCACGCCCATATAACGAATTCGCTTCTCATCCCGTAAGGATTTCAAAAGCGGCAGTTGGGTGGGAATATCGCCAAGATTATGCACTTGAATCAAATCGATAACCGGCTTTCCAATCGCCTTGAACGATGCCTTGATCTGGGCCTTAGCCTGGTTGACGTCCGCCTTCCCGCCTCCAAATCCGGCTACGTTGAGTTTAGTCGCCCAGAACACCTTGTCGCGAATGTGTAGCGCATTGACGATTCTTCCAGCCACTTCTTCTGACGCACCATAGCTGGGCGCCGTATCGAAGACCGATCCGCCTTGCTCGACAAACGCGCGAAACACCTGTTTCAACGCCTCGGTATCCTCACTGCTTGCAGCGCTAGAGAATGTTGCGGAACTACCCAAGCCCACAACGGGTAGCAGCTGCCCCGACGAAGGAATAGGACGTGTAATCAAAGGGCCGGATTTTTCATTTGCCCACGATAGCTGCGGCTTAAGCAAAGCACTTGCGCCAACCGCCATACACAAGGTTAGATAGTCGCGACGGGTGATCATGTCGAAAGTCCTTTATCCAGGAGAGTGAATGGAAGGCAAATCCCCAGATACGTTCTGGGACACATCGGAGATAGCGATCCGCTGTTGTGTTCGGCCCAACCACAGGGCAAGCGCCGCCCAGACGATAGCCAAAGGTACGGCAACGCTGGCGACAGCAGCCAGTCCCATGCCTAAGCGACCCAATGCACCTTCCAGCTGGGCGCCCACTACGTCGCCTGCGCGATAGACGAAAGTGTCGACAAACGCTTTAGCCTTATATTTTTCCTCTGGGGTCACTACAGTGAACAGCGTTTCTCTGGCCGGACGCATGATGGCCCGTTGTACCGCCCTGAATACGGATTCAAAAATGATCAATGCAACCAATGAACCCACGAGCGCCAGCCCGACAAACCCCAGAAGCGTCGTAATTGGCAGTAATGCCAAGGTGATATGAACGCCCAAACGCTTCATTAGATGGCCGGATACCAAGACTTGGATCACCAACGTAGCAATTTGCGTAATGACATCGATTTGGGCAAACAAGGTTGTGCGTCCGTCTATGTCCGTACCCAAGGCCGCCACCATCTGCAGACGCGTGAAGTAAAGAAAGGTCGCCATGATGGCCAGGATAACAACGTAGGCAGCGATGCCCATCAAATACCTTGACCGACCTACCGCTTTAATACCATCCCATGCTCCACCGCCAATAACGCTCTCATCGCCACGGGAAGGCCCGGCTGGCTGGCCCGTTTCCGCCGGCGCCGCTTGAGCCGGTTGAATACGAACAAGCACGCCAGCCGCGCATAACGCCAGTATCAAAAAGCCGCTCGATACCAGCAATAAGGCGGGCGTACCTAGTGGCTTTGCCAGCACGGAAGAGAGCCAGGGGCCGAAGATCGCACCCAAGGTTCCACCGACGGCAATCAGTGCAAAGAACCGCTTGCTTTGTTCCAAAGAAAACCGGTCGGACATCAACGCCCAAAAAACCATGGACGAAAACAAATTGAAAACACTGAACCAAACATAGAACACCTGGCCGGTGACGACGCCGATCACCTCGGGCGATAGTGCAATCAGCAGGTAAAACACGACCAGACTAGACGCGAAGAACAAATAGGTCACGGAAATAAACACCATCCGCCGAAATCGGCTGACCAACATGCCAAATACAGGATTGACCAGAAGCGTTACAAGTGCGGTGCCGACGAAAAGCCATCGCACCGCGTCCAGTCCGCCCCTCATGCCCAAGGCTTCGCGCGCAGGCCTCAGCATCATCAATGCGGTCAGGACACAAAAGAAAAACGCCCCGGCCAACGCCACCGGCAGCACCTCTGCGCGACGAACATTGAACACGCTTTGCAATGTCATAGCCATGTTCCGCCCCCATTATGTTCCACGCCAATCGTACCCGACTTAACGCACTGCGACACCTATCTTGACCACAACCCTATGTCTCGACGACGTGATATGGTTCAGAAAAGTACACGAACAGCTAGCGCTTTCATTTGTTCGATCTTCAAGGAGCATTCATGACGCTGCCATACACCATAGCCATAGTCTTACCGCTACTTGCGTGGCAAGCCCATGCTCAGCCCCCGGCAACCCAGACCTTCCCCAGCAAGAAAGGCATGGTCGTCGTCACGGAAGTGCTCACCGACCTTGATCACCCCTGGTCCATCGTATTCCTGCCCGACAACTCGGGCGCACTGATTACCGAAAGGCCGGGCCATCTACGCCTATGGAAAACCAAAGGTGGGATATCGGACCCAATCAGCGGCGTACCCAAGGTATATGCGCGCTCGCAAGGCGGCTTGCTGGATGTCGCTTTGGCGCCGGACTTTGCACAGAGTCGGCATGTATACCTGTCGTATGCGGAACAAGGGAAAGACGGCAAAGCCGGTACCGCGGTAGGTTACGGCGCGCTATCTGCCGATGGGAGCAAGCTGGAAAACTTTACCGTCTTCTTCCGCCAAACGCCCAAGCTGTCCAGCGGTACGCATTTTGGCTCGCGCCTGGTATTTGACAAGCAGGGCTTCCTGTTTATCGCTCTTGGGGAGAACAATCAGCGCTCTACTTCGCAAGACCTGGATAAGCTGCAAGGAAAGATAGTGCGCCTGCACCCTGACGGCCGTGTACCTGACGACAACCCTTTCGTAGGCAACGCACAAGCCCGGCCCGAGATCTGGTCATACGGCCACCGAAACCAGCAAGGGGCGGCGCTCAACCCCTGGTCGGGCACGCTTTGGACGCATGAGCACGGCCCCCGGGGAGGTGATGAAATCAACATCCCTCAGGCTGGGAAGAACTATGGCTGGCCATTAGCAACCCACGGCATCAATTACAGCGGCTTTGCCATACCCGAAGCGCAAGGCACCCACGTCGACGGCACGGAACAACCCGCTTACTACTGGAAAGTGTCGCCGGCGATATCGGGCATGGCTTTTTACGATACGCCACTTTTTCCAGCCTGGCGTCAGTCGCTATTCATCGGGGCGTTAAAAGACCGCGCACTGATACGGCTTGATCTCGATGGCAATAAGGTCGTAAACGAAGAGCGGCTGCTAGAGCCGCTTAATGAGCGTATCCGCGACGTGCGCGTAGGCCCCGACGGCTACGTATACGTATTGACTGATGCATCCTCAGGGCGGCTGTTGAAAATAGGCCTGAATTAGGCTGGCGCACCACAAGAAGGACTTGTACCGTACTGTACCGTACAATACATACCGCCACTCGCTATGACGATCAACACTACGTTTGATCCTAAGCGTTTTTTTATTATCCTTAACAAAGATAGCGAGCCCACTTTGATATCCTATAAGTTGAAATATCTTGGCAGCGCCCTGGCGATTGCCGCTCCCTTACTGGCAATACCTGCGCAAGCTCAGAGCAGCGCCAAAGACACCAACACCCCAACCATCGTCGCACAAGGGTCTGCACCCAAAGTCAGCGCCTTCATCACAGACGGCAATGGCAGAACGTTGTATACACTTGGTGACGACAAGGAAAGCAAAGCCAACTGTGATGCTGCCTGTATGCAGCACTGGCAACCTTACCTGACAACGACACGCCCTGTGGCACGTCTGGTTTTACCTGGCTTGATCGACACTATCGAGCACAACGGTAAACGACAAGTTACCTATCGGGGTAATCCACTGTATCTGTTCGACGGCGACACCAAACCGGGTGACATGAACGGTAAGGACTTTAGCAGCGCCGCATACATGGTCTCTGTTTTGGGAGAGATCGAAAAGCCTTTGCCGGCCATGGCCGACGCCGGACCTGTCCTTGCGGAAGTCATGGAACACGGTAAAGAAGTCTTCGCGTCGACGTGTGCTATGTGCCACGGGGCCCAAGGGCAAGGCGCATTCGGAACGAAGCTTGCCGGATTCGACCGACTTGCCAACACGCCCGATCTGCTGCGTACGGTCGTTTTGGGCTTGAACAGCATGCCCGCACAGGGTCCTCTGCTATCCGATGATCAAATCGCGGCAGTTACTACCTATGTTCGCAATAGCTGGGGCAATGAGTTCGGCGCTGTGTCGGTCGAACAGGTTAAGGCGGCACGCTAAGCGTGGCATCGCGAGTCAACATCCGCCGCTAGAGCCTTCAAAACAACCATCGCTCTAGACCTGCGAAATTTTAGAAAATCGGATACAAGATGAAAATACGACAACTAGTCACATTGACTTCGGCTGCTTTGCTTTTTGCCTGCTCGGCCCAAGCCCAAATCAAGGATTATCGTCCTATCAGCGACCAGGAAGTGTTAAGCCCCGCACCAGAAGACTGGTTGATGTGGCGCCGCACTGTGGACAACCAGGCGTTCAGCCCACTTGAGCAAATCAATACCGAAAACGTCGCCAAACTGAGCATGCAATGGGCGTGGTCGATGCCCATCGGTGGCTTGCAGGAAACCGCCCCGCTGGTTCGCGACGGCGTAATGTTTCTTGGCATGAATCGTGGCATTGTCCAGGCCCTCAACGCCGTGACAGGCGAGCTTCTCTGGGAATACCGGCAAACACTGCCTACATTTACCGGCGGCTACCATGACGCTCAAGCCAACCGTCAGCGCAACACGCTAACGCTATACAAAGACAAGGTGTACATGACCACGCCGGACTCCAAGCTCGTTGCACTGGACGCTGCTACCGGCAAAAAAGCCTGGGAAGTTCAGGTTCTGGATTGGGAGAAAGGCTATAGCTTCACTGCGGGCCCACTGGCCGCCGATGGCAAGATTTTCACAGGCACGTCAGGATGCAGCATTACCGGTACCGCCGGTGGGTGCTTTATTACTGCGCACGATGCCGATACAGGTAAAGAACTATGGCGCTTAAACACCATAGGCGGCCCGGCGGTTGACGATAGCTGGGGAGGCTTGCCACCCGAAAACCGCTGGGGCGGCTCACCATGGATTACCGGGTCTTACGACGCAAAACGTAAAATGCTTTACTGGGGTGTAGGTATGCCCCTGCCCTATCCGGCAGTCTTGCGCGGCAGCAAGGACGGCGACGCACTCTACACCAACAGCACGCTGGCCATCAACGCTGAAACCGGTGAAGTCGTTTGGCATTACCAGCATCTTCCACGCGACGACTGGGATCTGGATAGCCCGTTTGAACGCGTGCTCGTACAGAGCGAAATCGCACCTTCGGCGAAAGAAGTCACCTATCTTAGCGACAAGGTCGAGCCCGGCAAGAAATATGATGTCATCGCCTCGGTGCCTGGAAAGAACGGTATCGCGTTTGTGCTGGACCGCGATACAGGCAAACTCCTGTGGGCGCGCGATACGGTGTATCAGAACGTGGTTTCCGGCTACACCAAAGACGGCAAGGTGATCACGAATAAGGAACATATAGTCAAATCTATTGAAGAGACCGTCACCGTTTGCGGTGGTCGCGACCTGGGCAAGCTGTGGATGGCTGGCGCCTATAGTCCGATGACGAATGCCCTTTATGTACCGCTTAGCTCGTCTTGCAAGGAACTGACGCCACTGCCTATCGAAATGCGCACTGGCGAATCCGTAGGCGCTCAGGCTTCCGGGAAAGCCTCTTTTGCGCCGGGCGAAGACAGTACAGGACGCGTCTTCGCTATCGATGTAAAAACTGGCAAGTTTTTGTGGGTAAAGAAGCAAAAGCCCATCTTCAGCTCATCGGTGCTGACAACAGCGGGCGGCCTTCTCTTTACAGGCGACAGCATGCGTGAAGCAGCCGCCTACGACCAAAAAGACGGCAAGAAGCTCTGGAGTGTCAAGCTCAACACATCTATCGGCGGACACCCCATGACCTATAGCGTTGACGGCCGACAGTATGTCGCGTTTGTCACCGGGCCAAATGCCCAGACCCCGGTAGCAGCCAGCCTTTCTCCGGAATTGAAAAACGTAGTGGACGGCGGGCATTCACTCTTTGTTTTTGCCCTTCCCAAGCCATAAACCAAACTGACTGAAGGTTCACGCATAGGGCTGTCCTGCAAATTTGCAGGGCAGCCCTATGTTCTTCTGTGGCAGGCGATGCCTACTTAGAACTGATAAGACGCACTAAGCCCTGCTATCCAGTTTCGACCTGGCGCCGGTTCGTAATAGCGACCAAAGGCGGCATTGATGATGGCCGAGCCGGCATAGTGGCGATCGAATATGTTGTCGACACGGGCAAAGGCGTTGACCTCCCAGTGCTCAAGCTGCCATAGATAGCCGGCATGAACGGCTCCCGTGAAATAACCAGGCGCCGCATCCTCGTTACTGTCATTCACATAGAACTTGCTTAAGTAACGCCCCTCTATGCCCGCTCGCCATCCTTTCGGCGGTGCCCAGTCCAGTGATGCGTACAGCGCTTGCTTGGCGATGCCTGGTATGCGATTGCCTGCAGGGATCAGATTGCTGGATGTGCTGGCACCAGCATAGAAACTTTCGCGATACCTGGCGTCCAGCCAGGTATAGGCAAATGCTGCGCGCCAATGGCGTGCGACTTCCCCGGACCAACTCAGTTCCAGGCCATTGCGGCGTGTGCGGCCGGCGTTCCGATAGGTGGTACGGCCACCCATCGCCTCCGCGTTGACTATTTCGTCCTCTGTACCCGTCTGAAATAGCGCAGCGGTGAACAAGCCCTTGCCAACACGAGCTTTTGCACCAATTTCAATACTGGTATTGACCGATGGTTGAAGACCAAAATTCAAGCCTGGAAGCTGATCGGCGCGATAAGAAATTTCGTTGAAAGTAGGCGTTTCAAAGCCGCGTCCGGCCGTGACGTAAACATTGAGATCGGGCGTAGCCTGGTAGCGCAAGGCCGCCATGGGCAGTGCTTTGCTGTAACGGGCGGATCCGCTGTCGTCGCCATTACCTGCGGCTATGTATTGATCATCCGAATTAAAACGAACTGTGCTGTAACGTATGCCGGCGTCCAACGTCCACTTTTCAGCGAATTGCCACGAAGCTTGTAAATAAGGATCAATATTCCATAACTCGTTGGCTTCTTTGCGGCGTAACTTGCCCTGCACGCCAAGTTGTTGGCTAGCCCCCGTTCCCACAAAATTCTCGTAGCCCCGACGATGCTCCTTCAACGAGTCATAGGCGACACCCGCTATCACAGTCAATGGGCGATCGGCCAGTGACAGATTCGACGTCCAGCGAGCATCGACGCCACCGTAGTCACGGCCAAGATCGATTACGCCTCCGGCGTGGCTTTGCGGGGCCTGCGTAGCCACGGGAATCCCTTGAAACTGTTCGGTTCTGCGCTGCCCGTAATAGCCCATCAAGCGCAACTCATTATTGGCATCAATACGGCGTTCGTATACGAGGCCCCCCTGCGTCTGTTTAACGGTTTTGCGCACGTTGTATTTCAGTGCATTAGGAGCGGCGAGACGCGGGTTATCCATAAACTCATCATAGGTAAGCCCTTGTGGATCATCAGCCTTGATATCAACGCTATTCAGCACCAGAGTCAGCTTGCTATCGTCATCAAGCTCCAGGCCCAGCTTGGCATTAGCCAGGTTTTTACGGGCTGCGCTGTGGTCACGATAGCCGTCGGTGGTATAGCGGCTGGTGCTCAGCAGGTAATCCATGGCACCGGCTCCTTCGCCGGTCGAACCACTGGCTTTCAGGCCATATCGCCGCTGGCCATTGCTGCCTGCGGTAAAACTGGGTGTGATTGTTAGCGGGCCGCTGCCTTCTTCAGTGAATGCCAGGATGACGCCGCCGGACGAGTTGCCATATAGGGCGGAAAATGGCCCACGCAGCACTTCAACCCTATCCAAGGAGGCAATATCGATATTGGATGTCTGGCCTTGCCCATCGGGCATGGTGGCCGGAATGCCGTCTACATACATGCGTATGCCACGCACGCCAAAAGTCGAACGCGAGCCGAAGCCTCGAATCGAAATCTGCAGATCCTGGGCAAAATTCTGCCGGTCCTGAATTAACATGCCGGGCACGCCAGCCAGGCTTTCCGACAGGTTTACCTGCATATGGCTATCGCGCATCGAGGCGCCGTCTATCAGATCGACAGAAGCCGGTACGTCGAAAACCAGACGCTCTATTTGCGTACTGGTAACGGTTACTGGCTTGAGGGTAGTTACTGCAGAAACTAAAGACGCTGGTGCGGCGGGTTCCTGAGCCGCGACAGCCGCGGAAACAGTTGAGAAGACTACAGTCAAGAAAAAGCTATATTTTCGACTAAAGGGAAACGCGGGAATACAGGCAGACATTGTGATGCATCGACCAAATTGAATAATAATGGGAAACACCGTGCTGGGACGGCGTGAGGAGGTAAGCGCTGAATAGCCTAGCGAGAGGGTATCACGTAGGGAGAATGCATATGAACCAGAAAGACAGCGGCACCATTCGGGTCGGCATTGGCGGATGGACCTATGAACCATGGCAAGGCACCTTCTATCCCGAAAAGCATCCTAAAAAACGCGAGTTGGAGTACGCCAGCCGACAGCTCACTTCGATAGAGATCAACAGTACTTACTATGGCGCTCAGAAGCCCGAAACCTTTGCCAAATGGTACGAACAAACGCCTGATACTTTCGTCTTCTCTGTCAAGGCGCCGCGTTATGCAACCCATCGGAAGGTGCTGGCTGACGCAGGAGAAACGATAGAACGCTTTCTGACTGGCGGCTTGACGGAGCTGAAGCACAAGCTCGGTCCGATCAATTGGCAGTTCATGCCAACGAAGGTGTTCGATGCCGCCGACTTCGAAGCCTTTCTTAAATTGCTTCCACAAGACATCAATGGCCAAGCCCTGCAGCACGCGGTCGAAGTCCGCCACGATAGTTTTCGCACGCCCGAGTTCATCACCTTGGCCCGCCAATATGGCGTGGCCGTGGTCATGAGCGTAGATTCAGAGTATCCGCTTATTGTGGATACGACTGCACCGTTTGTCTATATCCGGTTGATGGGTACGCAGCGAAACGAACCACTCGGGTATCCAGCCGCCACCCTGAATCTTTGGGCTAAACGCGCAAAGTGCTTGGCCAAAGGCGCAACGCCTGAAGGCCTGGCCCAGCTTGTTCCTAGCCTGCCAGACATCAGCAAGTGCGATGTCTATGTTTATGTGATCAGCGGGAACAAGGTTTCCAACCCCTGTGCGGCGATGTCGCTGATTGCGCGTTTGGCTATTGCGCGGCCCGGAGCATTGCATTGTCCAGGAGAGCGCCTTTCCTGAAAGTGTCGACTGCAGCTCCTCGCCGTCGTAGCCACAATGTATCTCCCTGAATTGCAACGATGCCCATCCACGATGATCAACATCACAATCAGTAAGGCGGGGGACAAAACTTACCAATAATTAAGTATATTCAGTGTATATTCGGTGCAAGTTGCTGTGCAGTAGGTAAATAATGAAATATTTCTTGGAGGAAAGAATGAAAATTCGTATGAGCGCTGCTATTTTCCTGGGAGTTTTCTTGGTTGGGTGCCAGTCGCCGTCACAGGTGATTTCAGGGAAGGAAGATCTACTATCTGCTGCTGGATTTGTGCCAAGGCCGGCGAGCTCTCCTGCACAACAAGCCGCACTGAAAAAATTGCCACCTAATAAATTTGTTCAGCAAAATCAAAGCAATCAGGTGGTTTATCTCTATGCTGATCCTGTTGTTTGCCAATGCGTTTACTCTGGCAATCAGGCTGCGTATTCTAAATACCGTCAAATGGTATTCCAGCAAAACCTGGCTGACGAACAGCAAATGACGGCTACGATGGCAGATGACGCCTTTGATTTTGGTCCATGGGGCGGCGCTTGGGGATTTTAGATAGTTAACGAATCACTGCGCGACCTTTCGGTAGCCCCATTGCTTGCTGTATTACCATGAAGCTGCCTGGCACCATGCGCAGGCCATCCACACGGCGGGCATCGGCTTCGAGCTATTGCTTGACGCCCGCCGCAACATCCAGACCTTTTTCTAGTCAGATAAAGGTCTTAGGCACTGCCTGATTGGGCCGAACTCGTGGCCCTAACAGGCTGCAGCCGCCCCACTGGATCGCGCCTTATGCAATTTTTTGTAGCTGTCGATCCGACGGTGATGCCTATCGAGCCCCTCCAATTTCATGCTGGTTGGCGTTAGCCCGAAAAAGCGCACGCTTCCGTCCAATGCCCCCATTACCGCGTCCATCCGGGCATCGCCAAACATCCGGCGGAAGTTAACCACGTAGTCGTCCATTTCCAGGTCGTCATCGAGCAACACCTCTAGCACCACATTCAGGGCCTGGTAAAACAAGCCGCGCTCGACTGTGTTGTCGTTGTACTGAAGGAAGGCTCCCACTAGCTCTTGCGTGGCCTCAAATTGCTGCAAGGCAAGATTAATCAGCAACTTCAACTCGAGAACTGTTAACTGCCCCCAGTCCGTATTCTCGTCAAATCCGACGCCTATCAACGTGGCAATATCGGAGTAATCGTCCAGCTCATTATTATCCAACCGCTCAAGCAATGCTGCCAGGCCGGCATCGTCAAGGCGATGCAAGTTCAAAATATCGGCTCGGAACAGCAGCGCCTTGTTTGTGTTGTCCCAAATCAAATCATCTATTGGATATATTTCCGAATAGCCGGGCACCAGAATTCGGCAGGCAACGGCACCCAATTGGTCATACACCGCCATGTATACCTCTTTTCCCATGCCTTCGAGAATACCTAGCAACGTTGATGCTTCCTCGGCATTGGAGTTCTCGCCCTTGCCAGAAAAGTCCCACTCAACAAACTCGAAATCCGCTTTGGCGCTGAAAAAGCGCCACGACACCACACCGCTGGAATCGATGAAATGCTCAACAAAATTATTTGATTCAGTCACGACGTCACTGACAAAGGTGGGCTGAGGCAAATCGTTCAGGCCTTCAATACTGCGCCCCTGCAGCAATTCCGTCAGACTCCGTTCCAACGCCACTTCAAGACTGGGGTGTGCGCCGAACGACGCAAAGACACCGCCTGTTCGCGGGTTCATCAAGGTGACGCACATCACAGGGTACGTACCCCCCAACGATGCGTCCTTTACCAGTACCGGAAAGCCCTGCTCTTCCAGCCCTTGAATCCCTGCCAGAATACCGGGATATTTTTCCAGCACTTCACGCGGCACATCAGGCAATGCGATCTCACCTTCCAGAATTTCGCGCTTCACCGCTCGTTCGAAAATTTCGGACAGACATTGCACCTGCGCTTCAACCAGCGTATTACCGGCACTCATGCCGTTGCTGACGTATAGATTTTCGACCAGGTTAGATGGGAAATACACCACTTCGCCGTCCGATTGCCGCACATACGGCAGCGAGCAGATACCGCGTTGCGTATTGCCGGAGTTGGTGTCGTACAGATGCGAGCCACACAGTTCGCCATCAGGATTATAAATTTCCAGGCAGTATGCATCCAGAATTTCAACTGGCAGCGCATCCTCAGGGCCAGGCTTGAACCAGCGCTCGTTCGGGTAATGTACAAACGCTGCATTAGCGATGTCTTCACCCCAAAACGCACCTGCGTAGAAATGGTTGCAACTCAGACGCTCGATAAACTCCCCCAGCGCCGACGCCAATGCGCTTTCTTTGGTCGCCCCCTTGCCGTTGGTAAAACACATCGGCGAGTGCGCATCGCGGACGTGCAGCGACCACACATTGGGCACGAGATTGCGCCACGACGCGATTTCAATCTTCATGCCCAAGTCCGCCAGAACGCCGGACATATTGGCGATGGTTTGCTCTAGCGACAGATCTTTGCCCGCAATATAGGTGCTGGCGTCAGCAGCCGGCTTCAACGTCAGCAACGACTGAGCATCAGCATCTAAATTCTCTACCTCTTCAATGACAAACTCAGGTCCAGCTTGCACCACTTTTTTCACAGTGCAACGCTCGATGGAGCGCAAAATACCTCGGCGGTCTACTTCCGAGATATCCGATGGCAACTCAACCTGAATCTTGAAAATTTGCTGATACCGGTTTTCCGGATCCACAATATTATTCTGCGACAGGCGGATATTTTCAGTGGGGATATTGCGAGTAACGCAGTACAACTTCACGAAATAAGCTGCACACAAGGCCGATGAAGCCAGAAAATAGTCGAAGGGGCCTGGCGCCGAACCATCGCCCTTATAGCGGATAGGCTGGTCGGCCACTACCGTGAAGTCATCGAACTTGGCTTCAAGACGTAGCTTATCGAGAAAGTTGACTTTAATTTCCATGGGGGACTTCTAAAAATGGTGCTAAAAAGAGCCTACCCGTATTTTTGTGTACAGGGCGGTTTAAAAGTTGTTAACCGCGAGCGGCCGCCGAAAAATCCTCGGGGACGCCCGTTTCACTTGTGATTATTTTGGGCTTGTGCCCACTGTTCGTATAGGCACGGACCGGATTTGCTCTCCGGTGGCACATGGCTGATCGCCTTGATATTATCTCACGCAAGCTCGATCGCGTAGGATAGAAAACGATTTGCATCGCTCATAATAAGTTGGCTCATGGCAATCTCCATCGTTTTTAACGGCCACCGGCGGCGACAAGAATCTTTTCGATATCGCGATAGTCGGCATTCCGTGCATGCTGAAGCGGCGTCACGGCGTTACCGTCTGCCAGATTGACGTTAGCGCCTGCCTTGACCAGCAGTTCTATGATCTGCCGATGGCGGGCGCCGCCATCGCCTAGGATGATCGCCTCCAGCAGCGCAGTCCAGTGAAGATTGTTGACATGATCCACGTCCGCACCAGCCTCAATCAAAGCTCGTACCGCCTCGACATGTCCGCGCTCTGCGGCCGGGATCAGCGCCGTCCCACCGTAACGGTTAGTGCTTTTCAGGTCGGCCCCATGCGCCAGCGTCATCCTAAGAATTTCCAGGTGGCCGCGCGCACCTGCATAGAGATAAGGGCTGTCATTGATATTGTCCTTGGCGTTGACGTCGGAGCCAGCCTGAATGAGGATCCTGGCCGCTTCGACTGCGTTGGCGTGGGTGGCAGCCAGCAGCGCCGTCGCCCCGCTGCCGTCCCGTGCATCGATTTCCGCGCCGTCGGCCAGAAGTCGGATGACAAGCACTGCGTCGTTCTGTTTAGCAGCATTATGCAATTGCGTTTCGCTCATGGCTTCTCCTGCTGAAATCA
>NZ_JBEBUX010000021.1:0-37870 GCF_040393045.1 Pollutimonas bauzanensis | reverse complement strand
AGGCCAGGCCGACGATGACAGGGCTAACTGGCCTTCCTCCCAAGCCCTGCCTTGAATCTGGTTTGAATGCCGGCTTGGCTTAAAGGGCTAGATCAGCTCTTGGGTTTCCCAGATGCTTGCTTCAACAATGGGCAGGCGGAATCTTCGATAGGCATGAAAGCTTCGGAGCCTGGAATGGTAGCGAGTATTTTGTAGTAATCCCAAGGGTACTTGGATTCCTCAGGGGTTTTGACCTGAGCTAAATACATGTCATGAACCATGCGGCCGTCTTCGCGGATTGTTCCGTTTTGGGTAAAGAAATCGTTTATTTTTGTGGATTTCATTTTTGCCATGACGGCTGCGGTATCGTCCGTGCCAGCGGCTTGAATTGAACGCAAATAATGAAGTGTGGAAGAGTAGTTTGCGGCTTGTATAGCAGTTGGCATCTTCTTCGTTTTCTCAAAGAAGCGGCGAGACCATTTGCGTGCTTCATCGTTAAGGTCCCAATAAAAGCCGGCGGTCAGCAGCAGGCCTTGCGCTTGCTCCAATCCTACTCCATGTATGTCGGTGATGAATACGGCGAGTCCGGCCAGATTTTGTTCGGCTGGGTTAATGCCGAATTCGCGGGCGGCCTTGATGGAGTTGATGGTGTCTCCGCCACCGTTGGCCAATCCTATGATTTTTGCTTTTGAAGATTTGGCGCTAAAAATAAACGACGATAAATCATTGGCATTGAATGGGTGGCGTGCATTCCCAACGACCTTCCCGCCGCTCTTGGTTACTACCGCGGTGACATCACGTTCGATTTGCTGTCCGAAGGCATAGTCAGCGGTAAGGAAGAACCATGTGTCGCCACCGTTTTTGACAATGGCCTTAGCCGCGCCATGCGCCATCGCGTAAGTATCCCAAGCATAATGAATGCTGTTGGGCGTGCAGTTTTCATTGGTAAGGCGCGTAGTCCCCGCGCCGTTGATGATGGCGATGCGATTCTTTTCTTTTGCAATATCAACGGCAGCCAGCGCCGCGGCAGAGTTCGTCAAGTCGGTGATCATGTCCACCTTGTCGATGTCGAACCATGTTCGTGCGGTGCCGGATGAAACATCGGCCTTGCTGTGGTGATCCGCTGACAGCACCTCAATGGGTTTATCCAGTACTTTTCCGCCAAAATCTTCGACGGCCATTTTTACTGCCGTGACCGACCCAGAGCCGGATAAATCTGACAAGGCGCTGCTCATGTCGGTAATGACGCCAATGCGCACCACATCATCAGATATCCCAGCCGCGCGAGATTGAGCGACCGAGGCCAAAGACAATGCAGTTAACGCAAATGCTACGGGTTTACGAATGGATATCATGATGTCTCCTTTATAGGTATAGGTATGTATTTCAAGTAACGCTCTTGGTCAGTCCTCCGTCGATGCAAATGTTCTGGCCGGTAATGTAGGCGGCATGACGTGAGGCAAGAAAGGCGCACATGGCGCCAAAGTCATTGGCAGTGCCCAAGCGTTGCATGGGTATCGTGGCTGCCATTTGTTCACGTACGCTGGCTTCGCTCATTTGCAAGCGTCTCGACCGATCGGCAATAACGCGCTGCAGCGCGCCTGTATCCATTAGTCCCGGCAATAGTCCATTAATGGTTATGCCATCTGCGGCGACTTCGCGAGCCAAGGCCCCCATGGCGCCTGTGAGCCCGATGCGAAGGCTATTGGACAGCGCCATATTGGGGTAGAGCTCTTTCACGACAAACGACGTGATATTGATGATGCGGCCAAATTGTTGCGCACGCATATGTGGCAGCATGGCCCTGACTATTTCCAACGGGCCAAGGACATTGGTTTCGTAGCTGTCTCGCCAAAGCTTTGCATTGGTTTCCTCGAACGCTGCGGCCGGAGGCCCACCCGCATTGGTCACAATAATGCTGGGGAGATCCAGCTTGTGAAGCCTATCGATCAACGCATTGCGACTATCCTCGTCGCCAACGTCGCCAGCGATGAATACGCCGTCACGCAGCAAGGCCGCAGCATTTGCTCCGTGCTCGGCGTTACGGCCATTGATGATCACTTTTACGCCTGCGTCGCTTAGCGCTTGGGCACATGACCATCCCAGGCCTCTCGTGCCGCCCAGCACGAGCGCGGTGCAACCCTTTATGCCAAGGTCCATATCGTTTCCTAGAGTGGGCAGGATGGGTCAAAGTTGGGGGTGCGTCGATCGCGCAGCGAGGCGATGCCCTCGTGAACGTCAGGACCGGAAAACCCCATGAATTCCAGTGCCAGAGAGGCGTCGAATGTGGGTCCCGCCAATCGAAGCCAGTTGTTCAGCGCATACTTGGTCCAGCGGATGGCTGTTTGTGAGCCTTGCGCCAGCCGTTGCGCGACTTCAAATGCCTTGGGTACCAGGTCCGCCTCGTCAACGGCAAGGGAAACGAGCCCAATGCGTTCGGCTTCTTCGCCGGACACTGCTTCGCATAACAGCAGGTAGTATTTAGCTTTGGCCATTCCGCAAAGTAACGGCCAGACAATGGCCGCATGATCACCGGCGGCGACCCCTAGCCGTGTATGGCCGTCAATGATGCGGGCATTTTTGGCTGCGATTGATACGTCGGCCAACAGACCAGCGACCAGGCCTGCGCCTACTGCTGGTCCGTGCATGGCCGAAACCACAGGCTTTGAACAATTGATCACGTTATAGACCAGGTCGCGTGCTTCGCGCCAAACCCGTGTTCGGACATTGAAATCATTGGCCATATCCTCGACCAGGGAAAGGTCGCCGCCGGCAGAAAAGCCTTTACCTTCCCCGCGAATGATGGCTACGCGGGTGTCCGGATCTTTATCGATATCAGTCCAAATCGTGGATAGCTCGCGGTGCAGATTGTGATCAGCCGTGGACAGTTTCTTATTCGCGCTCTGCGAGGCGCCCATGATGACTTCCAGAATACCGTGGTCATGGTGCTTTAGGGTTAAAGACTTATAGTGGTCGTAACGCGAAGAGGTGGTCATGAAATATCCTTGTTAAATTTTCTTTCTGTTTTGCCAATATGGTTCTTTCAGCAGGTTTTTTTGTATTTTTCCAATAGGTGTTTTTGGAAAGCTTTCTACAAATTTCACCAACCGGGGCCGTTTCAGCCTGGCCAGTTTGGCCGCGCATTGTTCGATGACAATGTCTTCGCTAAGGGTATGGCCCGGTTTGAGCAAGAGGTAGGCAGCGGGCACTTCGCCCCATTTCTCGTCGGGGATGCCGAATACGGCGCACTCCGCAACTTCTGTCAGTTGATAAATCACATCTTCGATTTCTTTCGGGTAGACATTCTCACCGCCGGAAATGAGCATGTCCTTGGCACGGTCGATGAGCGTAATAAAACCGTCTGCATCAACGACGCCAATGTCGCCGGTCAGTCCCCAGCCTCCGCCTAGCTTGAAAAAATCGGCAGTCTGTTCAGGTTCGTTGTAATAACCGAGCATCAGGTTGTCGCCACGAGAGGCGACTTCGCCCATTTCGCCTACCGCAGCTGGTGAGCCGTCAGCGCGGAACACCGCCACATCAACGTTGTAGGGTTGCCGTCCCACACTACCCAGTTTTTCAGGCAAAAAGTACCAAGGCAATGCTGCGATCACGCCAACTTCGGATTGACCGTATATTTGGGTTAACCGCAGTTGGGGAAGACGCGTTAACAGTTCTGTCTGGACCCAATTGGGCATAGGGGCGCCTGCAACTGAAAGCTTTGTCCAGCTGGCCAGTTTGTTGCTGTCGAGGCCAGGCCAAGTCGCCAGCGTATTGGCTTGGGTAGGCACCATGAAAGTGGCTGTGATGTTTTCAGCCTCTACGGCATTTATGAAATTTTCCGCTGACCAGGGGGTTATGAAAACCGTCGTAGCACCCGCCAGGATTGCAGGTTGAAACATGATGTTTAGCGCTGCCACGTGGAATAGGGGTGTCACAATCGCCACGACGTCACGCGGTTCGATGGCCTCTTCGACCATAACCGTATGTGCCGTGATATCCCTGGCTCGATGGCTTGCCAGCACGCCTTTCGGACGCCCGGTAGTGCCACCGGTATAGGTCATGCAAAACGGGTCGCGCTCATCAAGTGGTACATCTGGTTCGGTTGTCGGGCTGTTCTGTATAAAACTGCCTAGTGGCGTCGCATCCAGCGCATCGGTCTGCCCGATGACAATGTAGTGACTAATTTGCGGGCATGTTTCCGTGATGGCGGCAACCTTGTCCGCCAATGCGCTGTCAAAAATCAGTACTTCTGTATCTGATTTATTAAGCGTCCATGCCAGTTCGGGCGGCGCGTACAAAATCGACACGTTGTTAAGAATGTAGCCAGTTCGCGCGACGCCGAAGAACACCTCTGCATATTCCAGCAAATTGCGCGAAAGCATGGATACCTTGGTTCCCTTGGGAAGCCCCAGGCCCAATAGTGCGTTGGCAAATTTGTTGGACCGCGCATCCAGTTCCGAGTACGTCAAGGTTTCCCTTTTGTCCGGGCCGCGGAAAATGACGGCCGGCTTTTTAGGGAAACGTTGCGCTGAACGGCGAAGCATGTCTCCAGTAAGCATTAGATTGCCTTTTCTGAAATATAGAAATTATTTTCGCTAATCATAAACTTTGGTTTTGCCGGGTGTCAATGGATTGCCCGAAAGCTTGGGCATGCGGTACAGTCGCAGTCTTCAGTTCGGGGTAAAAAAACAGCAGGGATACAAAAAATGATTAAGCATACGCAGGCGGGGGTGCAGTCTGTAGAGAATGGTCTCGATCTCATGTTGATCTTGGCGCACAATCGACGCCCTATGAAAATCACCGATATTGCTGAAAAAGCGAACGTCACTCCCAGTAAGGCGCACCGCTATCTCGTCAGTTTCATGCGTACGGGATTTGTGACTCAGGATCTGGAAACCGGCTTGTACGGCATGGGGCCTGTTGCGTTGGAATTCAGCCTGTCGTGCCTGGCCACCATCGAGCCTATTTCCCTGGCAAGTAAAGAAGCCGAGCATTTATGTCTTGAGGTTGGGCATACCGTTGCGCTGTCGGTATGGGGAAGCTTTGGTCCCACAGTAGTGCGATGGGAGCAGCCGGACAGACCCATCATGGTGAATGTAGGTTTAGGTTCTGTATTTCCGCTTTATCGCTCCGCCACCGGACGGGTTTTTGCCGCCTTCATGAATCCGGAAGTGATAAAAACATACCTGGATTCAGCGGCCGAGCTTGACCGTACTGGTGGCGTCAAAGAGACGATTGAGCAAGTAAGAAAACGTGGGGCAGCGCGTGCCGAGGGAGATTTTATGAACGGCATGAGCGCCTTTGCAGCACCGGTTTTCGATGCCCGGGGCCGATTGCTTTTGGTGATGACGGTTTTAGATTACAAGGCAAATTTTGATCACCGCTGGAATGGCGATGTGTTGAAAGCCCTTCGGGCGTCCGCTGATCGTGTATCTAAGGCTTTGGGATACGTCGGCGGTTCTTAATATGCAAAGTCAAGGCCGCAGCTAGGCTGCCTTACTATTTTTCTTGCTCCGATACGGTATTCGTTTGCTCGGCTTCAGTTTCAGTTTCAGGTTCGGTGTCGATACTGCTTTCCATACGCCCGACTATGGCCAGAATGAATAAAACGGCCAGGGTGCTGACGACTGCAGTGGCTTCGCGGCCCATACCGGCCGCTATGCCGATGGCGGCTGCGACCCAGATACTGGCCGCGGTGGTCAAGCCTTTGACCTTGGCATGATCATTGAATTTGATGATGGCGCCCGCGCCCAGGAAACCGATGCCTGCGATAATGCCTTGCAATACCCGGCTGGTGTCGGCCACGGACATGCCGCTTTGCAGCGGCACAAGTATGAATATGGCCGCGCCCAGGGAGACCAGCATATGTGTACGCAGGCCGGCCGCCTTGCCCCGTAATTCGCGTTCGTAGCCGATGGCGGCACCCAACAGAACAGCCATGGTTAGCCTCAGCACAATCCGGGTGGCTTCCTTGATATCCGGGATGTCAGAGAATTCGAGGGTGATCGTGGTCCAGATACTATTAGCAATATCTATCATTTTTTGGCAGCCTCGCTGTGCGCAGAGGGTAGAATAGCAGCCTCTGAAAATTTACCACTACAGGTTTTGAATTATGCGACTGATTATTGCGCTTTTATTGCCTTGGCTTACCTTTTTTACTATTGGGCGTCCTATTGCGGGTATCGTCTGCTTGATTTTGCAAATTACGATCGTTGGCTGGCTGCCGGCCACCATTTGGGCTGTGTATGCATTAAGCCAGTATAAAACTGACAAGAAAATTGAAAAGGCATTGCAGCAGCGTTAGTGCGTCATGAAGACTCGTCTCGCACTCAAGCAAATTACCAAGCAATATCCTGCGGTTATCGCTAACGATAGCGTTGACCTGACGGTCTTGCCTGGCGAAATTCATGCCGTGCTGGGCGAGAATGGGGCGGGCAAGTCCACCCTGATGAAGATCATCTACGGGGTTTCCAAGCCTGACAGCGGAAAAATATTCTGGAACGACCAGGAAATGCCTATCGCCAACCCGGCCTCGGCCAGGCAATTGGGCATAGGTATGGTGTTTCAGCATTTTTCGCTTTTCGATACCTTGACCGTTGCCGAGAATATTGCGCTGGGCCTGCCTGCCGATACGCGACTGGCCGAACTCGAGCGCCGTATCGCCGATACCGCCCGACAATATGGTCTTGAGCTCGAACCGCAACGGCACGTACATACCTTGTCGGTCGGAGAACGCCAGCGCGTGGAAATCGTACGAGCGCTGTTGGGTCGTCCTCAGTTGTTGATACTCGACGAACCTACCTCCGTGCTGACACCGCAAGCCGTGGGCACGTTGTTCGAAACCTTGCGCAAGCTTGCCGCCGAAGGCTGCAGCATTCTTTATATCAGCCATAAGCTGGACGAAATTCGGGCCTTGTGCCATACCTGCACCGTCATGCGTGGCGGCAAGGTCACTGGCGTTTGCGACCCCCGCCAGGAAACCGAGGCCAGTCTGTCGCGCCTCATGATAGGTGCGGAACCGCCTGCGATTACGCATAGGGAGCGCCAGCCCGGCAAGACAATGCTGGCGGCGCGGGGGCTGTCCCTGGAAAAAGCACACCCGTTTGCGACGGCGCTGGACAATATCGACTTCGATGTCAGGGCAGGTGAAATCCTGGGGGTGGCTGGGGTCTCGGGCAATGGCCAGCAGGAATTGCTGGCCGTATTGTCGGGCGAGGACACCCGTGCGGCGCGTGGCGCCATCATGCTTGAGGACGCTGGCATAGGAAAGCGTCCGGCGGCATGGCGGCGCGCTCACGGTATTGCTTTTGTGCCTGAAGAAAGGCTGGGGCGCGGCGCGGTTCCCGAGTTGTCGCTGGCGGAAAATATATTGTTGTCCCATCAAACCCGGGCCACGGTGAATAAAGGCTTTATAAAAAATCGCGCCATACAGGGGTTGGCAACCGATATCATTCGGCGCTTCAAGGTCAAGGCGCCGGGTTCCTATGCGCAGGCAGAAAGCCTTTCGGGTGGCAATTTGCAAAAATACATTATCGGTCGCGAGGTTGCACGCAAGCCCAAAGTGCTGCTGGTAGCGCAACCCACGTGGGGCGTCGACGTCGGCGCGGCCGCCCAGATACGTCTGGAACTTCTCGCCTTGCGGGACGCCGGCTGCGCTGTCCTGGTCGTTTCCGAAGAGCTGGACGAACTGTTCGAAATATCCGATAGATTGGTCGTGCTGGCAAAGGGAAAAATGTCGCCGTCCATACCCACATCGCAGGCCAGCCTGGACCTCATCGGACAATGGATGAGTGGTTTATGGGACGGCGCCGGCAAGGCGCCCACTGCAGAGGCTGTACATGTTTAGGCTGGAACCGCGGGCAGTCCCGTCAGTATGGATGTCATGGTTTTCGCCGGTGCTGGCGGTGCTGCTGACCATGGCCTGCGGGGCCTTCCTGTTTTTGGCCGTCGGCAAAGACCCATTGGCCAGCCTGGCGGTATTTTTTATTGAACCCATCAAAGACTTGCGGGGCTGGTCGGAAGTGGGTGTCAAAGTTGCGCCCCTGCTGCTCATTTCGGTCGGGCTGGCCATGTGTTTTCGCGCCAATGTTTTCAATATCGGCGCCGAGGGCCAGTTGGTGATCGGCGCTATTACCTCTGGCGCTGTGATTCTGTATTTCGATGACGATACCAATGGTGGCTTTTGGCTGATTACCTTGGCGCTGTTCGCGGGTGTCGCAGGCGGAATGTTGTGGGCCGCCATTACCGCCTGGCTGCGCGATCGGTTCAATGCCAATGAAATTCTGGTATCGCTGATGCTGGTGTATGTGGCCGAGCTGCTGCTCAGCTATCTGGTGCATGGCGCCTTAATTGATCCTGATGGCTTCGGCTTTCCTCAATCCCGGCTGTTTTCCGACGGCTTTCTCCTGCCCATGGTGTTGCCGGGTACGCGTTTGCACATAGGCATCGTGCTGGCGTTGCTGGCGGCGCTGTTGGGCTGGCTGTACCTGTCACGCAGTTTTTCGGGTTTCAAGCTGCGCGTGGGCGGGTTGGCTCCGCTCGCAGCACGCTATGCCGGGTTCTCTTCACGCCGTTCTTTATGGACCTGTCTGCTGGTGTCAGGCGGACTTGCCGGTTTGGCTGGAGCTAGCGAGATCATGGGGCCGATAGGCCAGCTGACGCCTTCGGTTTCCCCGGGATATGGCTTTGCGGCCATTATCGTGGCGTTCGTAGGCCGTTTGCATCCTATCGGGGTCATCTTTTCCAGCTTTGTCATGGCCTTGCTGTATATAGGCGGGGAGCTCGCCCAAAGTCGTTTGGGCATGCCTAGCGCCATTACCGGGATATTCCAGGGGATACTCCTGTTTTCGCTGCTGGCCTGCGACGTGCTGATTCACAATAAACTGCGCTGGAGAAAATAATGGATGCCCTTGCGCCGCTGATCGCTTCTTCCATTATTGCAGGCACCCCACTGATGCTGGCTGCCTTGGGCCTGTTGGTCAATGAAAAGTCGGGCGTAATCAATTTGGGGTCTGAAGGGATGATGCTGGTGGCCGCGGTCACGGGCTTTGCGGTTGCCATCGATACCGGCAGCACTGCCCTGGGCTTTCTGGCCGGCGCCGGCGCAGGTATGGCCTTAGCCGGATTTTTTTCCTGGTTGACGCTATGGCTGGGGGCGAATCAGGTCGCCACGGGGCTGGCATTATCCTTGTTTGGGACAGGCGCTTCTGCCTATTTGGGCATCAGCTATGTCGGCAATACCTTGCAGGCAGGCAAGTTCGGTATTCCAGTCCTTGAGAACATACCGTTCTTCGGCGCAGCGCTGTTTCAGCACCATCCCATGGTGTATGTGTCGCTGGCGCTTTGCGGCGTCATTGCCTGGGTTCTGAGCCGCACGCGCACTGGCCTCATCTTGCGTGCGGTGGGCGAGTCGCCTGCGTCGGCGCACTCATTGGGGTATAACGTGCGCCGTATCCGGTTGGGGGCGCTACTGTTTGGCGGGGCGTGCTGCGGTTTGGCCGGCGCTTTCATGTCGCTGGTATACACACCCATGTGGGTAGAGGGCATGGTGGCCGGACGCGGCTGGATTGCCCTGGCCCTGACGACTTTTGCCACCTGGCGGCCGGTGCGTGTGTTGATAGGGGCTTATTTGTTTGGTGGAATCACCATTCTTACCTATCATATGCAAGCCCTCGGCGTGCCGATAGCCTCACAATTATTATCCATGCTGCCGTATCTTGCGACGATTCTGGTGCTGGTTCTGATTTCACGAAACGCAAGCTGGATCAGGCTGAACATGCCTGCTTCACTAGGCAAAAACTTTAACCCGAATAGCTAAGGATCATCATGTCTGGAAAATTCATTCGCAACGCCTTGTGCGCAGCGGCGGTAGTGCCCGTCTTGGCCTTGTCTTCCGTTGCCGCGGCAGCCGGCGACGAGCCGCTGAAGGTCGGTTTTGTTTACGTCAGCCCTATCGGCGAAGCCGGCTGGACATGGCAGCAAGACTTGGGCCGTAAGGCCATGGAAAAAGCGTTGGGTGACAAGGTCAAGACGCAATATGTGGAAGATGTGCCGGAAGGGGCTGATGCCGAGCGTGTCATTCGCGACCTGGCTCAGCAGGGCAACAAGCTTATCTTTACCACGTCTTTTGGGTTCATGAATCCGACGCTCAAGGTCGCCAAACAGTTCCCGGATGTGAAGTTCGTGCACTCCACCGGCTACAAGACAGCGCCGAACGTCGCCACCACCAATGCGCGCTTCTACGAAGCCCGCTATCTGGCCGGCATCATCGCCGGGAAAATGACCAAGACCAACGTGGCGGGCTATGTCGGCGCGTTCCCCATTCCCGAAGTCCTGCAGGGTATCAACGCCTTTACCCGTGGCATGCGCAGCGTCAATCCCAATGCCGAAGTACGCGTTATATGGGCGAATAGCTGGTTTGATCCAGGCAAGGAACGCGATGCCGCGCTGGCACTGATTGGCCAGGGCGCCGATGTGGTGACCCATCATACCGATTCGACAGCCACAGTGCAGGCCGCCGAGGAAAAGGGCAAGTATGCGGTCGCCTATCATTCCGACATGAGCAAGTTCGGCCCGAACGCGCAACTGGCGGCCGTAACGCATCATTGGGATGCCTACTTCACCAAAGAAGCTAACGACGTCTTGAACGGAACATGGAAGTCGGACAGTACCTGGGGCGGTATCAAGCAAGGCATGGCGGCCCTTGAAGGCTTCGGTCCGGCCGTACCTGACGACGTAAAGAAACTGGTTGCCGAGAAGCAGGCGGAAATCGTTGCCGGCACGCTGGCTCCTTTTGCCGGTCCTATTACCGACAATCAGGGCAAAGTGCAATTGGCATCAGGGGTGCTGGATGACGCGGGTCTGAACAAGATGAATTATTACGTTCAGGGCGTAGCCGGCAAGCTGCCTACGAAGTAATGGTTGGGGCTGATTGATTCGGCCCCTTCGTTGTTTGAAACCGGCTTCTTTATTGTCGAAGCCGGTACCTGCGGTATCAGCCTTGCGTCGTTCTGCCAAAAAACGGATAGCTGGGGTCGTTGTACCCGGCTGTTGACGCGTGCCCCGGCGTGACCAGGCTGTCTACCAAGGCTTCCTCTTCCGCCGAAATTGCCAGATCCACCGCCGGGTAATAGTCTTCCATTTGCGCCAATGTCCGTGGCCCTGCAATAACAGCGCTGATGTGTCGATTGGCTAACACCCATGCTGTTGCAAAATGCGCAAGCTTGATGCCTCGCGCCTTGCAATGCTCCAACAGCGTCTGGGCGATGACCAGGGACTCTTCCCGAAACTCCGTTTCAAGTATGCGTTTGTCCCCGCGCGCCGCGCGGCTTCCCTGAGCGGGCGCCTGGCCCGGTAGATACTTGCCCGTCAGTACGCCGCGCGCTATCGGGCTATACGGTACGACGCCCAGCCCATAATGACCGCAGGCCGGCAGAATTTCTACTTCAGGCTGGCGATTGAGCAGGTTGTAGTAAGGCTGGCACACCACCGGCTGCGGTACATTCGCCTTTTCGCACAGGCGAATGATTTCGGCAATACGCCAGCCCCTGAAGTTGGACACGCCAAAGGCCCTGATCTTGCCAGACTGGATCAGGTCGCCCATCGTGCGCACGGCTTCGTCCAGGTTCTCGTCCTGGAAATCACGATGCATATACAAGATATCGATATGGTCCGTGCCCAGGCGCCGCAAGCTGTTTTCCACTTCGCGCAAGATCCAGTTGCGCGAATAGTGCGATTGATTGGGCGTTTTGCTCATGGCATTGCCCAGCTTGGTTGCAAGCACCCAGTCGTGACGGCTATCGCCCAATACTTTGCCCACCATTTCTTCGGAGCCGCCTTTAGTGTAAACATCGGCCGTGTCAATGAAGTTGACGCCATGCTCGCGCGCTGACGCCACGATATTTTGCGCCTCGTCGAGTTCGGTCTGGTCACCGAACATCATTGTCCCCAGGCACAGGGATGAAACCTTCAAATTGCTGCTGCCCAAGCGTCGGTAGTTCATGATTTTCCTTGTTGCGTTAAGGCTTCGCGCCGATGAAATACAGTGAGTGATGCCGGATCCGCGTTAACCAGCGGCTGGTCAACAGAACGGCTACTATCGTCAAGCCGGTTGCCAGCCCCAGCCATACACCGACGCCGCCCCAGCCCACCACAAAAGCCAGAAACGCGCCGATAGGGACCCCTAATACCCAATAGCCTAGCATGGCAAACAGCATGGGTATACGTGTGTCATGCAAGCCGCGCAGCATGCCCGCGCAGACCGCCTGGGCGCCATCGGCAAGCTGAAATAAAGCGGCAAAGGCAAGAAATTGCACAGCCAGGGCTGCTACTTCCTGGTTGGCTGGCAAGCTGGCGTCCAGAAAAAATCCTATCAGGGTGTTTGGCGCAATCCACATAACCAGCGCGGCAATGGCCATGAAACCTACGCCCATGCCGTAAGCCGTCCATCCTGCCCTTCGTATACCCTGGGGTTGCCCCCGACCTGCCGCCAGTCCGACCCGGATCGTAGCGACTTGTCCGAACCCCAGCGGCACCATGAAAGAAATGGAGGCGATCTGCATGGCTATTGCATGGGCGGCCAGCGCCGTGGTGCCAATGATGCCCATCATGATCACGGCCGCATAGAAAACCAGTGTCTCCAGTGTGAAAGTGACTGCGATAGGCAGTCCAAGTCGCCATAGTTCTGACAGCCGTGTGAAATCAGCGTGCCACAAATTTCCCAGCAAATGATAACGGCGAAAACGTCGGTGCCGTTTCAGGACCAGTGCAAGGCCAATAAACATCATGGTGCTGGAGCAGGTACTGGCAATGCCTGCACCGGCCAGTCCCAGAGCAGGGAAGCCCCAGTGTCCGAAAATCAACAACCAGCCTGCCAGGGCATTGAAGGCAATTGCCGACCCGGCAACGAGCAAGGTCCAGGCAGGCTTTTCCATGGCGGCCAGGAAAGAGCGTAGAACGATATACCCCAGATATGGCAGTAGCGCCCATTGCAGGGTATGCATGAACTCGACGGATTTGGCGGCCAATACGGGATCTTGTCCCATAGCGACCAGGATGGCTTCCGCATGCCAGAGTATGGTCCAGGCCGGCAGGCAGATAAGGATTGCCGTCCATAGCCCTTGGCGCACCGTGCGTCGGACCTCGCGCACGGCATTGCGGCGCTTGCCTAGCGTGGTGGCCAGCATCGGGATGGTGGCCGATACAAGCCCCATGCTGAAGATCATGAAGGTATGGTAAAGGCTTGCCGCCAACGATCCAGCAGCCAGCGCATCGGCGCCCAACCGACCTATGTAGATGATGTCGGTGGTCAGCAACGCTATCTGAGCAAGATTGGTCAGGATCAGCGGCCATCCCAGCCGTAGGGATGCACGCGCCTCGGGTAGCCAGGCCTGCCAGGCGTTCGCCTTGTGATGGTTGAGTTGACTCATGCTTGCCGAGGGAAAGAATTAATACGCCGCTTGTTCCGTCAAGGGTCAGGTATTACGCGGCAAGGACCATGTGCTGATCGCTTGTGCCACGGGATCACCGCCGGCGGCGGGTACAAGCAGTACGTCGCCGCTAACCAGGCGGCCGGTTTTAAGGATGCTGGCGTGGGCCAGGATGCCGCCAGGGGGCGCGCCTCGCAGAAAGTTGATGCTCAGGCTGGCGGTGACAGCCTGCGTGTTCCCGGTGGCGCCCACAACGGCCGCATACAGCGCCAGATCGGCCAGGCCCATTAGCATGGGGCCGGCGATAATTCCGCCAAGACGCTGGTGCGAACTGCGGTCCGGCAGGCGCAATACGGCTGTCCCGAATCCAATGTCGACAACCTCGATTTCCAGTACCGATGCAAACGGATGTTGGTCTGCCAGCAATTGATTGAAATCGGCGACGGTAATGCGGGAAGACGTATTTTTCTGAGTAGGTTTCATGGTCTGTAAAGAAGATGAGTAGGGCGTCCGAGGCTTTTTCAGCTAGTGTGCCACAAGACTCAGGATTGCGAACAATCAAGGGTCGGGTTGGGGGGCCGTAGTACACTGCTTTGCCATGGACAGGCGCATTTTGTTTTCGCTTTTGGGATCTCGCTGGCGCACCCTTACGGGTGTGCTGTTGCTGGTGTTCCTGCTGCGCGCCATGATTCCTGTTGGCTATATGCCAGCATCGGTACAGTCCGGCAAGCTGGGGATGACCTTATGCATTACGGGGCTGTCCGCCAATGTTGTAAAAATACTGGATCTCGACAAGTCTCAAGCCCATGCCGAACCGCAAGCGCTGGATTGCGCTTTTGGGTCAGCCATTGGCCAGACAGCATTGCTGTTTTTCGGGACAGTACTGTTTATTATTGCGGCTTTCGATAATGCGCGCCCGATTGCCTGGCGTGTGGCCATCCACGCCTTCCAACTGGTGGTGCGCGGGCCGCCCTTGGGTTCGCGGGCGCCGCCCGCTTTGCTGCCCTAGCCGGAAGGCCAGAAATACATACTCAGTATATAGACACACAGCATTCTAGGAACATCATGAAAAACACACTTATTGCCAGCTTGATGGCTGTCGGCAGCATGGCGCTTGCATTGTCGGCTCATGCCGGAACAAACCTGGCAGCCGCCGGCCAGCCCGCAATCTTGGTTGCCCATGCCGGGCATGACCACGGCAAGACTGGCCCCGACCATAGAGCACAGGGTGGCGCTCACGACGTAAGTCATGCCAAGATGTCGACGACCATAACGGTTTCAAGCTGCTGGATACGTGCCGTGCCGGCGCCAGCGCCTTCGGCCGGTTATTTTGTCGTAAAGAACGGGGCCAGCAAAGACGTCAAATTGCAAGGTGCGTCTTCGGCCGCTTACGGCATGATCATGTTGCACCAGACCACACAGCAAGACGGCATGAGCAAAATGTCTGCAACCCATGACGTTGTCATTCCCGCCGCAGGCCAGCTGGAATTCAAGCCCGGCAGCTATCATGCCATGCTTGAAAAGCCTGCCAAGGCCGCTGTCATTGGTAGCAAGGTCAACATGGACTTCTTGTTCGACACTGGCGAGAAAGCGACGGCTGAATGCGAGGTCAAGCCTGCAAACACCATGGCTCCAATGTCGCATTAATGGTTAGCTGGCGGCGTGTGCCGCCAGAAAATCCTTTACTTCCTGGTTGAACGCTTTAGGATTCGCCAGGTTCATGCCATGCGACGCCAGCGGTATCGTAATGCGTAGAGCCTGCTCAAAAGTGTTTGCCAGGATGTCTATCCGATTGCCATACCGGGCCGGGCTGTTGGCCCCGCCTACAAGCAATATTGGGCATTGCAATTGCCTGGCTTGCTCCAGGTTGATACCCGGGTTCGCTTCCTCGGCTTGCGACAGCAGTGTGTAGGCGTTGTCGGTCACCATGGTCTTGAACCAGCCCACCATTTGCCGCCATGTGCCGGCCCCATTCACTGCATCGATAAATCCGGCCAAGGCCTGTTCGACTTCGCCGCGTTCCAGCAGCGCAGCCACATTTTCTATCGGAAAAGGATAGCCGGCGGCTTCATAGGTAAAGCGAAAGCCAGGATCGGCCAGGACAAGGCTGCGAACGAGATCCGGCGCTGCACAGGCTAAAGCCATTGCAACTTGCGCCCCTCGCGAATGCCCGAGTACGTGAATAGGTTGCCCATCGCCCAACTGGCGGCTAAAGGCAACCATGTCATTCGTATGTTGTTCGATATTGAAAGCACTGTCCCTGCCCGTGAGAGCGGTCGGCCAGAAGCCGCGCAGGCTGGGCGCTACGACCCTATATTGCTGGCTTAGCGCGGGCAATTGCCAGCGCCAGTACCGGTAGTCACAAAGCGAGCCGTGTATCAATAGCAAGATTTCGCCGTTGCCCGCTTCGGTGTAGTGAATAGGGTAGTCTTCGATATCGGCGGTGTATTGGGCGAGGGTGTGAGTAGACAACATGGAAGCACTCAGAGTTGTATCAGGTCGTCGACGACAACGTTGGAATAGCCGGGCCCGCTGCATTCAAGACGCGCCTTGACCAGAAATGCCTGTGCCAGGTTAGCGGGCGTAATCACGGTATGCGGCTCTCCGCTGGCCAGCAAGGCGCCATCGTGCAATAACAGAGCGAAGTTGGCATAACGCAATGCAATGTTCAGGTCGTGCAGGACGATAATAATCAACAGGCCACGTGTACGCGCCAGGGTCTGCAGCAATTGCATTACATGGTGCTGATAATTCAGATCCAGTGAAGCCAAGGGTTCATCCAGCAGCAACACCGTGGGCTCGTGCACCAGGGCCTGAGCCAGGGCGACCAATTGTTTCTGGCCGCCCGAAAGTTCATCCAGATACTGTGCGCCCAGGTGGCCGATGCCCAGGTCGTCCAGGATCGCTGCCACCTTCGACAGGGCAGTGGTGGTATTGACCGCCGCTCGCGCCTTGAGCGCCACCAGGACGGCCTCTGTCGCTGTCAGGTGGACGAAGTCGGGCAGGCTTTGCGGCAAGAAGCGCATTTTCTCCGCTCGTGTACGGGCGGTAAGCGGCGTCAAGTTAATGTTGTCCAGCATCAGGGCGTCTGCGCGAGCCGGCGCCAGCCCTGCGATACTTCTGAGTAATGTCGATTTACCGCTACCGTTGCGGCCCAGCAGTGCCGTCAACTGTCCGCCATGCAGCGATGGTAGTGTCACGGCGTTCAGCACCTGATTGGCGCCCAGTGTGCATGACAGGCCGCGCACTTCAAGCAGGGTATTGGCAGATTCCAGTGTCATGGCTTATTGCACTGTGCGCCGCATCAGCGCGATGATGAAAAAAGGTATGCCCACGAGCGTGGTAACGATGCCGACGGGTATGATGATATGGCTGCTGATCAGTTTTGCGACGACCGACGCACAGATAAGGATGGCGCTGCCTATGCAGGCGCTGGCGGGCAGGTACCACCTATGGTCCTCACCCCAAAGCTTGCGGGCGATATGCGGCGCGATCAGCCCTATAAAGCCGATAACCCCTACTAGCGAGACCGCAAGCGCGGCCAGGACGCTGACACGCAACAGGGCGCCGCGTCGAATGCGCCTGGCATCCACTCCAAAGCTGGCCGCACGGTCATCGCCGAACCGCAAAGCGGTCAATTGCCAGGCGTTGCGTAAGGCAAACGGCAAGACCGCAAGCAAGGCGGCGGTCATCATGCCCAGCTTGGTCCAGTCACTGCGCTCCAGGCTTCCCATCATCCAGAAGACAAGGTCCTGCAGTGCGGCGGCGTTGGCCAGCAGCTGTACCAGCGAGAGCAGGGCGTTGAAGGTAAATACCAAGGCAATGCCGAACAATACGATACCTGCAGTACCGATACGGGCCTGGCGGGCGACGGCGTCCAGCAGCAAAGTGCAAAGCAATGCCAGGATAAAAGCGTTCAGCACTAATGTGTACTGCACGGGTATGAAAGGCAAGTGCCAATTGAACACCAGGGTCAGGGCGGCGCCCAGGGCTGCTGCGGACGATACCCCCAGTGTGAAAGGGCTCGCCAGCGGGTTATTGAGCACTGTTTGCATTTCAGCCCCGGCCAGCCCCAACGAGGCGCCCACTGCCACGGCCATCAGGGCCTGTGGCAGTCGTATCTGCCACACAATGGCTTCCAGGGTGGGGTCGGCGGAGGGACCATCCAGCAAGGTTTGCCAAAGGGCGGTCCATTGCAGATTAGCTGGTCCCAGCGCCAGATCGACGCATACCAGGATAAAGATGGCGGCCAGCAATAGCGTCAGGAAACGCTTTCTTTGACGCCAGGCACGCTCGTAGGCAATGGTGCTGGCCTGCGCCCCTGCCGGCATTACTGCAGGAGCTTGAGGCGGCTCTTGGCTGTTTCCGCCGCCGAGGCCTGAGGATAATCCTTGACGATTTTTTGCAGGCTGGCTTTGGCGCCGGCCATGTCGTTGAGCTCGATCTGGCTGGCTGCGATGACAAGCAGCGCATCAGGGGCGCGAGGATCATCAGGCGCCGCTTTGATCATGCCTTGCAGGCCTTGAATCGAACCCTTGAAATCTTTGCTGGCGTATAAGCTGCTGCCGCGATAAAAGCGGGCTTCAGGAATCAGGGTGCTGGTTGGATAGGTTTGAATGAAAGTGGCTAGAGATCCTGCCGCTTCTTTGTATTTTCCGCTGCGGAACAGCCCCATCGACGCGTCGTAGGCAGCTTGTTCCTGAGGGTCGGAAACCTGGGTGGACGCCGTGCCGCCAGACTGATCTTCAGTCGAGCGTTTTTCCATTTCCGCTTGCCAGCTCAGTTTTTCCATCTGCCCGCGCATGCTGGCCATTTCATGCTGCATGGTTTCCAGTTGATCAGCCAGCTGCATGCGGGCTTGCCTATTCTGTTCGTTGATCTGTTTGATCTGTTCGCGTAGTTCGAGAATCGCGCGGCGGGCCTCGTCGTCGGAAAAGGCTAGCGCCGGCGCGGCAAACATGGCCGATAAAGACAGAGCCGTTGCCAGTACAGTGGCGCGCAAGGGCAGGGAATAAACGCTCATTTTGGTGTTCCGTTCAAATAAAAACGCCGCGGCGGAATGCCGCCACGGCGTTACAGTCTAAGTGATCAGATATTAGCGCTGATACACAATATCTGCACGACGGTTTTCAGCGTAGTCGGCTTCGGTGCTGCCCATGGCTTTGGGCTTTTCCTTGCCGAAGCTGATAGCTTCGATCTGGTTGCTGTTGACGCCCAGCAGGGTCATCATACGCGCAACCGCGTCGGAGCGGCGCTGGCCCAAGGCCAGATTATATTCCGATCCGCCACGAGCATCGGCGTTGCCTTCGATGCGAATTTTTTGCTGACCGTGCCCCGTGAGGTACGTGGAGTGCATTTCGACCAGGCTGCGGTATTGGTCAGGGACTGTGTAGCTGTTGAAATCGAAATAGACCGAACGCTGTTGAGCGAGCGGGCTTTGCGGATTAAACGGGTCCATGATTTGCCCCGAGCTGGCCGAATCCGAACCGCCTGTGCCAGTGCCTGTACCGGACTGGTCTAGGGGGACAGAGCTACATGCTGCCAACGTGGCAACAAAAGCGGCGATTGTGAGGCGTCTTGCGATGCGCGAGCTCATTTAAAGTTCCTTTGAAAAAGAGTCACACTGAAAATTAATTGGTAAATGGTCCCCAGGTGGGTTCACGTACTTTTCCGTTAAGTGCTGACAACGTTTGGCGGACTCGGCCATCAACAGAAGTAACAGCTAAAACGCTACGACCACCTTGTACAGAACTATAAAGGATTTGCATTCCGTTCGGTGCAAAACTTGGTGACTCGTCATCGGGTCCGGCGGTCAGTAATTGCTCCGATCCAGACCCCATGTTTTGTATTGCAATACGGAAAGCACCATCTCTGCGTGTAACGTACACCAGGTTATTGGCATCGGGGGATATCGCCGGTGAAATATTGTAACTGCCGTTGAAGGTGATGCGCTGTGCATCGCCGCCAGCGACCGGCACTTTATAAATGTGTGGGCTGCCGCCGCGATCGCTGGTGAAAACCAGCGAGCCGCCGTCAGGTGTGTAGTGCGGCTCAGTGTCGATCAGGGGAGAGCGCATCACTCGGCGCAGGCCCGATCCGTCTGCGTTGATGGTGTAAATTTGGGAAATGCCATCACGAGAAAGAACGATTGCCAACTGCTGTCCGTTAGGCGACCAGGCGGGGGCGCTATTGTTGCCTTTGAAGTTGGCAATCGGTACGCGTTGCCCGCTAGACAGGGTCTGTACATACACCACAGGCTTGTTGTCTTCGAAACTTACGTAGGCCAGACGCTTGCCATCTGGAGACCACGAAGGCGAAATGATGGACTGCTTTGAGCGCAACATAACTTGCGGATTTTGCCCGTCCGCGTCTGCAATTTGTAACTCATAGTTGTTGCCAGTTTGCAACACATAAGCGATGCGCGTGGAAAAGACACCGCGCACACCCGTGATTTTTTCGTAAATGCGATCGGCTATTTGGTGCGACATCCGGCGCAATTCTTTTTCGGTGCCGGCAAAGGCAACGCCGTCCAGCTGGGTCTTGCGTACTGAGTCGACCAGGCGATAGCTGATGTTGTATTGGCCACCCGATTGGGTGACCGAACCATAGGCCAGATAGTCCGCGCCTTTATTGCGCCATTCGTCGTAGGCGATGGTGCTTTCGGCGTTGAGGTTTGCGCCGGTGGCGTTGATCAGCTGGAATTGTCCGGAGCGTGTAAGGTCCGCACGGATGATTTCAGCAATTGCCTTGCCTTGTGCGTCGCCGGCGAAATCGGCCGTGGCAATAGGATATTGGGTGGCGCCAACTCCTGATATATCGACGCGCAATTGGGCGTCGGCTGGGCGGGCGGCCACAAGACTGACTGCCAGTACAAGCGTTCCGAAGGCCCATGCGCGCCAAGGGCTGGGCGCGGCAGTCTTGGCTGTAGCGACGTATGTCATATTCACTATCTCCTGTTAGTCGTACATTCGGTAATCGCCGTCGATATAGGACGGGTATTTGCCACTAGGCGGTTTGGGGAAAGGCGAGCATGCTTCAATTCCTTTTTTGACGGCGTCGTCAAAGTGGGAGTTGCCGGAAGAGCCTTTTACTAATACTTTTTCGACCTTGCCATCTGATGTGAGGTTTGCTCTGTATTGTACTGTCGGGTTGGATCGACCTTGACGCGGCGGGACATTGAAAATGACGCGCGGTCGTATGCAAGCCCTGACCTTCGAAGCGTAGCCGTTATCGGTTCCGCCGCCGCCGGACTGATTGCGGTCAGCGGTTCCGCCGGGAATGCCGGCCGCGCCCAGGGCGTCGCCGCGCATGGCAGCGCGTATCGCGTCACGCTTGGCAGCGGCCGCTTTGTCGGCGGCTGCTTTTTTAGCAGCATCTTCTTTGGCTTTCTTCTCGGCTGCGGCTTTCTTTTCAGCAGCGGCTTTTTTCTCTGCGGCAGCTTTTTCTTCGCTGGCTTTTTCTGCGGCTTCCTTGGCTTTCTTTTCGGCTACCGCTTTTTCAGCTGCTGCTTTTTGCGCGGCGGCGGCTTTGGCTTTTTGTTCGGCTTCGGCTTTTTCTGCCTGTTCTTTGGCACGCTGTTCGGCCGCAGCTTCTTCCCGGGCCTTCTTGGCAGCTTCTTGTTCAGCCTTCTTCTTTTCAATGGCGACTTTTTCAGCCGCAGCCTTCACAGCAGCAGCCTTTTCAGCAGCGGCTTTTTCCGCAGCAGCCTGCTCGGCAGCCGCTTTTTCAGCCTGTTCTTTTTGCTCGCGTTCTTTACGCGCCTTGTCGATGGCGATTTCTGGGTCTACTTCGGGCTGAGGCGGTGCTACTGGCGGCTCTTCAACGGGTGGAGGAGGCGGTTCGGGAGTTGGCTCTGGCTCGGGGGCCGGCTCAGGTTGTGGCGCGGGCTCAGGCTCGGGTTCAGGCTGGGTTTCCGGTTCAGTGGGCTGCTCTGCTTCATCAGGTGCGTCAGGCTCGGTTTCGGGCTCGGCTGCGGTGGGCGTCGTGCCGTCGGCCCAGAGTTCGACCTGTACCGGATTGGGGGTGCTGGGCGAAGCGATAAAGCCGAACACCATGAACAGAACCAGCACGGCATGTATCGAGATGGCGTAGATGAGCGCGCGCCGTTCATCGCGTTGTTCGGGAGTACGTTGCAGCGCTTTGCTGGAGGGATGTTGTTTTGGCTTCATCAAGTTGCGTAAGGTCGTCCTGTGCGTCGGCGCTAGGCGGCGCGACGCCTATTTTTTTAACGGTTCCGTGCTGGACTTCTGGTCCACCAGCAGTCCAAGCCGGGTAACGCCGCTGGTACGCAGCTCATCCATGACTTTCATGACCGTATCGTAAGGAACGCGCCCATCGGCGGCGATAATAACTGGGGTCTCGGCAGAAATACGTGACTTCACTGCTGATACCAAGTCCTGGCTGTTGATCTTTTCGAAGGTGGCGCCCGCGTCGCGTACGCGCAGCGAGATGGCGCCGTCTTCGGCAATTTCGACTTCCACGGGCTTGGCCGGGACCTCGGCCGCGCTGCCCACCGAGGGGAGTTCGATTAGCCCAGGTGTGATCATGGGCGCCGTCACCATAAAAATAACCAGCAGCACCAGCATGACGTCGATATATGGCACGACGTTGATATCGTTTTTCAGGCGGCGTGTGCGGCTGCTGCCGCGTGCGGATGGCATTAGCGCACCTGCCGTTGCAAAATATTAAGGAATTCGTCGATAAAACTATCGAAGCGAATGGACAGGCGGTCGATTTCGTTGGTGTAGCGGTTGTACGCCACTACCGCCGGGATGGCAGCGAACAGACCGATGGCCGTTGCAATCAAGGCCTCAGCAATGCCGGGCGCTACGGCGGAAAGGGTGGCTTGCTGCATGGATGACAGGCCGATAAAGGCGTGCATAATCCCCCAAACGGTGCCCAGCAGACCGATGTAAGGGCTGACAGAGCCCGCGGACGCCAGGAAGTTCAGGTGGGATTCCAGGCTATCCATTTCGCGTTGGTAGGTGGCGCGCATGGCACGGCGAGGGCCGTCCAGCATGGCTTCCCCGCCGCCGTTGTTGCGACGCGCCTTAACGAACTCGGTCATGCCTGCATCGAATATCCGGGCAAGCGCGCCATGTTCGGCGCGCCGTGTGGCAATGGCCTGCTGCAACACGGAAAGATCGCCGCCGGCCCAGAAGTCGTCTTCAAAACGGCGTGTTTGTCGATTGGCACGTTTGAGTGCCGCGCTTTTGCTGAAAATATAAGTCCAGGACAGGACCGAAATGCCCAGCAGCACCAGCATGACCAGTTGGACCGGGATGCTGGCATCAATCAGTAAGGTAAACAGCGACAGGTCGCTAGAGGCTTGCATGGTTAGTTCTGAGCCTTTTCCAGTAGGGTTCTAAGTTCGTGGGTAAGACCGGCGGGACGAAACGTATTCGCGTCAACGCAACCGACTTGGATGCTACTTTCGCACAGCAGTTCCCCATTACGCAAGGCCGATTGATCGAAATGGATCGAGGCGCGGCCAAGGCGGGTGATTTGACTGTGTATGACTAGCAAGTCGTCGAGTCTTGCTGGCTTGCGGTATTGTATTTCAACCTTCTTGATAACGAATATCCGATGTTCCTTGGCGGCAAGCTCTGATTGATTTACACCCAGGCGCCGTAGCCATTCGGTGCGGCCCCGCTCAAAGAACTTCAAGTAGTTGGCATAGTACACAACGCCGCCGGCGTCAGTGTCCTCGTAATATACGCGAATATCCATCTTGGACAATGCATCGGGTGTTTCAATTGCCATGTCTTTCGTTAAGTGGTGTGACATCCCGGCCAGCATCAGCCGGGATGTTACGCGGCTATTGGGCACTGATGCACCCGATAGCAGGGTTAGAGCGATTTTAGCCTTTCCAGCGCATAAGCAAGGGCGTCTGGCACGGGCACGTTGGTTGCCTCTACATCGCGCCTGGCCTGGATCTCGACCACGTTCTCTTTAAGTCCGCGATCACCTATCGTGATCCGTAGCGGCACGCCAATCAGCTCCCAGTCGGCAAACATGATGCCGGGGCGTATATCGCGGTCATCCAGGATAACCTCAATTCCTTGCGCCTGCAGTTCCTGATACAGGCCGTGAGCAGCGTTGCGTACTGTTTCACTTTTATGCAGGCCCATGGGGCAGATGACGACTTCGAACGGTGCGATGGCGCGGGGCCAGATAATGCCTTTGTCATCGTGATTTTGTTCGATAGCCGCTGCTGCGATACGGCTAATCCCAATTCCATAGCATCCCATTTGCAGCATGGCGGGTTTGCCATCTTTTTCCAGGAAGGTGGCACCCAGCGCCTTGGAGTATTTATCGCCCAGGAAAAACACGTGTCCTACTTCTATGCCGCGTTGGATGGCCAGTTGTCCGCCTTGGGGGTCGGGGTCGCCGGCGACGACATTGCGCAAATCGGCGACCTGTGGGTCGGGTAAGTCTCGGCCCCAGTTGGCGCCGGTGTAATGGAAGCCCTCGGCGTTGGCGCCGCAAATGAAGTTGCTCATGTTGGCAACTGTCGTGTCGGCGATAACGGTAATCGGCTTGAGGGGATTGATTGGCCCCAAGTAGCCGGGTACGCAGCCGAAGGTGGCCAGAATTTCTTCTTCGGTGGCAAATCGATAGCCGTTTTCAAAGCCGGGCAGCTTGCCAGTCTTGATTTCGTTCAGGTTGTGGTCGCCGCGAAGCAGTAGCAGCCAGATGTGGGTCTGTGCCGGTGTGTCAGCGGTTTCTGTGGCCAGGACGATGGACTTGACGGTTTCCGCGAGCGGCTTGTTCAGTTGTTGCGCAACGATTTCGCATTTGGGTGCGTCGGGCGTGGCGGTTTTAGCTAGCGCTTCTGTGGCCGGGCCTCGTTCAGCCAGAAGGCAGGGCGCTTCGGCCAGTTCGATATTGGCAGCGTAGGGGGACTCGGGGTTGTAAACGATAAGGTCTTCACCGGTATCGGCAATAACCTGGAACTCGTGGCTGCGTGATCCGCCGATAGAGCCGGTATCCGCAGCAACGGCGCGAAACTCCAGCCCAAGGCGGCCGAAGATGCGCATGTAAGCATCGAACATGGCGTCATAGCTAGCCTGCGCCGACTCTTCGTCGCGGTCGAACGAATAGGCGTCTTTCATGGTGAATTCGCGTCCGCGCATCAAGCCGAAGCGGGGGCGGCGTTCATCTCGGAATTTGGTCTGAATGTGATAGAAATTCAGGGGAAGCTGGCGCCAGCTATGGATTTCGTTACGCGCGATGTCGGTGATGACTTCTTCAGAGGTCGGCTGCAGAACGAAGTCGCGCTGATGCCTGTCTTTGATGCGCAGCAGTTCTGCGCCGTATTGTTCCCAGCGTCCGGATTCGACCCATAGCTCGGCCGGTTGCACCACGGGCATCAACAGTTCGATGGCGTGGGCGCGATTCATTTCCTCGCGAACGATGCCTTCGATCTTGCGCAGCACCTTCAGGCCCAATGGCATATAGGTATAGATGCCGCCGGCGGCTTTGCGAATCATGCCCGCCCGCGTCAGTAATTGATGGCTTGCTACTTCGGCTTCCGCAGGAGCTTCTTTAAGGGTATTAATGTGATACTTGCTTGCATGCATGGTGGGGATCTCGACAGATACGTATAATCAACAGTAATTGTATTGAATTCGCTTTGGGGTGGCCCATGTTAGACCGTGAAGGCTACCGTCCTAATGTCGGCATTATCCTCGTAAATCAAAAAAACGAGGTTTTTTGGGGTAAACGTATTCGGGAACATGCGTGGCAATTTCCGCAGGGCGGCATTAAATATGGAGAAAGTCCCGTGCAGGCCATGTTTCGCGAACTTCACGAAGAGGTGGGGTTGCGACCCGAGCACGTTCGGATATTAGGCCGGACACGTGATTGGCTGCGCTATGAAGTTCCGAACAATTTTGTTCGGCGCGATTCGCGCGGCCACTATAAGGGACAAAAACAGATCTGGTTTTTGTTAAGAATGGTTGGGCGCGACACTGACGTCAGTTTACGCGCCACACATAGTCCGGAATTCGATGCCTGGCGCTGGAGTCAGTATTGGGTTCCGCTTGACGCTGTTATTGAATTCAAGCGTGATGTTTATACACGTGCACTGAATGAGTTAGCGTTGATTTTATTTAAAAGAGGGCAGGAAACCCGTTATTTGCGACAGCGAGTGCAAAGTCATCGCGGCTTGCCCTCACTGGAAAACAAGGGCCATGCGCATACTTCTGGTTGAAGACGAACGTGAAATGGCAGCATGGCTCGAGCGGGCATTGGCTCAAAGCGGCTTTCTGCCCGAGCATGCGCCCGACGCGCAAACTGCCGAATACATGCTGGCAGGGTCTGGTTATGATGCTGTCGTCATGGACTTGCGGCTGCCCGACAAGCACGGGCTGGTTTTGTTGCGCGAAATGCGCAACCGTGGCGACGTGACGCCTGTACTGATTCTTACCGCGCAGGGGGCATTGCAAGACCGCGTGCGTGGGCTGAACCTGGGCGCTGACGATTTCCTGACCAAGCCTTTTGCGCTTGAAGAGCTCGAAGCACGGTTGGCCGCGCTGGTGCGCCGCAGCCGCGGGCGCAAGGCGCCGCAGATGGGTTGCGGGTCGCTGCTTTACGACAGCGAGAGTCGCGCATTTTCGCTGGATGGTGCGATTTTGCACCTTACGCCGCGCGAACAAGCCGCGCTGGCCGTGCTGGTTACGCGCAGTGGCATGCCTGTCGAAAAAAGCCAGTTGTTCAGCCGTGTTTTCGAGCACGATAGCGATTCCAGTCCTGATGCGATCGAAGTCGTATTGCATCGCTTGCGCAAGAAGTTGGCGGGCAGCGACGTGCATATTGTGACTGTGCGAGGCTTGGGCTACATGCTGGAAAGCATACTGGAAGACGCCTGAGACATGGCAACCTTTCCACGAAAATCTCGCGGAGGCATTAGGTTCTGGCTGCTCGTGCTGCTTATTCCCGGGGTCGTCACCTTATTGCTGGTTGATAGCCGTACCGATTACCAGGCTTTGAATGTTGTGACCCAAGAGGTCTATGACAGTGCACTGCTCGAGCCGGCCAAAGTGCTGGAAAACAGCGTTGAATTCAATGCCGACGGCTCGTTGCGTATTGATCCACCGTTTTATGCACAGGTCATGCTGGAGTCGCGCGCCGGCAACCGCAAGTATTTTCGCGTTGAAGAGGTTACACCCAACGTGTTAAGCCTGGCTGGGTCGCGCGGTCAGGTGGCCGAGGGGAAAACGTTACTGGGTATGCAGGGTTTGCCGCGACCAGTGACTTTGGCCGAAAACGAAGGGATGCCGGTTTTTTATAACGCCATGTATCGGAACGATGAGGTGCGAATGGTGGCCTTATGGCGCGACCTTCACTACAGCGGCGTGCACCGGCAAGTGATCATATTGGTGGGCGAAAGCATGGACCTTCGCTTGCACACACAACAGCAGGCATGGCGAGAGGGCTTATTTCGCGATGGCCGCATGTTAATCCTGGCCATATTATTGGTCTGGTTCAGCGTTCATTGGGCTTTGCGGCCACTGAACGAGCTTAGGCGCGAAATCAAGCTGCGCAATATCGATAATCTGATGCCGCTGGACATCTCTAATGTCCCGCGTGAAGTTGTACCGCTGGTAAAAGCGGTGAATCATCATATTGATTTATATCGCCAGGTGCTGGACAAGCAGGCCCGTTTCCTGGCTGATGCGTCGCATCAGTTGCGCACGCCATTGGCCATCATGCGTACACAGGCCCAGTATGCCAAACGCGAACCGGATATCGTGCGTATGCGGGAAACGCTTGCCGCTATCATCCGCCAGCTGGGGCAGACCTCGCGCCTGACAGAGCAGTTGCTATCTCTGGCCCATGCCAGCGGTAACGAAGTGGCGCCGCAGTCAAAAGTTGACTTGAATGCATTGGCGCGGGAAGTCGTGCTGCTGTATTTGCCGTTGGCGCGCGAGAAGCACCAGGATCTGGGCTGGGTCGATTGCCACGACGTCAGCGGCGCATCGGAGGACGCCAACGTGTGGGTCCTGGGTAGCGATGCCGAAATTCATGAATCTATTTCCAATCTTGTGCATAACGCAATCAACCACGCTGGTGAAGGCTGCTCTATTACGGTGTCGGCTGGTGTGCAGGGTAGTGATGCCTGGGTCAGCGTATGCGACAACGGCGTGGGCCTGGATCCGTCTTTGCGCGACAGCGTATTCATACGATTCGATCGGGGTGGGCCCGCACGCAAAGGGTCGCGTGCCAGTGGGTCAGGCCTGGGGCTTGCCATAGCGTTGGCTTATGCGCAGCGCAATCGTGGCACTATTGTGCTTAACGATGGCGACCCCTCAGTAGACGGAGGGGTCGGTTTATGTGCTTTATTAACGCTGCCCAGGCACCTTGCCTAGGCAGTTGCGCTTAGGTATTGCTCAGGCGCTTGATCAGGCTGGACGTGTCCCAGCGATTGCCGCCCATTTGCTGCACATCGCCGTAAAACTGGTCGACCAGCGCCGTTACAGGAACGCGTGCTCCATTATGCTTGGCTTCATTCAGCACTAAACCCAAGTCCTTGCGCATCCAGTCCACAGCAAAGCCGAAATCGAACTTGCCGTCGACCATCGTGGTGCCGCGATTTTCCATTTGCCAGCTTTGCGCAGCGCCCTTGCTGATCACCCCCAATACCTGTTTCATATCCAGTTTCGCCGCCTGTCCGAAAGCGATGGCTTCGGACAAGCCCTGAACCAGCCCGGCAATGCAAATCTGGTTGACCATCTTGCATAGTTGCCCGGAGCCCGAGTCGCCTAACAGGGTAACGGCCTGAGCATAAGCATGGGCCAGAGGTTTTATGGTGTCGAAATGTGCCTGTTCGCCGCCGCACATCACCGTAAGCGCGCCATTGGTTGCACCAGCCTGGCCTCCTGAAACGGGCGCGTCGACAAAACCAACATGTTGTTGTTTGGCTTGTTGGTAGAGTTCGCGTGCAACTTCGGCCGAGGCGGTGGTGTGGTCCACAAACAGGGTTTGCGCAGCCATGCCCGCGAGCGCGCCCTCTGGGCCCAATACGACGCTGCGCAGGTCATCATCGTTGCCGACGCAGCAGAACACGATGCTGGCCCCTTGGGCGGCCTCTTTGGGGGTCTTGGCGGCTTGGCCACCGAACTCTTTCACCCAGGCTTCGGCTTTGGCAAATGTCCGGTTGTAGACGGTGACGGTGTGGCCTGCTTTGGCCAAGTGACCGGCCATGGGATAGCCCATGACGCCCAGTCCTAGAAACGCGACACGAGTGCTGGGTAGAGAGTCGTAAGTCTTGGCGCTAATCGAGGGCATATCGTTATTCTCCTTGTATGAATGTTATGTATTGCTCCAGCCGTAAGATTAACTCATAAGCCTGGGGTTCGGGCGCCCATAAAAAACACCCCAAAGGTTGGAGTTATGTCCAACTTCTGGGGTGCTTTTCGGCAAAACGCCGTTTTTAGTTCATAACGCGGTTCGTTAACCTTCTTCTACAAAGGTCTCTTCGCGTTTCTTCTTGATCGATGGCAAGGCCACGATGCAAACCAGGATAGCGGCGGCTATCAGGAGCGACATCGATAGCGGACGCGTAACGAAGGTGGTGTAGTCGCCGCGGGCCAACAGCAATGCCCGGCGGAAGTTCTCTTCCATCATGGGTCCGAGCACCAGACCCAGCAGCAAAGGCGCGCCTTCACATTTGAGTTTTGCCCAGATGTAGCCGATCAGGCCAAATGCTGCCGTCATCCAGATGTCGAAGACGTTGTAGTTAAGGGAATACACCCCGATCGTACAAAACACCAGAATGGCCGGGAACAAAATGCGATAAGGCACTTTCAGCAACTTGATCCACAAACCAACCAATGGCAGATTCAGAATCACCAGCATCAGGTTGCCGATCCACATCGACACGATCAGGCCCCAGAACAGTTCAGGGTGGCTGGTCATGACCTGCGGGCCAGGCTGAATGTTGTGGATGGTCATGGCGCCGATCATCAATGCCGTTACCGCGTTGCCGGGAATACCCAGCGTCAGCAACGGAATGAAGGAAGTCTGCGCTGCCGCGTTATTGGCAGACTCAGGTCCAGCAAGACCGGCCGGGTGACCCTTGCCGAAACGCTCCGGGTTCTTGGAGATTTTCTTTTCCAGCGTGTAGGACGCGAACGACGACAACACGGCCCCGCCACCAGGCAAGATGCCCAGTGCCGAACCCAGCGCCGTGCCTCGTACAGCGGCAGGCCAGGCTTCTTTGAATTCCTGCTTGTTAGGATACAAAGTACCTACTTTGCCAGTGATATCGACACGTTGGTCCTTGAGTTCCAGGTTCGTCATGATTTCGGCAAAGCCGAACACGCCCATGGCGACTACAGCAAAGTCGATGCCGTCCTGCAGTTCAGGAATGCCAAAGTCAAAACGGGCTACACCAGAGTTAACGTCGGTGCCGATCATACCCAGCAGCAGGCCGAGCAGAATCATGCAAATGGCCTTGGGCAGCGAGCCCGATGCCAATACAACAGCGCCGATCAGGCCCAGCACCATCAGCGAGAAGTATTCCGCAGGACCGAACTTGAAGGCGACTTCAGCCAGGGGAGGAGCAAAGCCTGCCAGCAAGACCGTTGCCACGCAGCCGGCAAAGAACGAGCCCAGCGCTGCAATGGCCAACGCCGCACCGGCCCGGCCGTTTCGGGCCATTTGGTGGCCGTCCAGCACCGTGACCACGGCTGACGTTTCCCCCGGCAAGGCCACAAGAATGGCCGTGGTTGATCCACCATACTGTGCGCCGTAATAAATACCGGCAAGCATGATGAGGCCGGCAACAGGCGGCAGTACATAAGTAATGGGCAACAGCATTGCGATGGTCGGCACAGGGCCGATGCCAGGCAGAACGCCGATCAGAGTGCCCAGCAGGCAGCCCAGCAAACAATAAGCCAGGTTTTCTGGGGTGAAGGCCACCGAGAAACCGAGCGCCAGATGTTCAAACAATTCCATTTCGGGTGCTCCTTTAGTTACCTAGAAAACTGGGCCACAGAGGGAAGATCAAACCTAGCCCCTTGATGAACGCCAGCCAGACGAACAGGACAAGAAATATCCCGTTTGCCAAGGCAACTTTCCAGTTGAATATATGGCTTGCCATGCTGCTAAGAAAGACCAGCAGGAAGACCGAAATGTAGACGCCCAGAACATCCAGGAGTACACCGCAAAGCGCGACTGAGCCAATCACAATGAAACTGATTTTCCAGTCGAATTTTTCGAGCTCTGCTTCTTGCGCCTTGGGCGATAATGCCCCAAGAGCTACTACCGCGCCAAGTATGGTCAGGCATACGCCCAGCCAAAATGGAAAGTAACCGGGCCCCATGCGGGCAGCAGTGCCCATGGAATAACTGGTGGCGCCCAACGCAAATCCGATGCCTATGGCAACGAACATAATACCGGACCAAAAGTCCTGCTTATTTCTGAGCTGCATGTTGACGAAATCTCCCTGACAGCATGATAAAACGGATAATTGAACGCCCTGTTTTTAGCCATCTAGATGGCAGGCTTTGACCCTTAACAGGGAGGCCGGGACGACAACTACCAAAAGGTGAGGAATGGTAATGGACGTGGTCCCGGCTGGAAACCCTGATTTGCCCTTGGTTCTTCAGGGTTTACCCTCAACAACGTGGTTTTTTACATATTCGGTCAGGCTATAACCCGCTTTAATGGCAAAAATGAAAGAAAAATGAAAGGTTTTGGAAAGAGGTGTGAAAGGTTATGATTGGTTTTCATTTTTCCCTATCCACTTCACGGTGGGATGGTTTACGATAACGCCCATGTTGCAAGATATTGATTCCCTCGCTGCCCGTATCGGGCAAATGGTGCAGTTCGCTCGCCAGCTTCAAGCTGAGCGTGCTGCCTTGCAGGCTCGCCTGAAAAACCTGGAACAAGAGCGCGATGCGTTGCGTGACCAGCTATCAAGGCGTGAGGCTGAATTCGCCTCTACGACCGAGCGTGCAAACAGCCACGAAGCCGAAATGCAGGCATTGCGTTCCGAGGCTGAAGCCGCTCAGGCCACGCTTCAGGTCGAAGCCATGCAGTACAAGACCGAATTGGAAGTCGCCAAGCAAAAGCTTGCGGTCTCCCAGGCCGACACGTCGCAATTGCGCGTGGTTACTGACAAGGCTCGCGAACATATCGATTCAATATTAATGCGCCTGCCCGGCGCGCCCCAGGAGTAGAGTATTATGGAACGCATTGACGTATCCATTTTGGGCCGCGACTATTCTTTAGCTTGCATGGCATCTGAAAAAGACGCGCTTTTGGCGGCGGTTCGCCATGTCGATCAGCGTATGCTGGGCGTCAAGGGAACCGGCAAGGTTGCCAGCAACGAACGCATCGCCGTCATGGCTGCCATTCAAATCGCCATCGAGCTTCTGGCCATGCGTGCTCCCGATGGTCCTTTAAGCAATCTTGCGCTGGGTGATTTCAAGCGTAAAATTGAAGACATGAACGAAATGCTTGATCAGGTAGTGGGACCGGCAACCCAAAACCAGAGTAAGATCTCTACATAAAGTTTTCGAATATTGTTTTTGCAGTATTCACCAGTTAGTCCCTGCCGTGTTCGTGACTTGGCCATACATTCCTTGAACCAATGCTTATGGCATGCAGGTTGCTGGATTGACAAGTAGGTGTGCTTTCCTTTTAAGGCGAGCCCGAAGCTTGACTGAAGGCGACCACCTTGAACCCTCGGTTCCAGGATGCCGGCCTAGACGGCACAGGCGGGGCAATTTCTTAAAGCTCGTCTTCGGACGAGCTTTACTTTTTATAGGGCGGACAATGTATCTTTCCACGCAAAATCGTAAGTGGCTGTTAGGTATTGCGCTATGTTTAGGCGCTAGTGTCCTGGCGGCGCCAGCTTCTGCACAAGAAGATGAGGATAAGGCAGTCAAGGGCGGCAAGTGGCCTCAAGCCAGCTTGCGTGCCGAAGCTGCGGCCGAGGTGCCGCACGATACTGTGAAAATAACATTGGCCACCGAAATCAGCGATGCATCCCAGGCGGCGGTCGCCAAAGCGCTAAGTAAAACGCTGGATAGCGTCATGGGCGACGCCAAGGGCGACCCCAAAATCAAGGTCAGTAGCGGTAATTACCGGCTTTGGCCCATGAGCAACGAAAAGGGAAAAATTTCGAACTGGCGTGGCCGGGGCGAAATATTCCTTGAATCTACCGATTTTGCCGCAGCGTCCGAGCTGGCTGGCAAGTTAAGCGACCGGATGCCAATCGACAATCTGGCCTTCTCTGTTTCGCAGCAGGCAAGGGCTAAGCAAGAGCAGGCTTTGATGACGCAAGCAGTCAAGGCGTTCACCGACCGCGCTCAGGCTTTGACTGACGCCTTGGGTTTTGCTCATTACACAATACGTAATGTCGACCTGGGCGGGGCAGGAGCCCAGCCGTATCAACCAGCCGGCCGCATGATGGCGATGGCGGCTGATAAAGCCAGTGTACCGCTGGAAGGCGGCACTGAAATGGTTACCGTGTCGATTCGCGGCTCGATTTTTTTGCACTCCACACAAAAATAATGGCGCCGGCCAATACCATGGGCAGCGACAATAGCTGGCCCATGGATAGCCCGCCTGCCAATAAGCCCAGGTAGTTATCAGGTTCGCGGGTGAATTCAGCCAGAAAGCGAAACACCCCGTAGCCCATTAGGAAGACGGCGCTGATCTGACCTGTAGGACGCGGCTTGCGGGCAAATAGCCACACCAGTGCAAACAAGGCAAAACCTTCCAGCCCCATCTCATAAAGTTGTGAAGGGTGGCGGGCGACACCATCGGCAGTTTGAGGAAATACCATTCCCCAGGGCAATGTTGTCGGGCGGCCCCAAAGCTCGCCATTTATAAAATTGCCCAGACGCCCGGCAGCCAGGCCCAAGGGAATCAGGGGCGCCACAAAATCGCCAATTTCCAGCAGCGTTTTATTGCGCTTGCGGGCGAAAATCAGCAAGGCCACGATCACGCCGACCAATCCGCCATGGAACGACATGCCGCCTTGCCACAGATAGAAAACCTCAAGCGGATGCGCAAGATATTCGGCAGGCTTGTAGAACAGCACGTAGCCCAGGCGCCCGCCAGCGATAACGCCTAATACGCTATAGAAGATGATGTCTTCCAGATCGCGCAAGCTTAGGTCGGTTTCGCCTCGGTTAATACGCCATCGGCCAAGCACCCAGACTAATGCGAAGCCGATCAAGTACATCAGCCCATACCAATGTATGGCAACGGGGCCGATCTGTAGAGCAATAGGGTCGATTTGCGGATATTGAAGCATGGCCTACTTGTATCAATGAAATATCGTCGATAATACCCTGATATGCGAGGAAGCAAGCTCGGCCACGCGTAGGCGGTTTTTATTTACACGTTTCAGGTTCTGGTTTATGTACTCAACGTATTCACGATTTTTCTTGATTTTGTCCTGTTTGATCAGCTTGGGGTTTGGGGGCGCTGCCTCGGGGCAAACTACAGGCGTTGATCTGGCACGCACCAGCAATTGTCTTGCGTGTCATCAGATTGACCAAAAACGGGTTGGCCCCTCTTTTACCTTGATTGCCCAGCGGTTCGTCAACCAAGAGGGTGCGTCCGAATACTTGGCCAACGCTATTCGACAGGGAGGACGAGGCCGCTGGGGTGCGGTTCCCATGCCTGCTCAGCCGCAAGTCAATCCAGCAAACGCACGGCTCATTGCCGCATGGATACTATCGCTGGCCGATAAAAACCTGCCCGAAACTAAATAGGAGATACTTATGACTGAAGTTGCGATACTGGGTGGAGGTTGTTTCTGGTGCACTGAATCGGTATTTCAGTCAGTGCGTGGCGTGCTCGATGTGACGCCGGGTTATAGCGGCGGCCATATCGATAACCCCAGCTACGAACAAGTATGCAGCAAGACGACCGGGCATATCGAAGTGGTGCGGGTGGCTTTTGATAACCAGGTCATCGATTTTCAAACAATCTTGCAGGTTTTTTTCGCCACGCATGATCCCACGACGCTTGATCGGCAGGGCGGCGATGTCGGGCCACAGTATGCGTCCGCTATTTTTTGCCAATCTCCAAGCCAAACTGAAATCGCCCGGCAAACCATTGCTGAAGTCCAGGCCCAGCTAGGAGAGCCTGTGGTCACTAAAGTGCTGGAGGCTGAGCATTTCTGGCCCGCCGAAGATTATCACCACAACTATTATGTCCAGCATCCGGGGCAAGGTTACTGCCAGGTGGTCATTTCGCCCAAGCTAGGTAAATTCCGCAAGCAATTTTCCCAGTTGTTGGTGGGTTAGTAGGCCGCGCCGCCACGCAGTAAAGCTGAAGCGGCGCTTTTCATGGCGATTGTTTAGTTGGCACGGTGGCCGTACTCCAGTTGCCGCGGTCTGTCAGTTTAGCCAGCGTGGCAACGATGGCCAGCGTTATCAGTACGCGGCCAACCAGCACGATCCAGACATCTGCACCTAGCGCCATCAATAGCAGCGTGTCTTCAATCAGTCCGTGCGATAGCGATAGCCAGGTCAATGCGAGGAATCGCGTGCGAGCCGAGAAATTCTGCTTCTTGGATTCTTCAATAATCAGCGCTCCGCCATAGGTCAATCCGAGCAGGACGCCAACCGTTGTGACGGGGGCTACCCTGGCGTCAAGCCCGGATATCCGCAGCAAAGGCATCATGGCGGAGGTGATTCGACGCGTAATGCCTAGTTTTTCCAGCGCATCCAGTACAAGAACCAGAAAGGCGATGATCACAAAGGTCAGTAGTAAAGAAAAGGCGGTTGCCTGTGCCCATGCAAGGTAAGTATTTGATGCGCCGTCAGCAACGGTAGCGGATCCGCGCAGCCATTCAAACGATATTGGCTCAGACAGGACGCCAGTCAAGTGGCAGGCCCACGAAACGGCGGCGCCGTACACCAGGGCCGTGCCGATGCGCAGCGCCGACGTAGACCAAAAGCTTGCCCCCGCGCGTCGGACGATGGCCTGTTCTACGGGGATGTTGTGAGCGAAGAGCATCATGGCGCATAGTGCGCTTAATTGGCCTGCCGTCATATCGGCGCTGCCCGCCAGGCCGCTCAAGGTGGCAATGCCGCCATAAATGCCAGTAAGCAAGGTGGTGGTCCAGATAATCCCAGCCTCTGGAGGAAGATGTAGCAGCGACATTGCTGGTGTGATCAGGCGCCCGATCATATCCACCACACCGAATTCCTGTGCGATTTGTACGATGATCATGATTGGCAGCATGACCTTGCTGACGGCGAGGAACATTCGCCAACTGCGGTGCAGCAAGATAATAAAATACGACAACATCGCGCTTCCCTTAAATTCAGTGAAGCGATTTTATCGGTTTCCCGGCAGCAAGGTGTGCTGCTGCCGGTATTGCGGGGTTATTCGACGTTTTTCAGCACACCACGGCGCATCTGGTCGAGCTCTATCGATTCAAAAAGCGCCTTGAAGTTGCCTTCTCCGAAGCCTTCGTTGCCTTTGCGCTGGATAATCTCGAAAAATATCGGGCCGATTTGGTTTTCGGTGAAAATCTGCAGTAGCAAACCGCCCTCGGCAGCGCCGTCCAGCAAGATTTTATTGGCTTGCAGGCGGGCAGTGTCTTCGCCGTGATTCGGCAACCGTCGATCCAGCAATTCGTAATACGTGTCGGGCGTATCCAGGAACTGCAGGCCTTTCGCTTTCAGTTCCTCGACAGTGCGATAGATATCCGAAGTTGCCAAAGCAATATGCTGTATGCCTTCGCCATGGTATAGGTCAAGGTATTCCTGGATCTGGCCTTTTTCTTCGGTGCCTTCTTCGTTGATGGGAATGCGAATATTGCCGCAGGGCGACGTCATGGCTTTGGACTTCACGCCCGTCACCTTGCCCTCGATGTCGAAGTAGCGGACCTCGCGAAAATTGAACAGCCTTTCGTAGAACTCGGCCCATTCATCCATGCGGCCTTTATGTACATTGTGGGTAAGGTGGTCGACTATGGTCAGGCCTGCGCCGGTATGGCTCAGGTCGGTTTGAGCCGTTGCGGTATCAATAGGTTCGAAGTCGACATCGTAAATGCTGATGTCGCCAATGCCGCCATGGCCTTGTTTCCCCTGCCAGCGATCCACAAGATAGATTAGGGAATCGCCTATACCTTTGATGGCCGGTATGTTTAGCTCCATGGGGCCGCTGCCCGAGTCGAAGCCCCATGCGCCGAGTTCGAGGGCGCGTTTATATGCTTTGCCGGCGTCATTGACGCGAAAGGCGATGGCGCATATGGAAGGGCCGTGCAAGCGGGCAAAACGTTGGGCGAAGGAGTCGGGTTCGGCGTTGATCAGGAAATTGATGCCGCCTTGGCGATACAGCGTGACGTTTTTGTTGCGATGGCGGGCAATCGCTTTAAAGCCCAATGTTTCAAAAACTTTGCCTAGCGCGATAGGGTCTGGCGCAGTGTATTCGATGAACTCGAAGCCAGCGGTGCCCATGGGGTTGTCCCAGGGTTGAAAAGGCGTGCTCATGTCTTGGCTCCTCAATTGTGTGATGAAAGTTTATAGGGATAGGGCAGTGTAAGGAATACAGCTTGGCAGCCGATTGCAAAATTCACTTGAATAATTCAACTTTACGCAATGTAATGTCGTCTATAGTCAATTTAGAGGTGGTTTATAGTGTCAAACGATCTGGATAGGATAGATAAGCAAATTTTGATGGCATTGCAGCGTAACGGCCGTCTTAGCAATCAAGATCTGGCCGATAAAGTTGCGCTGTCGCCTAGCCCTTGCTTAAGACGAGTGCGGCGGCTTGAAGAAGAGGGCTATATCCAAAATTATGTGGCGTTGGTGAATCCTGAGAAGGTGGGGCTCAAGCTGTTGGCGTACGTGACGATACGGTTGAATAAAATGCATCGCTCAAGTCATGCGCCTATTTCGGATTTCGCGCTAGATGTGCAGGCCTGGCCTGAGGTTGTCGAGTGCTACGCCATGTCGGGAGATATGGATTATTTATTAAGAGTCCAGGTTGAAGACCTTACGAAATTCTCCCAGTTCGCTATGGACAAACTGATGCAGCATCCTGCGGTGGTCGATATGCGATCCAGTTTTACACTTCAGCGCATCAAAGAAACGACAGAATTGCCGGTATAGGCGCGTTCGGACTGCCTATGTGTTTTTCATGGGCTCTTCTATAAGAGGAGGTTCGAGTTCTATCTCAGCTTCTATATAGATAGGGTCTATATATAGAGGGTTGGTTTTGTCTATCGATGCAGGCTTTTCTCGCTCTTGTTCTCCCCGCTCTTTATATAGAGGCTTATATATATAGAGTGAGTGCGCTTCCTTCGGCGTGCGGCGCCATTTCTATTGGTGCATATGGCAACGAACTGCTATTTATGGATAAGGAGATATAGATAAGGAGAGGATGGGTTAGATATCGGGGGCTGTATGCAGTGCTTATTGTCTGTATTTGCACCTGAAGTGGGACTGGAATTAGCCGGGTAGACAGTGGTTTTCTGTTCT
>NZ_JBEBUX010000020.1:0-40451 GCF_040393045.1 Pollutimonas bauzanensis | reverse complement strand
CAATGCTCCGGGGTGTGTTGCAGCCTGAAAAGGCGGGCACTGAGATGAATAGAACGAACCCGTGAACTTGAATCGGATCATACCGACGTAAGGAGAGTGAGTTGTGCAGCTGCGGCCCGCGCAGTACAACTGCAAAATTTGCCACTATTTACGACCCTTTCGGAGCACTATGCCGGCCCTGCCGGTAACACCAACGAAAGGGCAACCGTGACAAAAGCCGATACCACTGCGCCAGCGATAGCGCCGGAAATTCTGACAGACCTGCTGGAATTCATGAGCCGGCCCCAGGGCGGCGACGACGAATTCAACGCCCTTGCGCTACGACTATTCACCCACCAGTTCCGGCATAACCTGGCATTCCAGCGCTATTGCCGGCAACAGGGAAAAACGGCACGAACAGTAAAGCACTGGCGCGACATTCCTGCTGTCCCCATCAATGCCTTCAAAGACCTGACGCTTAGTTGCGTGCCGCCAGAGCATTGCGAACGGGTATTCATGACCAGCGGCACCACGCGCATAGATAGCAAGGGCCGCCATTACCATCCCCACTTGCGCGTGTACGACCACTCCATGAAGCTGCACTTTGCAGAGCGCTTCATGCGCGGGATGAAACGGCTGCGCATGGGCATCCTGTTTCCAACAGAAGATATGATGCCCAATTCGTCCCTGGCGCACTATCTCGGCTTGGCGCTCGACGGGTTTGGGGCTGACGGCAGCAGCTACTTCATCGGTCCTCAGGGTATGGACACCGAACGCCTATGCGAAACGTTGACGCAAGTGCAGCGTGATGGCGAGCCTTACGCCTTGCTCGGCGCCAGCTACAGCTTCGTTCATCTTATGGACGCGCTGCAACAGCAGGGTTTGGCTTTTTCTTTACCGCCGGGCAGCCGCTTGTTTGATACCGGCGGGTTCAAAGGTCAATCCCGCGAAATGGCGACGGACGAATTCTATCGCCAGCTCAGCGCAAACTTTGGAGTGCCTGCCAGCGCATGCATCAACATGTACGGCATGACCGAACTCAGCACCCAATTCTATGACGATGGCAACGCCACGCAACCGGCGATCAAGTCGGGGCCGCACTGGATACGATCACGTACCGTAGACCCAATCACCGGACAAGACGTGCCGGCAGGCGAACGTGGCGTGTTGGCGCATTGCGACTTGGCGAACTTCAATTCGGTAACCACCATTCTTACCGAGGATGTGGGCGTGGCAGTCGACGGCGGCTTCTTGCTGTTGGGGCGCGCACAGGGCGCTCAGGCCAAGGGCTGCTCCATGGCAATGGATGCGTTTTTGCAAGCGGCAAAGGCATGAAACCCGCTCTCAAGGCCGTGGGCGGCTATATTCCCGGCATCGCGGCCAGCGCTTTAGCGTGGGAAACGCTGGCTTTCGAGGCCCATGGACAGCGGCTGGAAGTGGCTTTGCCCAGGCTCACGCCATCGCAATTGGAAACGGTAGCCACCACGGTAAGCGCAGCCGCACGGGGCCACTTGGCCTCATTGCCTGTTCTGGAAATCGTGGATGTTATCGATCGCACCATCGCCCGCATGCTGGACGCCGACGATCCCGGCCGTCAGGAAATCGAACGCATGCTGTCCATCGTTAGCGGCTTCGATCACGAGATGGTGAGGCTGGGCATCAACGCCAGCCTGAAGGCCTTTCGCCGGCCACAACTGCTGCGCTTTCTTGTCGAAGACTTTGGCGACCCAGGCCTGCTTGACGACTTCCGCCCTCGTGCAAAAGGTGGCTGGACACGCGCCTACGGCCCTGCGTTGCTGGGGCATGTCTGGGCTGGAAACGTCCCTGGCCTGCCGCTATGGAGCATGGTGTCTGGACTGTTGGTGAAAGCCGGCAATGTAGGCAAGGTATCCAGCGACGAGCCCTTGTTCGCGGGTTGGTTCGCACGCTCGCTTGCCGAGGTTGAGCCTCGGCTTGCCGGCGTCTTCGCCATCGCCTGGTGGCCAGGGGGTGAAACGGCGCTGGAACAGACGCTATGCCAGCATGCAGACGTACTGACGGTATATGGCGGCGATACGGCGCTTGCCGCCTGGCAGCGCCAGTTGCCTGTAGGCAAGCGCTTGCTGTCCCACGGCCACAAATTCAGCGCCGGCCTGATCTCGGCCACGGCCCTGGACGCCAGACAATCCCAGCTTACGGCCAGGCAGGCAGCATTGGACATCGTACGCTGGGATCAACAAGGCTGCTATTCACCACAAGTTTTTTACGTCGAACGAGGCGCGCAGGTTTCCCCGCACGAATTCGCCTGCCAACTCGCTGGCGAGGTGGCAGCACTGCAACATGCATTTCCGCGCCGAGCCTTATCACTGGAAGAATCCGCCGCCGCAGCCAGTTGGCGACAAGCACTCGAACTACACCAACTGCGAGGCGAGCCTATCGAATTGCTGGGGCCTGTGGACGCGCCCTGGTGCGTGGCTTATATCGACAAGCCACAGGCGTCGCCGCCAGGCGCATTGAATCGCACGGCATGCGTCGTGGCGGTCGACACCCTGGACGACGCTGCGCTTTGGCTAGGCAGCCAGAGCGCCTTCCTGCAAACAGTGGGGCTGGCTGCCAGCCCCGAAGAGCTATTTCGCCTGGCGCCTTTGTTCGCGCAAGCGGGCGCCACCCGTATCTGCGCATTGGGCACGATGACGATGCCTGCGGCCGGTTGGCATCATGACGGACGCTTCAGCCTATTGGATCTTGTGCGCATGGTTGACATTGAAGCTTCGGCGGAACAAGCCGCCGAGGCTTTGGCCTTATACAGGGACTAAATACCAGATCGCTATGGATGATGTTTTCTTAAGTATGCGTCAGGTCAGCTATCGCTACCCTGATGCGCCGGTCGCAGTCAACGAGGTAGATTGGCTCATGCCGGCAGGCGCTATCCATTGTTTGTTGGGGCGCAGCGGTTGTGGCAAATCGACACTGCTGAAACTGGCCGCGGGGCTGCTGCTGCCGGCAGCCGGCAGCGTGTCGCTCGAAGGCAAGCCAGTGCGCGGTCCCAGCCCGGCTACAGGTTTCGTGTTTCAAGCCCCCACATTATTGGAATGGCTGAGCGTACTCGACAACGTGCTGCTGCCGGTGTCCCTACAACGCTCGCCCGATGCCGCCGATACCGCACATGCACAAGCACTGCTCGATGAACTAGGCCTGGGAACAATGCATGATCGGTATCCGCATCAGCTTTCGGGTGGCCAGCAAAGCCGAGTAGCCATCGCACGGGCCCTGCTCACGCAACCTCGACTGCTGCTGATGGACGAGCCCTTTGCTGCGCTTGATGCGCTGACACGCGAAGAGCTTCAAGATATTTTGCTAGCGGTCTGTCGCCAGCATGGCACGTCGGTCTTGTTTGTCACGCATGACATTGCCGAGGCTGTCTACCTTGCCGATCGCGTGGCCGTGATGGACAAAGGCCGCATCACCTGCGAAAAATCGATACCCCTCGCCCGCCCCCGATCATCCGGCCTGCGTCACAGTACGCAATTCAACGAGATCTGCGCCAGCCTGCGGCAGGTCATGGATACGACACAATGAAAGCCGGCCTCTGGAAATCGTCACGAATCTGGTCGCTGATGCTGCTGCTGGCGGTCTTGGTGGTATGGGAATGGGCCGCTACCGCTTTTGCGTGGTCGGACCTTGTACTGCCGGCGCCATCCACGGTAGCGCGGTCGCTATGGCGAGGATTGTATTCGGGCTACTTCTGGCCGCATATTGCGCAAACCACACTGGAAGTCATCGCGGGCCTGGCGCTTGGTGGAATATTCGGATTCGCCTGCGGACTGTTGCTGGGTGAATCAGCTTTCGGCCGTCGCGTGTTCATGCCTTATGTCGTGGCCAGCCAGGTCATGCCCAAGCTTGCGCTTGCACCACTGCTTACCGTTTGGCTGGGCTTCGGCACGCTGCCTATGGTCGTCATTACCGCGCTGGTCTGCTTCTTTCCCTTGCTGGAAAGCACAATGACCGGCATCGGCCAAACGGACTTATCCCGTCGGGAACTGTTTCGCATGCTGGGCGCCACACGCTGGCAAACCTTGTGGCGCCTCCATGTGCCGACAGGGCTGCCGGTCATCCTCGCAGGACTGCGCATGGCGGTCGTCCTGGCGCTGGTCGGCGCTGTGGTGGGGGAATTCATAGGCGGCAGCCAAGGCTTGGGCGCCCTCATCATCGCGGCACAAGGCTCCATGGACACGCCGCTGATGTTTGCCGTGCTTACGCTCATTACCCTTGAAGGTTTACTGCTTTATCTTGCCGCCGTGTGGGTGCAAAAGCGACTGCTGCGCCCCTACACCGTCACCCAATCAGGACGTCAACAATCATGACACTCATACGAACGCTATTTTTGCGGCGCCTGGCGGCGCTAGGCGCGGGCATTGCCCTGGCGCTTGTTATGCAAACCAGTTGGGCCCAGGCTCCTGAGCTTGAAAAATTCACGTTGGCGGGCTGGAGCAAACCTATCACCGAGATCACCAATCTGCTGGCTGAGCCGGACCTGGGTTTTTTCCGCGATCAGGGGCTGGCGCTGAACTACCTTCCCGGCGCAGGAGGTGGCGATGCCCTGCGCAACCTATTAAGCGGCCAGGCCGATGTCGCGTTCACCGATCCCGGTTCTTTCTTTGCCGCGCTCGATAAAGGCGCCAAGCTACGCGCCATTTATGACATCTACCCGCAAAATGTATTCAATGTCGTGTCGCTGACGTCCAGCGGCATCACTAAGCCATCCGACCTCAAGGGCAAGCGAATTGGCGTGTATAGCCTGTCCAGCGGCACTCGGCAAAATTTGCAGATTCTTTTGCAACAGGCCGGGCTCAGCGAGGCCGATGTGACCGTCGTGGTGACTGGCCTGCTCAATTTCGTCCCGCTTATACAGGGTCAGGTTGATGCCACGGCCGCCACCGATACCGGCCTGGCGCTTGCCCGGCGGCGTGGCTTGGGGGACGTCAATGTGATCGAGGTCGCGAAGTACTTGAACTATTCCAGCGATTTGTTCGTGGTGCGCGAATCCACCTACCAGCACGACAAGGACAAGCTGCGCCGCTTCATTGCCGCCTACCGCCGCAGCGTCGAATGGATGATCAGCGATCCCGAACGCGCAGCGCAACTGGCGGTAAGGCGCGCCATCGATGGACAAGACCCCGCGCTGAACGCGGAAATCATCGCAATACGCAATCGCGCCAGCGTCTCGGAACTGACACGCAGGCTGGGGTTGGGTGTGCTTAACCTGGATACGCTGCAAGCAGCCGCCGACGCTTACCTCAAACTGGATTTGATCAGCCGGCCCATCACAATACGCGACGTCGTGGCTGTGGATTTGATTCCCCGTGCAGAATAAAGATCGGAAACAGGAAACAGACATGGACTTCAAAAATAAAGTGGTACTCGTCACCGGCGCCAGCCGGGGCATAGGCGCCGCCATCGCCCAGGCCTTTGCCCGTGAAGGCGCTTTGGTGGTGGTCAATTACTTGCGCAACGAAAAGGCCGCAGACCAGGTCGTCGAGCGCTGCAAAGAATTGGGCGGCGATGCCTGGGCCATAAGGGCCGACGTAATGGACCCGGCGGCAGTGGAAGACATGATCGCGCAAGTGCTTGCGGAAACCGGCCGCATTGACGCTGTCGTCAATAATGCCTTTCGCGCGTATCGGTTCAACCCCGATCATCGGCGCCGTTTCCAGGAACTGGACTGGGGCGCATATCAAGAACAATTCGACGGCGCGGTGCAAAGCGCCTGCAATGTATGCAAGGCGGTCCTACCCCATATGCGCCAACGCGCCAGCGGAAGTATCGTGAATATTTCCAGTGATCTGGTGGAACATCCCGTGGTGCCCTACCATGACTATGCGACGGCGAAGGCGGCACTGGTCGGTTTCAGCCGACACCTGGCCGCTGACTTGGGTCCTTACGGCATACGAGTCAATTGCGTCGCACCGGGGCTGGTCTGGCCCACGGAAGCCAGCCGGGAAACCCGCGAATCGATACGTGAACAACTGGCCGGACAAACGCCGCTGCGCCGCATTGCCACCCCAGAAGATGTGACAGGACCGGTGATGTTTCTTGCCTCTGACTGGAGCCGCTTCATGACGGGCCAGGTACTTTATGTAGATGGTGGCCTGGTGATGCGGTAAGGCAAGCCTGCGGCAACAGGTCTCGCCAGAATCATGTACAATCCTGGGCTTGGCTCCAATACTTGGTTGCCAAATGGCGCAATGGCAGAGTGGTCATGCAGCGGATTGCAAATCCGTCCACCCCGGTTCGATTCCGAGTTGCGCCTCCAGAATACTAGTCAGCACAAAAAAAACCTGCCCGGCCTTCGCCACGCAGGTTTTTTTATTTGTCGGTACTTACTATCGGACCACGACTAGATGAGTAGTGAAATTCCCCACGACACTAGCCCCCCTAATGCTATCGCCCCAGCACAGGCCAGTTTGACGCTACCTGTATCAACATAGTCATACAGCGCCTTCATAGCAATAACCAGCACAAAGCTGCCCAGTACAATCGCCGCGCCCTCGGGAAGCAAAAAAGCAGCCAGGGCGATGCCGACAAGAAAATGGAACAATATATGCAGCGTCCGGGCGGCCATGCGATCTCTCGGGTGGAAGGAAACGGCTCCCCATTGAGCCTTGTAGGCGGAATCGAGCTTGGAATTAATCATAGAGTATTCCGCCGTTAACGCTATTGAAAAGTGGGCAAATGAACAAGCCGTACCATACAGCTGACGCGGTGACGCATTAGCTGGCAGTGGCAAAATTGTCGGGTTTATACCAATATAAAACAACAAGAAGCTACAGCATCGGCCAATTGCCTGATCGCTGAACAGCCTATTGGGCTTAGTATTACCACCCAAATCCTGTCACATATGGTAGCTTAATCCAATAATAGCACATGCTACCAGTTACTTTTATACGTTTAACGCACGATAAGAACCCTGTCCATTACGCCAAATTACCTATAGATTACTAGAGCGTACATGTTATAGGATGCCGCCCGAAAAGAACCTCAAGAATTGTAAATTCAGGTTCTGCAATGGCTACAACCTTCATACAAACGTAATAAGTACGTTTTATTACGTTATATCTTTCCGTTTTTCGCCTAGATTGCTGCAATAGCGTTCAGTCGCAAACAAACGCGGTTTGTTACAGGGCATCCAAACTGCTCTGATAGAGTTCAACGTCACTAAACACTTGTCGATACGTGCAGCAAATACGTAGCGCTTTGAATAGGACGGATGCGAATTGCTTTGTAAACAGGACAAACATCCTAGAAACGATTTTTCTCATGCGCCAATTGGCCATGCAATGTCTCTTCAAGAGCCAAGCGCCAATTGGTATGTGGCGTACACCAAGCCTCGACAGGAGTCCGTAGCAGAGATCAACCTGCAGCGACAAGGTTTCGAAACATACTTGCCCCTCTTCAAAGTAATCAAGAAGCAAGCCGTGCAGCCCGGCAATAAGGAAATCGATGGGCTTACCGAAGCATCTGCCGCCTATGAACCCATGTTTCCCCGATATATGTTCTTCAAACCCGCCAGTGAGAAGCAATCGGTAGCGGTCGCAAGATCCAGTCGAGGAGTCAACAGCCTCGTGACATTCGGCACCGAGTTGGCGGTGGTCTCACCCGACGTGCTGCAAGCCATCCAGGACATGGAAGCACAGCGCAATAACGCTGATGTTTCCAGCATTAGCCCGTTCCAGCCAGGGCGCCGTGTGCGGTTACGTAATACCGCCCTGGACGGCATAGAAGGCGTCGTTCAAGCAGTGGGCGCCGAGCGCGTTGTGCTGCTAATGCACATTCTGGGGCAACAGAAAACACTCAAAGTGCAGCACGGTCAATTAGAACTTGCCTAGCCATTTCTAGCTGTTTGAGTGTTCCAAGAGTGACGTGTATCGCCGCAGTAAGAAGCGCGAGACACAAGTGTTCCCGCCGCCCACTATCGGATTAAGGGTTCGCACCTTGCAGTGTTTCTTGCCTGTCATGGCAAAAAACACTGCGGTAGCCTGCCCGGCCGTTTTATATCCCTGTTTTTTTTTAAAGTTCATTTGATGAAAGTATCGCTTTCAAGCCAGGTTGCTGGTTTCCCTGCACGTTGCGCCACGCTTTGTTCCGTGGTGGGAATGTCCGTCCTGCTGTCTGCATGCGCCCTCTCCCCTGGCATGTACATGGGTGACCCAGTGAATGACAAGGCGGCAATAGAAGCTGACGCCGCTCCAGCGGGTGCGCTCACCTCAATAACAGGCGAACTCATCGTGCAACAGCGCCAAGCCCAGGCAAAAGAGGTCAAGACAGAGGTCAAGCGACTGTACGGTTCAAGAAAATCCTACACGATTGGCCCCGGCGATATTGTCAATATCGTGGTCTGGGGTCATCCTGAAATGGCGCTCGCCCCGGCCACATCCAACCGCAGCATGGGCTCATCCAGCCAGGCTGACGTGGGCAACGGCTATAACGTGAATCCGGACGGCACCATCCAGTTTCCTTTCGTTGGCCCAGTCAAGATTGCCGGCCTGACCGAGAACCAGGCACGTGAGCTTCTGACCAGGCGCATCGCCAAGTACATCAAAGATCCGCAACTTACGGTACGCGTGCAGGCCTACCGCCATGATCGGATCTATGTCGATGGCGAAGTACGGGCCCCCGGACTACAAACCATGGATGACATACCCATGACCTTACCCGAGGCCATCAATCGCGCCGGCGGGTTCACGCCCGAGGCGGACCGATCAACGCTGATTCTGACACGCAAAAACAACTCGGTAGAAATCAATCTGCCACAGCTTACCCGGCTGGGCGTGAACCCCAATCGCATTATGTTGGCCGATGGCGACCTGCTTCGTGTAGTAAGCAGGAACGAATCCAAGATCTTTGTTCTGGGAGAAGTGTGGACCCCACGCGCGCTGCAAATGCAGGACGGCCGCCTGTCACTGACCGAGGCGCTTGGCGAGGCCGGCGGCGCCAGCCCGCTTACTGCCGATGCGGGGCAAATATATGTCATCCGCAAGGTCCCGCATGATAAAGACCCCGAAGGAAAGGCGGAAATTTATCACCTGGATGCCGGATCGCCTTCCGCATTCATGTTGGCAAACGACTTCCAGCTGAAGGCCCGCGACGTTGTCTTCATTGACGCCGCACCCGTCGTTCGCTGGCACCGTGTAATCGGCCACCTGATACCAAGCTATGACAGCCTGCTCATCAACACCCGAAATACCACCAAGTAGGCCGCGCTCTCATGGATAACATTCTTCTCGTCTGCGTCGGCAACATTTGCCGCAGCCCCGTTGCCGAAGCCTTGCTCAAAGAGCAGCTCCCTGACAAAAATATTTGGTCGGCGGGGCTGTCGGCGCTGGTGGGCCGGCCGGCCGATCCACTGGCGCAGGCTATCGCCGCGGAACATGGTCTGGACATATCGGCCCATCGCGCTCAGCAACTGACCAGTTGGATGTGTACGCAAGCCGATCTCCTGCTGGTCATGGAAGACGGCCACCGGCAGGAACTGGAGACCCGTTATCCACTGGCTCGCGGAAAAATCCACTGCCTGGGCGACCTGGGCCCGGACAAGGCTTTCCAGATCGCCGACCCTTACCGGCTATCAAGAATTGCATTCGAGGCCGCCCATGCGGAAATCGACCGCGGCGTCCATTTTTGGGCCAACCGCATCAGGCTATTGAGTTAAGAGATACTGAATGACGACACCTACCGACAACGCCTCATCTGCCCTATCCGAGCTCCGGAACAACGACGACTTTGATTTTCTTAGTTTGCTTGACGTGGTCCTGGAGGCTCGCTGGCTGATTATTTCCGTGGCGGTTGTCACCGCAGTGCTTGGCGGCGTCTACGCTTTCCTGAGCCAGCCGGTATACCAAGCCGACAGCCTGATCCAGGTCGAGCAAAGCCAGGGGACCAGCAGCAATGCATTAAGTGAAATGTCCTCGCTCTTCGACGTGCAATCTCCTGCGTCCGCAGAAATGGAGATACTCAAGTCGCGGCTCGTGGTGGGCCACGCCGTGGACAATCTTCAACTGTATATCAGCGCGAGTCCGCACTACCTTCCCTTTGTGGGCTCGTGGCTGGCGGCGCGCGCCAGCGATCTGTCTGACCCAGGCTTCATGGGTATTGGCGGTTATGTATCCGGAACCGAGAAGATACGACTGGGACACCTGGACGTACCTGCGCAGCTGGAAGGGCAAAGCCTTACGGTGCTCGCCACAAAGGACGGCTACCAGTTGCTGGATCCCGAAGGGCAGAAACTGGTCGACGGCAAAGTGGGCGTATCCGCTGAGTTTGAATCCGGCGGTGAAGCCGGGCGCATACTGATCAACACGCTGCAAGGCAAGCCAGGCGCCGAATTTAACGTGCAACGCCGCTCAAGGCTGGCCATGATAAATGGCTTGCAAGGCAGCCTGGTGATTACGGAAAAAGGCAAGCAGTCGGGCGTACTGTCGCTTACGCTGACCGGCACGAACCCGGCCCGGATCACACGCATTCTGAACGCAGTGGGATCCGCGTACGTACGCCAGAATGTCGAACGAAAGGCGGCCGAGGCGGAAAAATCGCTGGCCTTCCTCGATGACTTCCTGCCGGAACTGAAACGCAAAATGGACGAAGCGGCAGACAAATATACCGAGTTCCGCGACGCCCATGAAACATTCGACCTGGGCACCGAAGGAACGCTGTCATTGCATACCTCGGTGGGCTTGCAGACGAAGCTGTTCGAGCTGGAGCAGCAGCGACGGGAACTGTCAGCGCAATTCACCGATGCGCATCCGAGCGTGCGAGTCATTGACCAGCAGATCGGCGCCGTCAAGAAAGAAATCACTCAAATTACCGGGCAGATCAAACAACTGCCCGACCTGGAGCAGCAGTTGCTCAATCTGACACGCGACGTGAAAGTCAATGGGGAACTTTATGTGAACCTGCTTAATAGCGCCCAGCAGCTCAGATTGGTCAAAGAAGGCAAGGTCGGCAATGTGCGCGTTGTGGATACCGCCGTGGTTCCCGAAACCCCTATCAAGCCGAACAGAATGATGATCCTGAGCATCGCCGCGCTGTTCGGGCTGGCGCTGGGCATAGGAATAGCCCTGTTGCGCAACATGATGCGCCCCGGCATCAAGGATCCCAGCGATATCGAATCAGCGCTAGGTCTGCATGTGTTCGCGACCGTTCCGCATTCGCCTCCGCAAGCTGATCTGCACAAGCTCGTTTCGACGCGTGTTCCAGGCAGCCACGTGCTGGCCCATGTCTCGCCTAAAGATCCCGCCATCGAGAGCCTGCGCAGCCTGAGAACCGCTCTGCAGTTCGCCATGCTGGACGCCGCGAATAACATCGTATTGTTTACGGGCCCTACTCCAGGCATCGGGAAGTCGTTTACCAGCGTCAACTTTGCAACGATACTGGGCGCGGCGAATAAGCGCGTGCTCCTGATCGATGCCGACTTGCGCAAGGGTTATATCAACCAATACTTCGGGCTCGAGCGCCGTCATGGCTTCAGCGAACTGATTGCCGGCAGCCTGCCGCTGGAAGAGGTGTTGCACAAGAATGTTGTACCCAACGTAGACCTGCTGACCACTGGCGTGCTGCCTCCTAACCCGGCAGAACTGTTGATGTCGCCGGCCACCGTATCCATATTGCGCGGCCTCTCGGCCAGCTACGACCTGATCCTGCTGGACACCAGCCCCGTACTCGCCGTCTCGGACGCCACGGCTCTGGCGCCCCACGCCGGCACGGTATTCCTGCTTGCACGCGCCGGTGTCAGCACGCTGGGCGAACTGGAAGAGTCTTCCAAGCGCCTGCTGCAGGCGGGCACACAGGTCAAAGGCGTCATCTTCAATGACCAGGCAGTCAGCACCCGCCGCTATGGTTCCAAATATGGCAACTACCGATACACCAATTATGAATACGAGGCCGAAGGCCCAACGTCGTGACTAGCCTGAACAGCAAAATCGGAATAGGGATCGTCTGGAACCTGGCCAATATGTTTATTAGCCGGGGAGCCTCGGTCGTATTCACGCTATTCCTGGCCAAGTTCCTGGTTCCCGAAGCGTTTGGGCTGATGGCCATGATCGCCATTTGCTATGCATTGGCCGACGCCCTGATGACATCGGGCTTTGGCCAGGCCATCATTCGCCAGAAAGACATTACGCCGCTTGATCTCTCGACCGCCTTCTTTACCAACCTTGCGTTCAGTTTCCTCGTCTACCTGATGGTGTATCTGGTGGCGCCCTGGGCCGCCAGCTTCTATGAGCAGCCGGAGTTGACCACCCTGATACGCGTCACCGGTCTGGTGCTCTTCATCAATTCGCTGAAAGTAGTCCAGCTGGCACTGTTGAACCGGAACATGGACTTCAAGTCCCTGATGCGCATCAACTCGACGGCGACCGTCTGCGCCGGCCTGATAGCAGTCGCGCTGGCCTACGCGGGCTTTGGCGTCTGGAGCCTGGTCGCCCAATTCACCGTGTCGGCGCTGGTGTCCACGGGGATGCTCTGGCTATCCAGCACCTGGCGCCCCACCCTTTCCTTCAGCATGGCGTCGTTCAAGTACATGTTCGGGTTCGGCTCAAAGCTGACACTCGAAAGCACCTTGAATGTGCTTTACGAGAATTCCTACATTCTGGTGATAGGTAAGCTGTTCAGCCCGGAGATCACTGGCCTGTATTACTTCGCCAAGCGCATCCGGGACCTGATCGTCGACCAGGCCAACAGTGCGGTCCAGCAAGCCACGTATCCCGCCATGGCTCGCATTCAGGACGACGACACCGACCTGAAGAGAATGTACCGGCTTGTCATCCAGTTGCTGTTCTTCGTGGTGACCCCTGGACTGCTGGCCGTGTCCGTACTGGCGCAGCCTCTATTCGAGGTGGCTTTCAACGAGCGCTGGCTGCCTGCCGTGCCTTACTTGCAGTTGCTGTGCCTGGCCGGAATTCTGCTGCCAATCCATACCGTCAACTTCAACATGCTTAAAGTCAAAGGGCGTACGGATTTGATTCTATACCTGGGGCTGGTGAAGAAAGGACTGCACCTGGTATTGCTGGCCGCCTCGGTGCCTTATGGCATCGTGGGAATATTGATAGGACAGATCATTGCAGTGGTGTTGTCCTCGGCACCGTATATGTATTACTCGAACGCCTTGATCGGCTATCGCCTGGCCGAACAGATCAAGGACATGCTCAAGCCCGTGATCGCGGCAAGCATTGCGGCAATTGCCAGCTGGTTGCTATTGAACGCCCTGGGCCTGTCGGCCGTGTGGGCAGCAGTGAGCGGCGGCCTTGCCTTTTCAGTGCTCTATATCGGCATCAGCCACCTTGCCAATATCGAAGGCTACGCACTGATCAAGAGGAAATTTAAAACCATCCTGCCCGGCATCTTGCGCAAGCGAGCCTCCGGGACGCAAGCCTGAGCAGGCACGATGCAAACACACAGGCCACTGACTATGAGCGGGACGAAGGGTACAGAAATGAGCAAGACATTGTTTGCTGGGGAATATTCTTCCAGAAACGTAGGCGACGGCATCATCAAACTGGCTATCGAGCGGCTCTGCCGCGACCATGGCATAGCCGCGGATTTCAGGGACTTCTATGGCAACTCGGTCCAAGCCAGCAGCTTCACACTTCCGCATGGCAAGCCAAAAAAAAGCACGCTCAAGAACGCTTTGCTGCAGTCGGCCGCCGTTAACTATGCGATCGCTGTCCTGTTCTATTTCACGCGCTACAAAAAGATCGCAGCCGGCTACGACATTCCGAAGTACGAACAAGTCATTATCGGCGGCGGTAATTTAATGATGGACAACTTTCTGAATTTTCCGCTGCTGATCCTGCGCATCGTGCAGCAATGCGAGCGCAACAATATACCGGTCAAGTTGTTTTCGGTAGGGGCAGGAAAACAATACAGCTGGCTGGCCAGGCTGATTGTGTCGAGGATAGTGAAATCGACGGCAATGCGCAGCGTGATGTGCCGCGACAGCCACTCCTTCGCGCTGATCAGCGCCACAGCCGGGAAGCGCCATGAACACAAGGTCAAGGCCGGCTTCGACAGCGCGCTTTACTTGAAAAGAGAGACAGCGGAACAGGCGTCCGGCAGCGTAGTGGGGCTGGGCGTAATTGCCCCGGCCATCCTGAAGACACTTACACCCGAACACCCAATGTCGGACAAACAGTATGCATTGCGTTGGTGGGCAGACGTGGTCCAGGCTCTCGTGCCCCAGGTTGGTGCCGATCAGATCGAAGTGCTTTCGAACGGCTCGGCTGCGGACAATGAGTTCGCCCAGGAGCTTTGGGCGACTTTGGTTCCCAGGTTCCCGGGAATCACCGTATGCACCACCATACAAGACCCCACCGACTTGATCCAGAAAATCGGCAGCTATCGTGCCCTCGCCGCCTACCGCATGCATGCCGCAGTCACCGCCATGGCTATGGAAGTTCCGGTAGTCGGCTTCGAGTGGGATCCGAAAGTCCTGCATATGTTCACTTACTGCGGCCGGCCAGCATCCTGCGTATCCATGGCGCAGTTCAGCAAGCGCTCGGCGCAGGACATTACCACCGCTCTGCTCAGCGAAACCCCGGTGCGTCTCGACACCATCAGGGAAAGTCTCAGTAAAGATTTTCAAACAGCGGTGGGTGCATGAGGATCCCAGGCAAGATTGCCTTGTTCATTCCATCGCTACACGGTGGCGGCGCAGAGCGTGTCATTGTGTCGCTGGCCAATGGAATTGCCCGACGGGGCATTCCGGTAGACCTGGTGCTGGTCAAAGACGCCGGTATCTACCGGTCTCATGTTGATCCCAAGGTCAGAGTGGTAGACCTAAAGGGCAAGCGCGTGTTGACCAGCCTCTTCGCCCTGGCCGGATACCTCAGACGCGAACGGCCCGCAGCCATGCTCTCGGCGATGAACTATGTCAACGTTGTTGCCGTGTGGGCCCGCGTGCTCTCGCGCAGCAAGACGCGCCTGGTTCTGTCCGAACATGCCAATTTATCGCAGGCCATGGCGGACAACGCCGGCTTGATTTCGAAGGCGCTGCCGTGGCTGATGGCCATCTCATACCGCAAGGCGGATGCCATCGTGGCCGTGTCCGACGGCGTGGCCGAAGACCTTGCAGCAACATTGGGATACCCCCGCAACGCTGTGACTACACGCCACAACCCGATAGAGACTGATGAGCTGGCAATCAAAAGCCGTGTGGCGCTTGATCATCCCTGGTTCGCCGAGGGCGAGCCGCCCGTCATCATCGGTGTCGGACGCCTCAGCAAGGAAAAAGACTTTCCCACGCTCATCAAGGCATTCAACCAATTGCGAACCACGACACCCGCTCGCCTGGTCATATTGGGCGAAGGCGGCGAGCGCCCTCTGCTGGAGTCGCTTAAAGCAGCTTCGCCCTATGGCGCCGACATATTGCTGGGAGGTTTTCAGGACAACCCATACAACTGGATGCACCGTGCTTCAGTGTTCGTGCTCTCGTCCCGATGGGAAGGCTTTGGCAACGTGCTTGTCGAAGCCATGGCCTGCGGCACGCCGGTCATTAGCACTGCCTGCCCCAGCGGCCCGGAAGAAATACTGGAACAAGGCCGATGGGGCCGCCTGGTGCCTGTCGGTGACGCCGGCGCGCTCGCCAGCGCCATCACTCAGACATTCGCCAACGCCTCGCCACCCGACGTCGAAAAGCGGGCAGCAGCCTTCGGAGTTACCCACGCCGTCGACGCCTACCTGAACGTATTAGCCCCCAAACGCTTGGCTTCAATTTGATGACTCCCATACAAGGATTTTTATGTGCGGCCTGACAGGCTTCTACTCCCCCCACAGCACAAACGAAAGCGATGGCATCGGCTTGAATATGGCCAACGCCATTTCGCATCGGGGGCCTGACGATGCCGGCGTATGGACGGACCAGACGTCGGGCCTGACGCTGGCCCACCGCCGCCTGTCTATCCTGGACCTGTCTCCTGCCGGGCACCAGCCCATGCATTCGGCGTGCAGTCGCTATGTGATTGCCTTCAATGGCGAAATCTACAACCATCTCGAGTTGCGCGAGCGCTTGCATAGCGAAGGCGTCCAACTGGCCTGGCGCGGCCATTCCGATACCGAAACCCTACTGGCCTGCATCGCAGCCTGGGGTACGGAAAAAGCGCTGCAAGCCAGCGTCGGCATGTTTGCCATTGCGCTATGGGACCGGCAATCAAAGCAACTGACGCTGGCACGTGATCGCCTGGGCGAGAAACCGCTCTATTGGGGCTGGCAAAATGACACCCTGCTCTTCGGTTCCGAACTGAAGGCCTTGAAGGCTCATCCTGCGTTCCACGCCACGGTCAATCGCGATGCCATAGCGCTATTGCTGCGCCACGGCTACATCAGCGCGCCGCACAGCATTTATCAAGGCATCAACAAACTGTGCGCGGGGCATTACATCAGCATCCCCCTGGGAGATCCCCGCCTTGCCCGCACGGCCAGATCGACCGCCTATTGGAGAATGAACGACACTATCCATGCCGGCCTGAATGATCCCTTCCAGGGTACGGTCACCGCAGCCACCGACGCACTGGAACAGCAGCTAAGCACGAGCATAGGCGCCCAGATGCTGTCTGACGTGCCGCTGGGCGCGTTCTTGAGCGGCGGCATAGACAGCAGCACCATCGTCGCCCTGATGCAAGCCCAGAGCTCGCGGCCAGTGCGCACTTTTACAATAGGTTTCGACGATGCGCGCTATAACGAAGCGCAGCATGCCAAAGTTATCGCCAAACATCTGGGCACTGACCATACCGAGTTGTACGTACAGCCCGAAGATGCATTGGCGGTGATTCCGCGGCTTCCGGAAATCTATGACGAGCCATTCGCCGACAGTTCGCAGATACCCACTTTCCTTGTCTGCCAACTGGCCAGGCAACACGTTACCGTCTCACTAAGCGGCGATGCCGGCGATGAACTGTTCGGCGGCTACAACACGTATCAGTTCGCTCCCGCCCTATGGCGCAAGATCAGCCGGCTGCCGGCACCGCTACGCAGCATCGCCGCAGCCGCCATGGCAAAGCTGCCCGCGTCGTCGTGGGACTCGGTACTCAAAGCGCTTGGCCCCCTCATGCCTGATCGAGCCAAGCGCTCGCTCAGTGGCGAGAAGATCCATAAGGCGGCCGGGCTGTTGTCTTCCGACAGCCGGGAATCCTTCTACCACCGGCTCAGCAGCCACTGGGAACATCCCGAGCACATTGCGATTGGCTCCCGGGAACCTGCCAGCCTGTTCAATACGCCGCATGACTGGCCCCATACCGACAGTTTCGAACACTGGATGATGGCGGTAGGAACTCAGTCGTACATGGTCGATGACATCTTGCCCAAAGTCGACCGCGCCGCCATGGCAAACAGCCTGGAGGTCAGGATCCCGATGCTGGACCACCGCGTCATCGAACTGGCATGGCGCATGCCGCTTGATCTTAAGCTGCGCGATGGCAAAGGAAAATGGCTGCTGCGCGAAGTACTGTACCGGCATGTTCCTCGCGAACTGATCGAGCGCCCTAAGAAAGGCTTCTCGATACCCTTGGCCGCCTGGCTGCGCGGACCATTGCGCGACTGGGCCGAAGCATTGCTGGACGAACACCGCTTGCGCCGGGAAGGTTTTTTCTACCCGGCTCCGGTTCGCCAGGCATGGCGCCTGCACCTGGAAGGAAAACAGGATTTTTCGGCACGGCTATGGAGTCTGCTGATGTTCCAGGCATGGCTGGAAACACAATAATGACGATACAGCACCCCACCAAAATCACTCATGTCATCGTGGGCCTGGACGTGGGTGGCGCAGAACGTTTCCTGTTCCGCCTCGTCGACGCCCACAAGAACAATCCGAATTTCGAACACCGGGTCATCTCGCTGACCACAAAAGGCGTCCTGGGTCCCGGGCTCGAACAAATGGACGTACCGGTGACTGCGCTGGGTATGCGCAGCATTGCCGATACACCCAAAGTGTATTTCCGCCTGGTCGACGCCTTGCGCGCGAATAAGCCGGATGTCCTGCAATGCTGGATGTATTACGCAGACTTGCTGGGTGGACTGGCCGGCCGGCGACTAGGCATGAAAACCATATTGTGGGGCATCCGGAATTCCCATTTTGAATCGGGTGGCACGCGCCTGAAACGGCTGATCCGCAAAGTATGCGCATGGCTGTCTCATCTGCTGCCGAGCAGTATCGTCTGCGTTGCCGAGTCGGCGCGAACGGTGCATGCCGATGCCGGGTATGACAGCACACGCATGCAAGTCATTCACAACGGTTATGACCCGCAAGCTTTCCAATACTCCGACACGGCCAGGCAAGCATTGCGCCGTGCGCTGAATCTGCCCGACGACGCGATCGTCGTCGGTTCTGTCGGCAGGTATAGCGCCGCGAAGGACCATGCGAGCTTTGTGCGCGCAGCGGCCGTAGCCGGCCGCGAAGAACGCAATGCGTATTTCCTGCTGGTAGGCCGCGACCTGACGGCGGCCAACGAAACGTTGGTGCAACTGATCGCCGCAACGGGATTTCCCGAACGCTTCCTCTTGCTTGGTGAGCGAGCCGACATAGCCGCCTGCATGAGCGCCATGGACGTGTTCTGCCTGCACTCCCTGACCGAGGGCTTCCCCAACGTTCTGGGCGAGGCCATGTGCGTGGGTCTGCCTTGCGTTACGACGGATGTAGGCGATGCCAGCGTGCTGCTGGGCACAACCGGACTGGTCGTTCAAAAAAACTCCGTACCCGAGCTGGCCAGCGGCCTGTTGCGCATGCTGCGCACACCCGGATCTGACCGGGAAAAACTAGGCGCGCGCGCCAGACAGCGCATCGAAGAAAACTTCACTCTGGCGCATGCCGTGGACAAATTCGAAATGCTTTACCGCCCGCAGGCTTAACGGCTGCTTGTCAACCTGTTTATTGGTGAAAAATGGCTTTAAAAGATTTCATACTCAAGTACGCGCCGATCGTCGGCCAGAACATAGGCATCAGCCTCTACAACACTTTTTTGTACAAGCAGCGCCACAAAGGTCATTACAAGGCTTACGGCGATTACTACCGACGCTTCGAGAACGCCAGCGAGCAAGAGATCGCGCATGAAGCGCAGAACCGGCTCGACGAATTCCTGCAGTCAACCACGCAGAACTCACCCTGGTATCGAAAGCATCGGGGCAAGCCCTTGCACGAGTTTCCCATTTTGGAAAAAGCACAGTTGCTGGCGCACATGGACACAATCCGGACTATCGAAGAGAAAGAGGGAATAGTGAGCCTCACCGGCGGTACGACCGGCGCATCGATGAAGGTCATCTATGCACACAAGGACATGCAGGAACGCTTTGCGCTGAAGGACCACTTCCGGGCCCGCTACGGTTACCGCTTGGGCAAGAAAGTTGCCTGGTTCAGCGGCAAGAGCCTGGTGCGCCCCCAGGACTTGGAAAACGGCAATGTATTCCGCGACGACTACATCAACAAGATCCGCTTCTTTTCCACTTTTCATATCAGCCAGCAGAACTTCGACGCCTATTGGCGTGCCTTCTGCAGTTTCAAGCCGGAATATATCGTAGGTTTCCCGTCCAGCGTCTATGACCTGTGCACTATGGCGCAAGAGCGTAACCTCAAGTATGACGGCAAGGTCACGGCGTTCTTTCCCACGGCGGAAACGGTATTGCCGCAATACCGCTCGGTCATTTCGGAGGTATTCGGCTGCCAGGTCGTTGACCAGTACGCGGCCTCGGAAGGTGCGCCATTCATATTGGAATGCCCTCACGGATCGCTGCATATTCATCCCCTGACAGGCGTATTCGAGGTCGTCGACGAGAACATGCAGCCCGCGGATGAAGGCGAAATCCTGGTCACCTCTTTCACGACCCACGGCACGCCCCTGGTACGCTATCGCATCGGCGACCGAATCAAGCTTGCACCAGAATCTTTCCGCTGCGCATGCGGATCCAGCTTTCCGGTGGTCGAATACATTGACGGCAGAACATCCGATTTCATCTGGTCGCCGGAAAATGGCAAAGTCAACCTGGGCAACATCAGCAACTGCACCAAGGATGTTGACGGCATCATCTGCTTTCAAGTCATGCAGAAAGAAGCGCATGCCGTTCACATTGCCGTGGTCGCCAATGCGCGGTTCACGCGCGACCAGCAGCAGAATTTCATTGATGCGATGACTTTGCGGCTAGGGACCTCGGTGACGGTCCAGCTTGATCTGGTCGACGAAATACCACGCGAACCCAGCGGGAAATTCCGGCTGGTCAAGAACATGCTGACATCCGACCTGATGCAATCAGCATCGATGCAAAGAAGCTGAGCCGGATGTCCCTGATCGATTCGCCTATCCAGCTCGCCAGCACATTGCTGGTATATCTGGCCGGCCTGTTCATTTCCCTGTCAGTGGGCAAGCGCCTGGGTACACCGGTGCGGCGAACTTTCCTGCTTTATGTCTGGCACTCCCTGTTTTGTGTCGTCTATACGATGTACGCCATCAGCAATGGCGCCGATGCCCTGGTGTACTACCTGAAGGCGTCCAACGGCGAATTCATGCTGTCGGTTGGTACCGGTGCCGTAGTCAGTATCGCCACACTTTTCGTCACCGGCCTGAACCTGTCATTCCTGGGTGCGTGCATCCTGTTCAACATCTTCGGCACCATAGGCCTGCTGGCATTCGATGCCAGTTTGCGCGCGGCGATCGCTGACAAGTCGCGGCTCATGCGCCACTTCGCCACACTGATCGTCTTCCTGCCGTCCATCAGTTTCTGGACGGCGGCGCTGGGCAAGGATTCGCTTGCGTTCATGGCTGCAGGCCTGGCGCTCTGGTGCGCCTTGGACATGAGGCGCAGGACGCTAATCATGGCGTGCGCAATAGGCATCATGCTGCTGGTGCGCCCGCATATAGCCGGGACCATGCTTATCGCACTGACCGGCTCTCTTGTGATGCAACGAAAGATACCTTTGCCGCGACGTTTGATACTTGGCGGCGTGGCGCTCGCGGCGACGGCCGCCATGGTCCCGTTTGCATTGAACTATGCCGGGGTCGGTGAAGGAGCCGGCACCGATGAACTGATGAGTTATGTAGAGCAGCGCCAATCCGTCAATACACAAGGCGGCAGCAGCATTGACATAGCCTCCATGAGCCTGCCCTTGCAGTTGTACAGCTATCTCTTCAGGCCCTTGCCTTTCGAAGCCACGAGCGTCTTTGCCCTGGCCGCCTCGCTCGACAATGTGGTCCTGCTGTTCCTCTTCATCGCCGGTGGCATAAAGATTGCAAAACGGGGCAAATACACAGTCGAGAGCAATCGCGCCTTCTTATGGCTGTATTCGTTGCTGACCTGGGTCATCCTGGCCATGACCACGGCCAACCTGGGAATTTCGGTAAGGCAGAAATGGATGTTCGCGCCCATGCTGATCTTCCTGTTCATCTCCTTATTGGGCAAACCGCGACGCCAGTCCCGCCTACGCCAGGCCATTCCCCCACCACCCCTTGTTATTACGGCAAAAGTGTCCGAATCATGAAATTCTTGTTGATAGCGGGCTTCCCCGACTCCTTATTGCAGTTTCGCGGCGCTCTGATCGAAGCGCTGCAAGCCGCGGATCTGGAAGTGCATGTCGCCGCGCCGGATCTCCCGGAGGGCGATGCCATGCGCCAACGCCTGGAAGCGAAAGGCTTGATCATTCACGACATCCCGCTGCATCGCACAGGCATGAGTCCCGTCGCAGACCTGAAATGCACGCTGCATCTATGGCGGCTGATGCGGGCCGTAAAACCGGACTTCGTCATGGGCTACACCATCAAACCGGTCATTTATGGATCGCTGGCCGGATGGCTGGCCCGCGTGCCGCACAGGTTTGCCCTGGTGACCGGTCTCGGGTATGCATTTCAGGGCCAGCAGAGCGACGGCAAAGCCCGACGCCTGCTGCGTTCCCTGGTGCAGGGACTTTACTCCCTGGGTCTGCGCAGGACCGAAAAGGTATTTTTTCAGAACCCGGACGATGAAGCCTTGTTCAGGACGTTCAGCATACTGCCGCCCGCCACGCCCTCTTGCGTGGTCAACGGCTCCGGCGTGAACGTGGCCGAGTATCACCCAACGGCTCTGCCGGCCGCCCCCCATTTTCTCTTGATTGCGCGGCTGCTGGGCGACAAGGGCGTCCGTGAGTACGCTCAGGCCGCTGCGCAAATCCGCGCCCGGCGGCCTGACGTCCTGTTCAGCCTGGTGGGATGGATAGATGAAAATCCCGACGCCATCAAACAGGCAGAGCTTGACGCCTGGACAGGACAAAGAACATTGAACTACCTGGGGCGCCTCGCAGACGTGCGGCCCGCCATTGCGGCATGCAGCGTCTATGTCCTGCCCTCTTATCGCGAGGGCACGCCACGCACGGTGCTCGAAGCAATGGCCATGGGCCGGGCAGTCATCACGACAGACGCGCCAGGCTGCCGCGAAACGGTTATGGACGGCGTCAACGGTTGGCTGGTACCGGTCAGGTCGGCCGATGCTCTGGCAACTGCCATGCAGCGATTCCTGGATGAACCGGAACTTGCCGCGCGCATGGGAACCCGGTCGCGCGACATTGCAGAAACCAAGTATGACGTGCACAAAGTCAACGCAGTGATGTTGCACGAAATGGGTATCCAATGATTAAGCGCCTGCTCGATATAACGCTGTCTGCTTCCGCCCTGGTGCTGCTTGCCCCGGTAATGGGCGTCGTAGCCTGGCAGATCTCGCGAAAGCTGGGATCGCCTGTGCTGTTTCGCCAGACTCGCCCGGGGCTCGGCGGCCGCCCCTTTGAAATGATCAAGTTTCGCTCCATGCTCGACGCCGTCGATGCCAGCGGACAGCCATTGCCGGACAGTCAGCGCCTGACGCCATTTGGCAGCCTGCTGCGTTCCACCAGCCTTGATGAGCTGCCCGAACTATGGAATGTACTCAAAGGCGATATGAGTCTGGTCGGGCCGCGCCCGCTCCTCATGGAATACCTGCCGCTGTACAGCGCGCAACAATACCGGCGGCATGAAGTGCGCCCGGGAGTCACCGGATGGGCGCAGATCAATGGCCGCAATGCCTTGAGCTGGGAAGACAAGTTCAGGCTGGACGTTTGGTACATAGAACATCAATCACTGTCGCTCGACATAAAGATCCTCTTCATGACATTGAAAAAAGTAGTCGTTCGCGACGGCATCAGTGCCCAAGGCGAAGCAACCACTTCCCGATTCACCGGATCAACGCTTTCAGAAACGAAAACCGAAACAACAAGGCGCAAAGCATGAACACTCCCTTGTATGCCGTATACGGCGCCAGCGGCTGCGGCCGCGGCATCATGCCTCTGGCAAAGGCCCAACTCGACGAACTGGGCATTCGAACAGAACGGCTCGTGTTTATTGACGATAACCCGGCAGCACGCCTGATCAATGGACACCGAGTGCTGACCTACGACGAATTCCTCGCAACCGAGGCCGATATCCGCTATGCGATCATCGCTATTGCAAACGGAAACGTGCGCGAAGCTCTGGCCCGTCGCTGTGCCACCGACGGCGTCCAGTCATGGAGCGTGCGCGCAGCCAATGTCATCACCATGGACGACGTCACTGTGGGAGAAGGCTCTGCACTCAGCCCCTTCGTGACCCTGACCTCGAACATCCGGATTGGCAAGCATTTCCACGCCAATCTTTACAGCTATGTCGAACACGACTGCATCATCGGCGACTTTGTCACCTTCGCCCCCGGCGTCAAATGCAACGGCAACATTCATATCCATGACCATGCCTATATAGGCGCCGACGCCGTGATTAAACAGGGCACGCCCGACCATCCTCTGATCATCGGTCGCGGCGCGGTCGTCGGGATGGGAGCCGTCGTGACACGCAGTGTCCCGCCCGGCGCCACAGTCGTAGGCAATCCAGCCACTCATCTTATAAGGAAGTAAGAACATGCTGAATACCTCCTTCGCTCCATGGCCATCTTTCACTGAGGAAGAAGCCAATGCTGTACGCGACATCATCCTGTCAAACAAAGTGAACTACTGGACCGGCCAGGAATGCCGACAGTTCGAACAGGAATTCGCGAAGTGGACCGGCTGCGAACATGCTGTCGCTGTGAGTAACGGTACGCTTGCCCTGGACGTGGCGCTCAAGGCGCTGAATATAGGCCCCGGAGACGAGGTCGTCGTCACGCCGCGCACCTTCCTGGCCTCGGTGTCCTGCATTATCAATACCGGTGCAACGCCTGTTTTCGCCGACGTCGACCGCGACTCGCAGAACATCACGGCACAGTCGATACAGGCCGTCCTGACTCCACGTACCCGCGCCATCATTTGCGTTCATCTGGCGGGCTGGCCCTGCGACATGGACCCGATCATGGCGCTCGCCAATGAGCAAGGCATCTACGTCATCGAAGACTGCGCACAGGCCCATGGTGCGCTTTACAAGGGCAGACCTGTCGGATCCATCGGGCATATCGGCGCCTGGTCTTTCTGCCAGGACAAAATCATGAGCACCGGTGGCGAAGGCGGCATGGCGACGACCCGTGACCGTGCTCTCTGGTCAAAGATGTGGTCCTACAAGGACCACGGAAAAAGCTGGGAAGCCGTTTTCGAGCAAGATCATCCCCCGGGCTTTCGCTGGCTGCATGAAAGCTTCGGCACCAACTGGCGCATGCTGGAAACCCAGGCCGTCATCGGGCGCATTCAGTTGCGCCGTATGCAGGATTGGCAATCCCAACGCCTGAATAATGCACAACGTATCTGGGACACCGCCTCCCGGCTTCCTGGGTTGCGCGTACCTGTTCCGCAGGACGGCATCCGTCATGCTGCCTATAAATGCTATGTCTTCGTAGAACCGGCGCAGCTTAGGTCCGACTGGAGTCGGGACCGCATACAAAATGAAATCACCGCTTTGGGCGTGCCTTGCTATACAGGGTCATGCTCCGAGGTGTATCTGGAAAAGGCCTTCGACAATACCGGCTGGCGCCCGGCCCAGCGTCTACCGGTCGCCCGCGATCTGGGTGAAACGGCCTTGATGTTCCTGGTGCACCCCACCCTGACCGAGTCCGAAATCAATACAACATGCCTTGCCCTTGAGCAAGTCATGAGCCAGGCCGCCGCAACGGGTGAAAGCGATGCTCGCTGAACTGAAACGGCATATCCCGAACTTGCGCGAGCGTATGCTGGCCTTGTCCCGCGACCAGAAGTGCTTGCTGCAAATTCTCGCAGACACCCTTCTGATCTGGATGGCGCTGTGGCTGGCGTTTTTCATACGGCTTGATGATGCGTCCAAGATAGAGCCTATGCGCGGACATGCCTGGCTTTTCGTGCTGGCACCCGTGCTTGCCATACCCTTGTTCGCACGGTTTGGTCTTTACCGCGCCGTCATGCGTTATTTCGGTAATCAGGCTTTCACCACCATCGTCAAAGCCGTTACTGCGGCGAGCGCCCTGCTTGCGCTAGGCATCTATGTTTATGGCAAGCCCCCAGCCCTTATTCCACGATCCATCGTCATCATTTATTGGATGCTATGCCTAATGTTTGTCGGCGGATTGCGCATCGTCATGAGGCAGTATTTCAGCAGCGACCGCATCAGCCTGCGAACGCGGCCATCCGGCCGTCGCGACGGCAAGAGAAAGGATGCGCGTCCCCTTGTCATTATTTACGGCGCAGGCGCGGCCGGGAATCAGCTGCTGCTTGCCCTGCGTATCGGACGCGAGATGATTCCCGTGGCCTTCATCGACGACAATCCTGAACTGAGCGGGCGCATCATGGCCGGACTGACTGTCCATCCATCCAGCGACTTGGGCCAGCTGCTGGAGGACACTGACGCGGATGAGGTCTTGCTGGCGATTCCATCCGCATCGCGTATGCGGCGCAATGAAATCATCAACATGTTGGCGTCCTATCCCGTTTATGTGCGAACCATCCCCGGCTTCATGGACCTGGCCAGCGGTCGAGTTCAGGTGGAAGCACTGCGCGAAGTAGATATCGACGACTTGCTGGGCCGCGATCCGGTACAACCCCGACCCGACCTGTTCGAGCGCTGCATCAAGGATCAGGTGGTGATGGTTACGGGGGCAGGCGGGTCGATAGGTTCGGAGCTATGCCGCCAGATTGTGCGCAGCAGCCCCCAAGTCTTGATCCTGTACGAACACTCGGAATTCGGCCTCTACAGCATACATATCGAACTGGAAACGCACTTGCGCAATTCAGGGCGCACACTTCGCATCATTCCCATTCTGGGATCAGTGCGCAATCAGGGCCGCCTGTTCGATGTGATGAGCTCCTGGAAAGTCAACACCGTCTACCACGCCGCGGCCTACAAACATGTACCCATGGTGGAACGCAATATTGCCGAAGGGATCGTCAACAATACCTTCGGCACCCTCTATGCGGCGCAAGCAGCTTTGCGGGCGGGAGTGCAAAACTTCGTACTGATTTCGACAGATAAGGCGGTGCGTCCTACCAACATTATGGGAAGCACCAAGCGGCTGGCCGAACTGGTATTGCAGGCACTTTCCAGCGAGTCCATGCCGTTTCTTTACGATCGTAACGGTGAAACCGCCGAGAACAAAACACGCTTTACGATGGTGCGCTTCGGCAATGTCCTGGGCTCTTCAGGATCAGTGATCCCTCTGTTTCGCGAGCAAATCCGCAAGGGCGGTCCGGTAACGGTGACCCACCCGGACATCACGCGCTATTTCATGACCATACCGGAAGCGGCGCAGTTAGTGATCCAGGCCGGAGCCATGGGTTCCGGCGGAGATGTGTTCGTGCTGGACATGGGCGAACCGGTGAAGATCGCGCAATTGGCTGAAAAAATGGTGCAGTTATCCGGCCTGAGCGTGCGCTCGGCCCGGAATCTGGATGGAGATATAGCAATCGAGTTTACGGGGCTGCGTCCCGGCGAAAAGCTGTACGAGGAATTGCTGATCGGCGACAACGTGACGAAGACCGAGCACCCGATGATTATGCGGGCGCAAGAGAAGCAGTTAGCATGGGGTGTATTGAAGTTATCGCTTACCGAGCTGTCGACGGCGATCAAGAACGACAATTACACTGAGGTAAGAGAGCTGTTTTTTCGGCTGGTGGATGGGTATAAGCCAGAGGGCGGCATTGTGGATCTTATTCACGAGCGGCGCAGGCAGCCTTCGAAGATCCACTGACGGGATAGTTGGCGCTTAAGTAAGGTACGTTGTATAACCTAGAGCTTGCCAGCCGCAGTATCCCTCACGAGACCTTGCATGCCCTATCGGTTTGACCTGTATACGCTACAGCTTTTTATCGCTGTGATCGAAGAAGGTAGTATTGCCGCCGCCGCGCAGCGTGAACATATTGCGGCCTCAGCGCTGAGCAAACGGCTATCGGAATTAGAGCGGATGCTGGGCACGGATCTGTTCATCAGGCGCGCACGGGGCGTCGAGGCAACGAAGGCCGCCCAGGCGCTGGCTCGCGGAGCGCGTAATCTCTTGCACCATGCCGATGACTTGTCCAGCGAGTTGAGCGGATATTCCCAGGGAACGCTTGGCCATGTCCGGCTCGCAGCCAATCTTTCGTCCATTGCACAGTTCTTGCCGCGAGAACTGCAAGCCTTCCTTACACAATACCCTGGCGTGACAGTCGACTTAAGCGAAATGGTAAGCACTGAAGTCACTCGCTCTGTAGCAGAAAACGCCGCGGACATCGGCATTTATAGCCAAGCAGATGACCAATATGGGCTGACTACCTTCCCCTACCACAAGGATCGCATGGTTCTGGTAACCCCGTGCGATCATCCCCTTGCGTCAAGAAAGTCCGTTGCCTTTATCGACACGCTGGCCTACGACCATGTCGGCATGCATCGCGGCAGCGCTGCCAACATTCTCTTGGCGCGGGAAGCCATCGCGGCAGACCGCCCCCTCAAGCTCAAATTTCAAGTGACGTCATACGACGCACTTATTTCGATGGTGGACGCCGGATTGGGCGTCGGCATTATGCCCGTCAAAGCCACCGATCTGTATGTTTGCAGCGGGATACGGACTGTGCCGCTCACTGATACCTGGGCTTCCCGACAGCTCAAGCTTTGTGTTCGTCCGGGGGAAGCCTTATCGGCCGCAGCGCAAAGCCTGCTTAATCATTTAATCCAGAAGTAAACCATCGCGAAACGCGATGCCTCCATGAATAAATGTTGCTTGTTGCGATGCATCCGGGTCGATACGATATGGCCTATACGCTTGAAGCGGCAACAGATTCACGGAGAAGGAAATGAGCATACCAGTCAGCGTCGAAGTCATTGAAGTCGGCATGCGTGACGGGCTACAGATGGAGTCCGAGTTCGTTGACACAGCCACCAAAGTTGAGCTGATCAACGGGCTGATGGCCGCGGGAGTGCGACACATTGAGGCCACCTCCTTCGTTTCCCCCCGGGCAGTGCCGCAACTGGCGGACGCCGCCGAAGTCCTGGCTGACGCCAATCGCCCAGCGGGTTCGCGGTTCGCAGTGCTCGCGCCTAACTTAAAGGGTGTAGAGCGCGCCATCGCCGCCAAGGCCGATGAAATCGTGGTGTTTCTATCAGCCAGCGAAAGCCACAACCAGAAAAACCTGAATCGCTCGATCGACCGCTCTCTGGAGGATATCTCCGCCATCGCGCAACATGTCGAAGGCGTAGATATCAAAAAGAAAGGTGCTATCGCCTGTGCATTCGGCTGCCCTTTCGAGGGCGATGTTGAACTCGATACGCTCAAGCGCATTGTCGGCCACTTCCACTCGCTCGGCTTCCGGGCGCTCACTCTGGGTGATACGACCGGTATGGCAACACCCATGCTGGTCACCCGCACAGTTTCAGCACTGCGCGATGCGTTCCCGGACATGAAACTCACGCTGCACTTTCACAATACCCGTGGCATTGGATTGGTCAACGTTGTAGCCGGCCTGAACGCCGGTATTGACAGTTATGAGTCGTCAATAGGCGGGCTGGGGGGATGTCCCTTCGCGCCCGGCGCCAGCGGCAACATCTGCACGGAAGATCTTGTCTATCTACTGAACGAAATGGGCATACACACTGGCATCGATCTCGATAAGCTCATTGGTGTGGCCAATCATATGGAATCGGTTTTGGGCCGAACCCTGCCGGGGCAGGTGATGAAAGCCGGTCCGCGGCTACGGCTGCACGGCTACGAAGACGCCGCCTGCGCAATGGGTTGATGCCATGCCACTTTCCGGAATCCGCATACTTGATCTGACCCGAATTATTTCGGGCCCTTATTGCACGGCCTTGCTGGCCGACCTTGGCGCAGAGGTGCTGAAGATCGAATCGCCTGAATCGGGCGACCCCGTACGCGAACAAGGTGTTATTCGCGAAGGAATCAGTTGGTATTTCGCCAACTACAACCGCAACAAAAAATCGCTCGGGATCGACTTGTACAGCCAGGACGGCAAAGCCTTGCTCGCCCGTCTTATCTCTGCCAGCGATGTCGTCGTTGAAAACTACCGGCCTGGCGTCATGGAAAAAATGGGCTTTGGGCCCGAACGCCTCAAGGCGCTTCGTCCCGACATTATCCATTGCAGCATCAACGGGTTCGGAGACACAGGTCCCTATCGCGACCGCCCCGCTTTCGATTTCGTTGCACAGGCAATGAGCGGCTTTATGAGCCTGAATGGCGCTGAGAACGAACCGCCCCTGCGGGCAGGCCCGCCTATCAGCGATCTGATCGCCGGCTTGCATGGCGCGCTCGGCATTACGGCCGCCCTGTTGCGGCGCGGGCGGACCGGGCGCGGCGATGCCGTCAGTGTCAGCCTGCTCAGCAGCATGGTAAGCATGCTGAGCTTTCATGCGTCGAACTTCCTCGCCAGCGGCGTCGTGCCGCCCCGCAGCGGCAATGACCATGGCATCGCAGCACCTTATGGTCTGTTCCAGACTAGCGACGGCCAAGTCGCCATTGCTCCCAGCAATGAAGGCGTCTATCGCAAGTTGCTCGACGCGACCGGCCTGTCCCATATTGGCGAGCGTGCAGAGTTCAGCACCAATGCGCTACGCATGGAGCGTCGACAGGAGATCAAGGATATTATCGAGGCGCGCACGCGCGAACATTCAAGCGAGTACTGGATACAACGTCTGAATGACTTCGGCGTACCTTGCGGGCCAGTGCTTGGCCTTGCCGATGTTTTCGACGATCCGCAGGTCAAGGATCAGGAAATGGCGATTACAGTCAACCACCCTGGCCATGGCGACGTCAGCATGCTGGGTTTTCCAATCAAGTTTACCGAAGCCCCCAGTTCGTGCCGGCTTCCTGCGCCAGAGCTGGGCGCCGACACCGAAAGCGTTCTGATGTCCATAGGAGTCACTGCTGCCGAAATCGAGCACTTGCAAGAAACCGGCACTATTTCAACCCGTTGTACCCAAGCCTGAAAACAGGCCATAACAGAAACCAGGAGACAAAAACAATGACTCGGAAACTTCTACTCGCTTTGATGTCTCTGGCGTTAGCGTCGCCAGCCATGGCGCAGACCTATCCCGTTAGTCCAATCAGCATCATCGTTCCCTTCACGCCTGGCGGCGGCACCGACAGCATGACGCGACTGATCAGCAACCACCTGTCGGAACAAACCGGCTGGAATGTCATTGCAGAAAACCGGGCAGGCGCCGGCGGCACGATTGGCCTTGCCACCGCGGCACGGGCGACTCCTGACGGCTATCGTCTTGTGATGGGCCAGGTTGATAACCTGGCCGTTGCGCCATGGCTGTATCCAAATCTGTCATATGACTCGGTGAAGGACTTCGCGCCTATCGTGAATGTCGCCGGCACCTCAGTCATTATCGTGACACGCGCTGATTCACCCTACAAAACGCTGGACGACGTGATCAAGGCGGCCAAGGCGAACCCAAAGAGTATTGACTATGCATCCCCGGGCGCGGGCACCATCACCCACCTTGCAGCCGTGCTGTTCCAGGAGAAAGCCGGTATTACCTTACAGCATGTTCCCTATAAAGGTTCGGCGCCCGCTATGGCCGATCTGCTAGGGGGCCAAGTTCCCGTTCTGTTTACGTCGGTCCCCTCCGCGTTCGCGCAGTTGAATGCGGGCACCATCAGAGCGCTGGCTGTCACGTCGAGCAAACGCAGCAGCATACTGCCCGACGTACCGACCATCGCCGAACTGGGTTACGAAGGCTTCGACGTTACAGTGTGGTACGGGCTTCTTGCGCCGGCCGGAACGCCGAACGACATCGTACAAAAGATCAATACTGAAATGAACAAAGTGCTGTCATCCGAAGGGTTGGAGAAAGCCATGAACGCTCAAGGCGCTGAGCCCCTGGGCGGCACCTCCGCCGAATTCGCGCAGACCATCGCCCGCGACCACAAAAAGTGGGGCCCTATCGTCGACGCCTCCGACGCCAAGACCAAGTAATCTGATCATGCATAACTACTCCCGCGTCTATGTTGCTTGTCGGTTCCCACCCGAAGTGCTGGAGCTGTTCGTCCAGCGATTCGGCGCCAGCTATAACGATACGGGTCGAGTCCTGACCTCGGCAGAGCTCGTCGCTAACGCGCAAGGCATGGATGCAATCATTATTACCGCAACAGATCGCATCGACAAAAACGTTGTGGCCCAGTTGCCTTCCTCGGTCAAAGCGATCTGCACCTATTCCGTGGGTACAGATCACATAGACCTGGAAGCCTTGCGTGAGCAAGGTATTGCAGTACTCAGCACGCCTGATGTACTTAATGAGTCATGTGCCGACGCGGCATTGCTGCTGATGCTGGGCGCCGCAAGACGCGTCATCGAGGGCGCTGCTCTCATTCGCGAGGGCACCTGGACTGGCTGGAGCCCACAACAATTGATTGGCCACGATGTCTGGGGCAAAAGGCTGGGCATACTCGGCATGGGCCGTATCGGTCGGGCGATCGCCACACGGGCGCGCGGCTTCAACATGCAGATTCATTATCACAACCGCAGTCGCCTGGCGGCCGATATCGAGACTGGCGCCCGTTACCATGACAGCCTTGAAGCGCTCGCTACACACAGCGACTTCCTTTGCATCGCATGCCCGGCAAGTCAATCCACGCGAGGCATCGTCAATGCCAACATAATTAGTCGCCTGCCTGCCCACGCCATCGTATGCAATATCTCGCGCGGCGACATTGTCCAGGACGAAGACCTGATCCAGGCGCTTCAAAGTGGCGCCATCGCCGCCGCCGGTCTCGATGTGTTTGCCGGCGAACCAGACATCCACCCGGCTTATCGTACGATGCCTAATGTTTTCGGTTTGCCCCACATTGGCAGCAGCACGCTGGACACACGGATTGCCATGGGCGAAATCCTGTGCACAGGCCTGGAAGCCTTGTCGGCAGGCGCCAAGCCCATTAATCAGGTGTGCTGAATCGCGGCAAACACAGAAACAGTTCAAGCAAGGAGCAATATGAAAAAAATTGGAATGATAGGGATAGGCTTGATGGGGCACGGGATTGCCACGAATGTCCGAAAGGCGGGCTATCCGCTGGGCATACTGGAACACCCCGGAAACCAGCCTCTCGATAGCCTGATTGCACAAGGGGTAACAACATACCAAAGCCCCCGGGCACTCGCCGCGGATTCAGAAGTCATCATCCTGTGTGTCACGGGCTCGCCCCAAGTGGAAGCGGTTCTCTTCGAGCCGGATGGCGTGCTTGAAGGGCTTAAGGAAGGAACGGTGGTCATTGACTGCTCGACCGCAATACCTTCCTCGACGGTTAGGATTGCCCAACAAATCGTCGACAAAGGGGGACGATTCCTGGATTCGCCCATGACGCGGACGCCAAAAGAAGCCGCCGAAGGTCGATTAAACCTGCTGGTTGGCAGTGATCGCGCACTATTCGACGAAATGCTGCCTCTTTTGCGCAGTTTTGCCGAAAACGTCACGCACGCGGGCCCGGTGGGCTCGGGCCATCGTATGAAGCTCCTGCATAACTACGTCTCGTTGGGACAAGTGGCGCTTATCAGCGAAGCAGCAGCATGTGCAGCCAAAGCCGACATAGATCCCGCAGTGCTGGTAGAAGTGCTCGCCAAAGGCGGCGGCGGCGGAGCAGCCCTCGATAGGCTTAAGCCGTTTCTTCTCGATCAAGACCCGACCGCGTTGCGCTTCACGCTTTCTAACGCGAATAAAGACTTGGGCTATTACACGCTGATGGCTAAAGACGGCGAAGCCGCACACGAAATAGCCGACGCTGTAGCCACGACCTTCGAACGTTTTGCAGCGCTCGCACCAAACCGCTATGTATCCGAGCTCGCCTCTCTTCTAAATAATATCGAGTCAGATCAGCAGCTTAAATGAAAAAGCCGATATCGCGATAAACTACTGGCTCGGACAGTTCATCAGCCCCATGGCTTGCGCCCTGGGGCTTTGTTGTTTCGGTGCCTGACGCCAAGCCCTCAGGCCCTGTCGCGTTCGCGCTTCTATATACCTAAAAGCTATAACAACCTTCCAATAAGTTACTTCTCGTTTGTAAACACTCCTTCTACAATCTTTTAATTAATACAGCATCTACGGCAGCAGGCCCGTTGCTTGAGAACGGCTTGCTGCTTTTTTGTTCCCCATCCATGATAGAAATACAAGCAGTTTCCCAGCGTTTCAACGGACCATCCGGGCCTGTGGACGCGATACGCGACGTCAGCATATCGATACGCAAGGGCGAGGTCTTCGGCATTATCGGGCGCAGCGGCGCCGGCAAAAGTACGCTGGTGCGAACCCTGAATCTGCTGAACCGCCCTACTTCCGGCCAAATCATCCTGGACGGCCAGGACATGACATCGCTGAATCCCGAGGGTCTCCGACAGGCGCGACGCCACATCGGCATGATTTTCCAGCATTTCAACCTGCTGTCGTCCAGAACGGTATACGGTAATGTTGCCCTGCCGCTAGAACTGGCCGGCGTCAGCAAAGCCGATATCGACCGCAAGGTTCGTCAACTGCTTGAACTGGTCGACCTGACCGCGCTGGCCGATCGCTATCCCGCGCAAATCAGCGGCGGTCAGAAACAGCGCGTCGGTATCGCCCGCGCACTGGCAAATGACCCCAAGGTGCTGCTGTCGGACGAGGCCACCTCGGCGCTGGACCCGGAAACCACCAAGTCCATCCTTGAGCTTCTGAAGAAAATCAATCGGGAACTGGGGCTGACCATCGTGCTCATCACGCACCAGATGGAAGTGATCAAGCTGATCTGCGACCGCATGGCGGTCATGGAAGCAGGCGAACTGATTGAACACGGTTCCGTGCTGGACGTGTTCCGTGCGCCGCAGCATCCAGTGACGCGCGCCATGATAGGCGACGTTATTTCGCAAGACCTGCCAAAAGGAGTCTTGCAGCGCGTACGCGCACGGCTGGCGCAAACTAGCGAAGGCAAGGGGCGTGACCACCTGCTGCGCCTGGCCTTCACCGGATCAGAGGTGGAAGAACCCTTGCTTTCCGAAGTCGTGCGCCGGTTTGGCGTGGACTTCAATATCTTGCATGGCCAAATAGACGAGATCCAGGGGCAGGCCTTCGGCTCGCTGGCGATCCTGGCCACAGGCAATCTAGACGAAATAGAAAATGCGAAAACATTCATGCGTTCGCGCGGCGTAACGGTAGAGGAGCTGAATCATGTCACAGCAGATGATTGATCTATTCATCAAATCATTTCTTGAAACCTTGCTGATGGTGGGCGTATCGGGGGTCGTGGGCGCGCTGGTCGGCGTGCCGCTGGGCATCTTGCTGCACCTGACAGACCGCAACGGCGTGCTGCCCGCGCTAAGCCTGAACCGCACAGTAGGCATCCTGGTAAATGCAGTACGCTCCACACCATTTATTATCCTGCTGGTCGCCATTATTCCGCTTACCCGCTTCTTTGTCGGCACATCCATCGGTACTGCGGCGGCCATCGTTCCGCTGACCATTGCCGCCGCGCCGTTCGTTGCGCGGCTGGTGGAAACCGCATTGCGCGAAGTCGATCGCGGCCTGGTTGAAGCCGCGCAAGCGATGGGCGCCACCACATGGCAAATTGTCTATAAAGTGCTGGTCCCTGAAGCTTTTCCAGGCATCGTTGCTGGCCTGACCATCACCTTGGTGAGCCTGGTGGGCTATTCGGCAATGGCCGGAGCGGTCGGCGGCGGTGGCCTGGGCGACCTGGGCATCCGTTATGGCTACCAGCGGTTTCTACCCGAAGTCATGCTGCTGGTCGTATTGATTTTGATCGTTTTTGTTCAACTGGTGCAAACATTGGGTGATGCACTGGTGCGCCGTTTAAGCCATCGCTAGCCGCAATCCGGCCCATGCGAATTTAATGTATTTTTCAAAGGAAAAAAATGAAGCGTCGTCAGCTACTGCAGTTTGCCGCCGGACTGGGCGTGATCGCCAGCCTTGCCGCAAGCCCGGCCATGGCCCAGGACACCGTCTATAAAATCGGTGTAACAGGCGGCCCCCATGCCCAGATCATGGAGTTCGTCAAAGGCGTGGCAGCTAAAGACGGTTTGAAGATAGAGGTCGTTGAATTCAGCGATTACGTGCAGCCAAACGCCGCGCTGGCTGCCGGCGACCTGGCCGCCAACAGCTATCAGCATCAACCCTACCTGGATGCTCAAATCAAGGATCGCGGCTACAAGCTGACGAGCGTGGGCTACACAATTACCTTCCCCATGGGCATTTATTCCAAGAAAGTCAAAAGCCTGGCTGAACTGTCCAACGGAGCCCGCGTTGGCGTTCCGAACGACCCCACCAATGGCGGCCGAGCCCTGCTGTTGCTGCAATCGCAAGGCTTGCTGAAGTTGAGTGCCGATGCAGGCTTGAAAGCTACTCCATTGGATATCGTTGAAAATCCGAAGAAACTGAATATCGTCGAACTGGATGCGGCACAACTGCCCCGCTCGTTGTCAGACTTGGATGCTGCTGCCGTCAATGGCAATTATGCCGCTTCGGCAGGCCTGAATCCGGTTACCGACGCCATTGCCATTGAAGACGCGAAAGGGCCTTATGCCAACATTATCGCCGTGCGCACAGAAGACAAAGACCAACCCTGGGTCGCGCAGTTGCTGAAAGCCTATCACTCATCCGCCACCAAGGAATTCGTCACCTCCACGTTCAAGGATTCCGTCATTACCGCCTGGTAATAGTTATTCCGCCGGCGCGTATTTCTTGCGAGCCCCATCATTGGATACGCTCCGATGGTGGGGCTTTTGCCTGCGCTCCGTAGTACTATCGTTGAACAATCAACCACTCAGGCAACATTGATCATGGACGCAAACGTACTCGCCGCCATGGCACGCTGGCCGGATGTGCCCGATGTGTACGGCTGGCTTTCCTTAACCGAGAACGGTCAATGGCGCTTGCACCCGCGCGGCGATGCCTGGCCTTCAGACGCTCAAGGCTGGGACGCAGCAGTAACGGCGGACGACGGCAGCTTGGCTAGCGGCGCCGACACTGCGGGGGAATCTATTACCAGCCCTCAGATACTGCAATTCATCAATCGCAATTACGCCAACGACGAGCTTGGCCAATGGTTTTTTCAGAACGGGCCGCAGAAGGTCTATGTGCGCCTCGATGCAGCGCCGTACATCCTGCAAACCACAAACGACAATGCCGACGATACGCTTTGCCTGCGCACCCATAATGGCCTGGATATCAAAAGCATAACCGGGTGGATGCTGGACGAGACGGGCAAACTGTATGCGCAAACTGAACATGGACCTGGGTTAGTGGCGGGACGAGACTTGGCAAGCGTACTCAATGGCATTCATACACCGGAGGGCATCGCCATCCTTGATGTGCTCGAACAGACGCCCCTTCTGGACGGCGCAATCGCCGTCCAGGCGCAAAATCTGCCATCGACGGTGTTATTCAAGGCATGCACTGCAAAAGCAGTACCGCAAGCGCTGGGATTCGTGCGCTATCCAAGGGCATTGCCTGCCAGCCAGCCCAACCCATAAAAATAGAATGTGCGGACTGACTCACGATCCCCGCGCTTTGAGTAGAATCACGCCATGACCTTGCAAGCTCCCGACTTTTACTTCCCTGCTCCGCGTACGCAAAAATTCTGCAGCCAATGCGGTACGCTTCTTAGCCGGCATATTCCACCAGACGACAACCGACTGCGCGATGTTTGCAATAGTTGCGGCGCGGTTCACTATCAAAATCCACGGAATGTGGTGGGCGTGCTTCCCATATGGGAAGACAAGATCCTGCTATGTCGCAGGGCCATTGAGCCCCGCTATGACAAATGGACCCTGCCCGCCGGGTTTATGGAGCTGGGCGAAACAACGGCGCAAGGCGCCATGCGCGAAACACAGGAAGAAGCCGGTGCCCAGATCGAACTTGGCCGGCTATATACCGTGATCGATGTTCCGCATGCGGAACAGGTGCATTTTTTCTATTTGGCCAAAGTCCTCAGCGACGAACTGTATCCTGGCCCGGAAAGCCTCGATGCCGCGTTCTTCAAAGCTGAAGACATTCCCTGGTCAGAACTGGCTTTCCGCACGGTTGTCACGACACTGGAGCATTACCTGGCCGACCTCGAGACAGGTGTGTTTCCTATTCATCACTATGACATCCCATTGCCTCCACCCAAATAGTGACGGGATCGGGGTGCAACAGGCTATGTTGCGGCCAGGGCAACAACCATCATGACACGCCTTATCTGGCTGGACGACGCCACGCCTTTACCGCATCCCGATAACGCGCACCCGGAAGGTCTGCTGGCGGCCGGCGGCGGATTGTCTGTCGAACGCCTGACCGAAGCTTACAGCAAGGGGATATTCCCCTGGTTCAACGAAGGGGAACCCGTACTGTGGTGGAGCCCCGATCCCCGCATGGTCCTGACCTGCGCCAACTTCCGAGTGTCGCATTCCCTGGGCAAAAAATTGCGCCAAGTGGGACGCGACGAATGCTCGGCCAACGCCAGGATACGCATTACCACCGACACCGCTTTTGCGCAGGTCATTGCCGCCTGCGCAGACCCGCGCGCGCAGCAGCCAGGGACCTGGATTTCACCCGCCATACAGTCTGCCTATCTGGCCTGGCACCATGCAGGCGTTGCGCATAGCATCGAAACATGGATGGACGGGCAGCTTGTAGGGGGTGTATACGGCGTCAATCTGGGTGGGTTTTTTTTCGGCGAATCCATGTTCAGCCGCGCCAGCGATGCCAGCAAGCTGGCATTGGCCTACCTGGTTCGATTCCTGACCGCCCGCGGCATACATCATATTGACTGCCAACAGCAGACCGGCCACCTGGCCAGCCTGGGTGCACAGCCCATGAGCCGCGCGTCTTTTCTGAACATGTTGGCGCTTGCGCTCGAAGAAAAAAAACCGGTATGGGCGCGCGGGCAAATACTGCAGTCGGGCGAACTTGCACCTATGGGATGAATGACGCCATAATGACTGCATAGCATCACCGAGTCCAGTCATGAGCCATCCGACCGAGCTAACCTTCAAGACCTTGCAGTTTTACTCCACGGCCATTTATCCGTGCAGTTACTTGCCAGGCCTCGATGCACGATCACAGGTGGCGGCCCCCACCCACCTTATCGATGCACCCACCTATTCCAGCCTGGTAGAACAAGGCTTTCGCCGCAGCGGTCTGTTTACTTACCGCCCCCATTGCGATAACTGCCGGGCTTGCCTGCCGATACGGGTAGACACGCAGCGCTTCGTCCCAAACCGAACCCAGCGCAAAACATTAAAACGGCACGGCAATCTGCAAGTGTGTATCATGCCGCTGCAATGGGAAGCCGATCATTTCGACCTCTACGACCGCTATCAACGGGGTAGGCACCCAGGCGCAGGCATGGATGAAGACAGCCAGACACAATATAAGCAATTCCTGCTGACCAGCCGGGTCGACTCCCGCCTGGTCGAGTTCCGCTTGCCGTCGGGCGAGCTGCAAATGGTATCGGTCATTGATGTACTGGAAACAGGTCTGTCATCGGTATATACCTTCTACGATCCGGATGCGGCAGGCAGCCTTGGCGCTTACGGGATATTGTGGCAACTAGCGCAATGCCGCAGCATGAATTTGCCATGGCTATATCTTGGCTACTGGATACAGGAAAGCCGTAAAATGGCATACAAATCCCAATATACCCCGTGCCAGATCCTGCAAGATGGCGTCTGGACTGAACTGGCCATCCCCTAATTCCATCATGTCATTTTTATTCAATACCTATCCCCTGGCCCGTTCCGCCCTGTTTTCACTAGATGCCGAAGCCGCCCACGAATTAACGCTGACATCTTTGCAAAAGGCTTACGACTGCAGCCTGACTCGCAGGCTGATGACTTCACAACCAGAAAAGCCATGCTCTCTAATGGGTCTGTCTTTTCGCAATCCGGTCGGACTGGCCGCTGGGCTGGACAAGAACGGCGCGCACATCGATGCGCTGGGGCAATTGGGCTTCGGCTTTGTGGAAGTCGGCACTGTGACTCCAAAGCCCCAACCCGGAAACCCCAAGCCGCGCATGTTTCGGTTACCCCGCGCCGATGCCCTGATCAACCGGCTGGGCTTTAACAACCAGGGGCTGGATACCTTTATTGCCAACGTGCAAAGCAGTCAGTGGCGCAGCCATGGCGGTATTCTAGGGCTGAATATTGGCAAGAATGCAGCCACGCCCATCGAGCATGCCGTTGACGATTACTTGCTGGGCCTGGAAGGCGTGTATCCCCATGCCGACTATGTCACCGTCAATATTTCATCGCCCAACACCCAGAACCTGCGCGCCTTGCAAGGCCACGACGAGCTTGCCGCCTTGCTATTGCCCTTGCAGGAAAAACGCAAAGCACTCGCCGACCGTCATGGCCGCAATGTACCCATGGTGGTAAAAATCGCACCAGACTTGTCCACCGAGCAAATCGACATCATTGCCGATCTATTGCCCCGCTACGGCGTGGACGGCGTCATCGCCACCAACACCACCCTGTCCCGCGAGGCGGTACAAGGGCTGCCGCACGCCAATGAAGCCGGCGGTTTGTCGGGGCCTCCCGTACATGAACTGTCGCTGAAGGTCATTGCCCGCCTGCGGCAGCAGCTGGGTGAATCGTTTGCCATCATTGGTGTGGGTGGCGTGCTTTCGGGCAAACAGGCACGCGAAAAAATATCGGCCGGCGCCAATGCCATACAGCTATATACCGGGCTAATTTACCGCGGCCCAGCGCTAATAGCGGAATGCGTAAATGCCATGAAATAAATCGAACAAACCGGAGTGGGTTTCACCGCATGTAATCCACTTTCACTGTGTGTGGTCGCGCCTTCATACGTGCCTACGCGCGCGGCAGCCAGAGCGCTCTTGATTGCTTGTTCTGGTGGGATTGACGCCATGCGCCCCTTCTTGTATGGTGATTTCACTAGCCGTAGGACTTGCGGGCGAAAGCCTCCCCCTTCGGCCAGAAGATAGTTTAAAAAGGCTCACTTCGGTGGGCCTTTTTATTTCCTGACGGAAAGATTTTAATCACACAACAAGAATTGGTGGTGGCGAGCACCGATAAAGTGAGATCAAAAAGCCCGGCCCCGAAAAATTTCTTCTTCGGGGCCGGGCTTTTTGCATGCTGA
>NZ_JBEBUX010000019.1:0-40880 GCF_040393045.1 Pollutimonas bauzanensis | reverse complement strand
GCGCGTGAAGCCGAAACAGCCCCCGACACACCCGCCTTTCTCAAGAACGAAAAACGACACGCACACCACGCCAGCCATCAAGAACAAAAAGCCTTGGCACGCTTGCACGTCGGCAAGCCCTGGAAACACCTTGACCAAAAATGCTCCAATCCGGCCATCGGAAATTATCGCTTCGTGAAGTAAAGGGGATGCGCTTGCCGTATCTGGTCAGCATATTCCAGCGTCCCCGATAAATGCATGCGCAAGCAATTCTGGGCCTCCTGCGGATTGCCGTTCTCTATCGCGGCAAGTATCTGACTATGGTCGCTGACAATGCGGCTCAGTTTTCCACTGGCGGGCAAATGCAAACGACGCAAGCGGTCAATATGGCCGCTGCGGCTGTGCACCAGTTCCCATAACGCCTCTTTGCCCACCGCCCTGTACATGCATCGGTGAAAGGCCTGGTCGGTTTCAGTGAACCCACCCAAATCCGGCTTGTCGCGCAAGGCCTCTTGCCGGGTCAGCAAGGCTTTCAGTTCGGCGATCAGTTCCACCGGCTTATTCATGGCCAGTTCGCGCACAATTTCGAGTTCAATTGCCTTTCGCAGAAAATGGGTTTCTTGCGCAAAGGGAATATCGATGAGGCTGACACGGGTCGCCGCTTGCGGAAACACATCAATCAATCTTTCTTCGGCAAGCTTCAACAACGCTTCGCGCACCGGTGTTTGGCTAATGTTGAATTCGGCCGCCAATTGCACGCGCGACAACGGTGCGCCGGGCAATAGATCCAGCGATACGATCTGAGCCCGTAGCAACTCGTACAACTGAGGCACGGCATGCCGGGCGCGATCCAACTCCGTTAGCGGCTTCATAGTTAAAAACCATCACATATTATTGTTGATTGAAACTTAACACTTCAACTTTCATAACTAATATATTAGTATATTTCACGTTGACTTGCAGCACCTTTACACCATAACCGTACACAACGGAGAGAGACATGAGACTGACAAGCAAATACGCAGCAGCCTTTATGCTGATTGCGTTTACTGGCATAGGCGCCAGTTCCTATGCCCAGGAAAAGACCGAAATCACCATTACCAAGCAGCCCAGCATCCTGTATCTGCCTGCGCTGGTAATGCAAAAACAAGAACTCATCGAAAAAAGCGCAGCAAAGGAAGGCATCAACAATCTAAAGGTGAACTGGCGCTCATTCAGCAGCGGCGGTGCAGCCACCGACGCCTTGCTGTCCGACAATGTCGAGATCGTCAATAGCGGCTTGGGCAACTTGCTGTTGTTATGGGATCGCACCAAAGGCAAGGTCAAGGGCATCACAACCCACTCAGCGCTGCCTCTTACGCTGATCAGCCGCGATCCAAAAATCAAGACCTTGAAAGACTTCGGCCCAACCGACAAGATCGCCGTCCCGACAGTACGTGTATCCACCCAGGCCATTCTGCTGCAAATGGCAGCCGAAAAAGAATTCGGTAAAGATAACTGGTCCAAGCTGGATGCCAACACCGTGCAACTGGGCCACCCCGATGCTGCGGCCATGCTGGCCAACCCCAAAGGCGAAATCTCTACTCACTTCGCCGCACCACCCTTCTCTTACAAAGAGCTCAAAACCGTTCCCAACGCGCATATTCTCATGATGTCGAACGACATTATCGATGGGGGCCTGTCCCAATCCACGCTGTTTACCACCACCAAGTTCGCCGAAGCCAACCCCAAAATCATCAAGGCGGTTCTTGACGCATCTAAAGAAGCCATCGACTTCATCAAAGCCAATCCGGAAAAAGCAGTCGATATCTATCGCGAAGTCAGCGGTGACCAGACCAGCCCTGCCGAACTGCTGGACATGCTCAAGCAGCCCGGAATGATGGACTTCCAAATGGCACCTGCCGGCTCCATGAAGTTTGCCGAGCACATGAGCAAGGTAGGCATTCTCAAGACCAAGCCCACCAAATGGACTGATTACTTTCTGCCGGAATCGGCGGAACTTAACGGCAGTTAACGCAAGCTTCTGGAGAAACGAATGTCATACTTGCTGGAAGTCGACGCCGTCACCCTAAGGTACAAAACCCCGGAAAGCATCATTACCGCTACGAACCAGGTCAGCTTCAACGTCAACAGCGGTGACCGGTTCGTCTTGCTTGGGCCATCGGGTTGCGGCAAGTCGACCTTGCTAAAAGCTGTCGGCGGCTATTTGACTCCAGAAGAAGGCGAGATCCGCATCAAAGGCAAGACAGTAAAAAAGCCTGGTGCGGATCGGATGATGGTGTTCCAGGAATTCGATCAGTTGCTTCCCTGGAAGACCGTGCTCGAAAACGTCATGTTTCCACTCCTGGTTGCGCGCAAAATGCCCAAGAAAGAGGCAGAAGCGCGCGCCAGGGCTTACGTGGAAAAAGTGCATCTGGGCCAGTTCGCCGATAGCTATACCCACACCTTGTCAGGCGGCATGAAACAACGCGTGGCTATTGCACGAGGCATGTCGATGGAACCCGACATTCTGCTCATGGACGAGCCTTTTGCCGCCCTTGATGCGCTTACCCGTCGTCAAATGCAGGATGAGCTCCTGCAGCTATGGGACGACACCCGGTTCACCGTCATGTTCGTCACGCACTCCATTGCCGAAGCCATACGCATTGGCAACCGCATTTTGCTGCTGTCGCCGCACCCGGGCGAAGTCAAGGCCGAAGTCAGCGACGTCGAGGCTGTTGCCAACGATGCCGCGGCCGCAGCGGAACTGGAGCAAGAAATCCATGACTTGCTGTTTGACCAGGAAGGAGTCCATCCCGAATGACGCGCGCAACCATCACCATGAAGAAGGACGCAGCCGCCGAAGACAATGGATCCAAACCGGTTGTCGTTATCCGGGAACTGCCATTGATACAGAAGGTGTGGGGCGACGCGTTTGTGCGCAAGACCGTCATCATCTTGCTGCTGGCCGTGGCCTGGGAAATATACGGCCGGCTCCTCGACAACCCCTTGTTGTTCCCCACCCTGTCGGACACGATTGCCGCCTTCATCGACCGCATCGGCGATGGCGTGCTGGTCGACAGAGCCTGGACCTCGATCAAGGTGCTGCTTATTGGGTACGGGCTGGGTATTACCTTGGCCGCCATCATTACCATCCTGGCTATTAGTACACAAATAGGCACCGACTTTCTTGAAGTCATGACGGCCATGTTCAACCCGTTGCCTGCCATCGCCCTGCTTCCGCTGGCGCTTATCTGGTTCGGGCTGGGCACCACCAGTATCGTGTTTGTATTGCTGCATTCCGTGGTGTGGGTGGTGGCGTTGAATACGCAATCAGGTTTTCTGGCGGTCTCGCATACCTTGCGCATGGTGGGCCGAAATTATGAACTCACCGGACTGCGGTATGTGGCCAAAATCCTGATCCCCGCTGCCTTTCCGTCCATTCTTACCGGCCTGAAGATCGGCTGGGCTTTCGCCTGGCGCACGCTGATCGCGGCCGAACTGGTTTTCGGCGTCGCCTCGGGCCAGGGCGGCCTGGGCTGGTTCATATTCGAGAACCGCAACCTGCTGGACATCCCTGCCGTGTTTGCCGGCCTGCTCACCGTCATCATCATCGGACTCATCGTCGAAAACTTCGTTTTTCGCCTTATCGAAAAGAAAACGGTGCGCCGCTGGGGCATGCAAGGCTAGCTTAAGAACAGAAGGAACACATGAAAAATCCAGACTCACTACGTAGCGCGCGATGGTTCGCGCCCGACGACCTGCGTGGTTTCGGGCACCGTTCACGCATCATGCAAATGGGTTATGGGCCGCAAGACTGGGCCGGAAAGCCGGTAATAGCCATCATCAACACCTGGTCCGACATCAACCCATGCCATGCCCATTTCAAGCAACGGGTCGAAGACGTCAAGCGCGGCGTACTGCAGGCCGGGGGCTTTCCCTTGGAATTGCCAGCACTATCGCTGGCAGAACAATACGTCAAACCGTCGACCATGCTTTATCGAAACATGCTGGCCATGGATACCGAAGAGCTGATCCGCTGCCATCCCGTCGACGGCGCGGTATTGATGGGCGGCTGCGACAAAACGACGCCTGCCCTATTGATGGGGGCCACGAGTGCCGGCGTGCCGGCCATATACTTGCCCGCCGGACCCATGTTGCGCGGCAACTGGGAAGGCAAAACATTAGGTTCGGGTTCGGATGCCTGGAAGTACTGGGATGAACGCCGCGCAGGCAACATCACCCCTGTGCAATGGCTAGGCATAGAAGGCGGCATTGCCCGTTCCCACGGACACTGCATGACGATGGGAACGGCCAGCACCATGACGGCCATTGCCGAGGCGTTGGGCATGACGCTGCCCGGGGCGTCCTCGATTCCAGCGGCCGACGCCAACCACATCCGCATGTCTGCAGAAACTGGGCGCCGCATCGTCGACATGGTCTGGGAAGACCTGACCCCTGCCAAGGTGCAAACGACAGCCGCTTTCCGCAATGCCATCGTGGTGGCAATGGCCATGGGCTGCTCCACCAACGCCATCATTCATGTAGTCGCCCAAGCCAGGCGCGCTGGCTGCGACATCAGTCTTGATGACTTCGAGCGCGCCAGCCGCAAGATTCCCGTCATTGCCAATGTCCGGCCCAGCGGCGACAAGTACCTAATGGAAGATTTTTACTATGCCGGCGGCCTGCGCGCGCTGATGTCGGAGCTAAAAGAATACCTCGACCTGAATGTGCTGACCATCACCGGTAAAACGCTGCGGGAAAACCTTGCCGACGCCCAGGTGTATAACAAGGACGTCATCCGCAGCGTGAGCAACCCCATCTATGCCGAAGGGTCGTTGGCCGTGCTGAAAGGAAATCTGGCCCCGAACGGCTGCGTCATCAAGCCGGCCGCCTGTGAAAAACGCTTGTTGAAACACACCGGCAAAGCCTTGGTCTTCGACAATTATCCCGACATGAAAGCGCACATCAACCGCGCCGATCTCGATGTCACCCCCGACCATATCCTGATCCTGCGCAATGTCGGCCCGCAAGGCGGCCCCGGCATGCCGGAATGGGGCATGATCCCCATTCCGCAAAAGCTGATAGAACAAGGCGTGCGCGATATGCTGCGCATCTCCGATGCCCGCATGAGCGGCACCAGCTATGGCGCCTGCATCCTGCACGTCGCGCCAGAGGCCTATATCGGCGGTCCTTTAGGCTTGGTCAAGACCGGCGACAGTATCTCGGTAGACGTGGCCGCACGCACCATACACCTGGATGTGTCCGACGATGAACTGGCCGTTCGCCGCGCCGCCTACCAGCCCCCCGAGCCGCGGTACGAGCGCGGCTACGGCTGGATGTTTACACGCCATATTCAGCAAGCCGACATCGGCTGCGACTTTGATTTCTTGCAAACCAGCTTCGGCAAGACTGCTGGCGAACCCGATATATTCTAGGAGAACGCATGTCCGCACTTACCGACGCCCTGCGCCAGCAACTTGAACAGGTCAGTGTTGCAACGATTACCACTGCGCTTTTCAAGCGTGGCTTAAGAAACCAGTTGATTCAGGGCGTCTACCCTGTCGGCCCGGGAAAAAAAACGCGCATGATCGGCCCGGCGTTTACCCTGCGCTACATGCCGGCCCGCGAAGACCTGAATCAACTCAGCGTCTTTCGCGATAGGGAGCACCCCCAACGCAAAGCCATAGAAGAATGCCCGCCCGGCTCGGTCTTCGTTATCGACAGTCGCAAAGACGGCAGGGCCGCATCGGCGGGCGGGATTCTGGTAACGCGCCTGCAACAACGGGGCGTCGCCGGCATAGTCACCGACGGTGGGTTCCGCGACTCGGCCGAAATTGCAGGCTTGTCCATACCGGCCTACCATCACAACCCGGCGCCGCCCACCAATCTTACTCATCACCAGGCCATCGACATCAATGTACCAATAGGCTGCGGCGACGCACCGGTGTTTCCCGGCGACATCATTTTTGGGGATGAAGAAGGCGTGGTGGTGATTCCCGCGCATCTGGTTGAGGAAATCGCCCAGGAAGCCTTCGAGATGACCGCTTTTGAGGATTTCGTGACCGAGAAAGTCAAGGAAGGCAGGTCGGTGCTGGGCCTGTACCCGGCCACCGACCCTAACACGCTGGATGAATTCGCCGAATGGCGAAAGGCCAACCAGCGCTAAGCTTACCCGCGCACCTTGGTGATGACTTCGTCCAGGCGCTTGAGCATCAGGTCGATTTCATCGGCGGTCACATTCAGGGCTGGCATGAAGCGCAAGAGGCTGGGGCGTGGCGCATTCAACAACATGCCTTCCGGCGCCCAATCGCGCGCCGCTTCAACGATGGCAGCGCCGTCGTCCCGATCGAGCAACAAGGCACGCAACAAGCCTTCACCGCGCTCACCCTTCATGCCCCACTTGGCAGACAAGGCCAGCAAGCCTTCGGACAGCTGTTTGGCACGTGCGTTGACCGACTCCATAAAACCCGGAGCCGCCAGTGCATCGAACACAGCAACGCCAGCTGCGGTCATTAAAGGATTGCCGTTGTATGTACCGCCCTGGTCCCCGTGTTCGAAACACGACACGGCTTCGCGCGCGCAGAGGGCAGCCAATGGAACGCCGCCGCCAATGCCCTTGCCCAGCGTCATGATGTCAGGCGTAATACCCGACAGTTCGTAGGCAAACATCTTGCCGGTGCGGCCCATGCCGGTTTGCACTTCGTCGACGATCAGCAGCAAGCCTTTTTCGTCGGCAAGCTTGCGCAAGTCTTGCATGAATTCACGGGTGGCGGGAATAACCCCGGCTTCGCCCTGCACAGGCTCCAGCATGATCGCCACCGTCTGGTCGTCGATAAGCGCGCGCACCGACTCGAGGTCGTTCAAATTGGCCTTGGGGAAGCCATCTACCTGCGGTGCGAAAATCGTATCCCAGCCCGGCTTGCCCGATGCCGACATAGTCGCCAGCGTACGGCCGTGGAAACTATGATCGAACGTAATGATCTTGAAAGCGCCCTTGCGATGCAGGCGCCCCCATTTGCGTGCCAGCTTGATCGCACCTTCGTTGGCCTCGGCCCCGCTGTTGGTAAAAAAGATGCGGTCGAAACATGAAGCACCGGTCAGCCGCTTGGCAAGCTCCATGGAGGGCTCGTTGTAGAAAGCCGGTGATGGATTGATCAGGCGGGTGGATTGTTCGTTCATGGCCTTGACGACGTCAGGCGGGCAATGTCCCAGACTATTCACGGCCCAGCCCTGAACGAAATCCAGGTATCGCTTGCCAGTGTGGTCTTCCAGCCACGAGCCTTGCCCGCGTACAAACACCAGCTCGGGACGCGAAGTAATTTCCATTAACGCGTTTACACCCGACCGATCAAATTTCATGTTGGCATCCTGTATTCAAAAGAGGAGGTGATCGCAGCACACGCTGCAAGAGACGAATTTTAACGCAGTCGCTACCCAGCATTGCGCAGGCGCAACCATACCTGCAAGCCAAACACATTAATGGCCAAGCCGAGCATGACGATAACACCACCCAGCCACTGTATTGCCGCCAAGCGCTCATCCAGGAACCAGGCGGATGACAACAGCCCAATCACCGGCACCAACAGGCTAAGCGGAGCGACCTTGCTGGCCGGATGCCGGCTCAATAAACGCCCCCAAAGCACATAGCCCACAATAGTCGCGACCATTGCCAGGTAAAACACCGCCAGTACGCCCACGTAGGTTAGCCCCGCCAGACTGGCCTGTATCATTTCAGGGCCCTCGAATATCCATGACAAGACGAAAAACGGTACCGGCGGAATCAACGCACCCCACACGACAAGGCTCAGCATATCGATCTTGCCGGTGCCTTTGGTGACTATATTGCCCGCAGCCCAACTGAGTGCCGCCAGCAAGGTCAGTACAAAACCCAGTATGGGTACGCTGCCCGGCGCCGCACCCTGCTCGATAAAGCACAGACCGATCACCGCCACCACCATGCCCAGCACGTTATGGCGGCGCACTTTTTCGCTCAGGAACAACGCCGCCATCAATACGGTAAAGAAAGCCTGCGACTGCAGCACCAGCGAAGCCAGGCCTGCCGGCATGCCTACATACATTGCCGTAAATAGAAATATGAATTGCCCCAGGCTGATCGTGGCCCCATAAAGAACAATAATGCGCCATGGCACGGCCGGGCGCTTTATGAAGAACACGGCCGGAAAGGCCACCAGCGTAAAACGCAACGCGCCAAGCAGCAGAGGCGGGATCTCGGTCAGCCCCTGTTTGATCACGACAAAATTCAGGCCCCACGCAATAATCACTACCAACGCGGCCAGCCAGTCTTTCCCGGGCATGAGGATTCCTTCGCTACAAAATTCAGGGCACGCTATTATGCGCCAGATACGCTGTCATTCTGATCTATCTTCTATTCTGGCACCCGATCATGACCATTACCATCCTGAGCCTGCACAGTTACCCCGTTAAATCCTGCGCCGGACTTACCCATACCAACATCGCCATCAGCGAAGCCGGACTGGCATTCGACCGAGAATGGGTCATTGTGGACCGGCAAGGCATTTTCATGACCCAGCGCCGCTACCCCCGGATGGCGCTCATTCAGCCCGGCCTCAGCGACGGCACATTGCATTTGCAAGCGCCCGGCATGCCTGCGCTCGCGGTCACCCCGACGCCTGAAGCACCTGTGCCGCCGCCAGTGTCGGTACGCATCTGGAGCAACGACACCTTGGGCGCCGACGAGGGCGACAACGCGTCGCAATGGCTTAGCGAATTCCTGGACACCCCCTGCCGACTGTTGCGCGTACACCCCAAAGCGCAACGCAACGCCAGTCCGGATCATGTCAACGCCTGGCGCCGCAAGCATCACGATACCGCGCCGGCCTTCCCGGCCCAGCATCAGTTCGGCTTTGCCGACGGCTTTCCTTTCCTGGTCGCCAACCAGGGTTCCCTGGACGAGTTAAACCGCCAACTGCAGGCCAAAGGACAGCCCGCTGTACCCATGAATCGTTTCCGGCCCAATATTGTGTTGCAAGGCCTGGACGCCTACGAAGAAGACTACCTGGCCGGCATGCGCCTGGGCGCCATGACATTCGCTTTCGTCAAACGTTGCGCCCGCTGCCCCATACCCAATATCGACCAGGCTACTGCCATTTCGGCCCATGAACCCGGCCTTACCTTGGCCGCCCACCGTCAATTTCCCGAAGGCGTATTGTTTGGGGTTAACGCGGTGGTGGCTGGCGCAGGTACTGATGCGCAGCTTCACATCGGCAACGAGGCAGAACCCGAGTTCGATTTATAAACAGCATCAAGACGCTGCCGCTGTGCGGCCATAATGCCTCTCGAGGCGACGCTGCACGTGCTCCAGGCACAGGCTGAGCATCCAGTAGATGCCGGCCGCCGCCAGATACAAAGGCAAGGGCTGAAAGGTCGTGGCGATAACGTCCTTTGTCGCCAGCAATAGCTCGGTGACGGTAATGACGGACACCAGCGAGGTATCTTTGATCAGGCTGATCAAAGTGTTGCTCATTGAGGGCACCGCCAGGCGCAGCGCCTGGGGCACGACAACGTAATACAGGTTCTGCCAATAGCTAAGCCCAAGGCTGTAACCAGCCGACCACTGGCCCCGCGAAATGCCCAAAATAGCGCCCCGCAGGCTTTCCGAGATATAAGCGCCCGCATTAAGGCTGAGCGCCAGCACCCCCGCAGTCAACGGATCAAACGAAATGCCGATGCTGGGCAGGCCATAATAAATAATGAAGACCTGCACCAGCAAAGGGGTACCGCGCATCATGCTGACATACACCGTGGCCGGCACTTGGCACCATCGGCTGGGCACAATACGCGCTACTGCCAGCACAAACCCGACCAGCAACCCACCGAACATGGCGGCAAAGGCGAAGACCAGCGTGTAGCCCGTTCCCTTCAACAAGATGGGAGCGGCCAAAGCCATCAGTTCAAAAAAATCCATGGTTTATTTCGGCTTTTGCACTTTGCTCACATCGATCCCAAACCATTTGGTGGAAATCTTGGCGAACTCGCCATCGCTGAATGACGACTCCAATGCCTTGTTCAATGCAGCCTCGAATTCCGGATTGCCTTTCTTGAAGGGAATACCGTTGAACTTTGGCTCGCCCACGATCGCTCCGCCCTTAATGGGAATGTTGGATGTCTTGACCAAGTAAGCAGTCATCAACTGATCGTTGAGGGCGGCATCAACCCGCTTGCTGACCAAATCGGACAAGTATTCGGGGGCGCCCGGGTAGCTTTTTACTTCGACACCTTCTTGAGCTTTGGCCAGGGCTTCATAGTTACTGCCTTGCGACACGCCCAGCTTCTTGCCTTTCAGATCGGCAAAGCTTTGGTAATTGCTGTCGTCGTTTTTACGCAGGATGAGCTGCGGACTGGACGCCACATAAGGCACCGAGAAATCGAATGTTTTCTGACGCTCGGGCGTAATGCCGACCTGGTTGAGAATAACGTCGAATTTGCCGGAAGAAAGGCCGGCCAATATGGCGCTCCATTCGGTTTTAACAAATTGCACTTTCACGCCCAGCTTGTCAGCAACCAGCTTGGCCACATCAATATCAAAGCCATCAAGCTCGTGGGTTTTCGTATCGACGAAATTAAAGGGGGGATAGGTGCCTTCGACGCCTACGATCAAAGTGCCGCGCTCTTTGACCGTATCAAGCAAATCGGCAGCATGAGCACCGCTGGCGGCTAGCGCCGAAAAAGCCGTTACACCTGCGGCAAGCATGCCGCGCACAAAACGAGAGAGTTTCATTTTTTTGCCTGGTCAAAGATGACGTAAAAAAACATACGTTGTGCCATAGCGGAGCAGCGGATGCTGCCTCGATTATCTGGCTGGAATGTCATGCTAGCAAGCTTTTATCCCGTTTATAACTATTAGATAATTACTTATATATATCTAAAAGAAATATACAAAGCGTTGATTTAATATTTTTGTTATTAAAAGCGGTGGCGAGTTATGTGTTGCGGCGCTTTGCGAACTAGATATAAAAGCTGAGTTGACGCGGTTCTTGCACCGTGTCGATTGTCGATACATCAGCACTGGGCAAAAGACTGCTGACCCGCACCCCAAGCAACCGTATTTTGTGATCCAGGGATACCCGTTTAAGGCACTGCCCCGCCGCGCGATGTATGACAGCCGCATCGGCCGTATGCACAGGCAAAGTCAGGTCGCGAGTCACGGTACGGAAATTATCAAACCGCAACTTGATACCTATCGTACGCGCCACGTAAGCTTTGCGCTGCAAGTCAGCCTCCAATTGCGTACACAATTGCACAAACACTTCCGACAAGGCAGCGCGATCGCGCTGCACATGCAAATCGCGCTCGAATGTCGTTTCGCGGCTAATCGATTTCGGTTCGGAAAAGGTAACGACCGGACGATCGTCAATGCCGTGCGCCACCTCAAGCAGCCAGCTGGCATAGCTAAGCCCGAAATGCGCTTGCAGCAAATCGGGGGCCGCCTGAGCCAAGTCCGCAATACTGTGAATGCCTATGGCTGCCAGCTTGGCATTCGCCTTGGGCCCTATCCCATTGACCTTGGCCACCGGCATGGGCCAAATGCGTTTCTGCAAATCGCCGGGTTCGATAATAGTCAGGCCGTCGGGCTTGTCGAGCTCGGACGCTATCTTGGACAACAGCTTGTTCGGTGAAATGCCAATAGAGCATGACAAGCCCGTTGCCTGCGTCACTGCCGCCTTGATTTGCAGCGCCAGTTGTCGCGTGTCATCGGGGTGATCAGTAAGATCGATGTAAATTTCATCGATACCCCGGTCTTCAATACATGGGGCCACCGCCGCTACCGCCGCCTTGAACAAGCGGGAGTGATGCCGGTAGGCCGTGAAATCGACAGGCAATAGAATCGCTTGCGGCGCCAACTGTGCGGCTTTCATCATGCCCATGGCCGAGAAAACGCCCAGTGCACGCGCTTCGTAGGTCGACGTAGTTACCACGCCGCGGCCCACATAACCTTGCAAACGAGAAAACACGCGCGTGCCATCGGCCAGCGTTCTGGGCTGCGTGTCGCGGCCACCGCCTATCACCACCGGCAAGCCTCGCAGTTCGGGGTAACGCAAAAGCTCTACCGACGCATAGAACGCGTCCATATCAAGATGGGCGATGCGGCGTTCAACAGCAGGAATGGCAAGCGGCTCGGAGTCCATGGCGGGCAGACTGTGTAAATACACAGCGAATTATAAGGCAGCGAAGTGCACAACTTTAGTGCGCTGCACAAATTCCCTGCCCGTTCGGAGTGCGCGCAAGGTTCTTGTGAGGGCGTGTCGTACCGCATACCCCCCCTTCTTATCTGTAAAAAAGTTGGCATGCTAGTTGCGTAGTTGTGAAGTAGCCTCTTTCATATGGACTGCCCATGACATCCGCCAAAAAGAACACCTCCGCCGCTACGCCCACCACGCTTGACCTCCCGACCTCGCCAGCCAACACGCAGCGGCGGCTCTGGATGGGAAACACCGCCAAGGCAGTCGCGGGCCTGGGCTTGATGTCGCTAGTCGATCCGCTAGTACGCGCAGGCGCCTGGGCCGCGGGTTCCGATGCTCCCGAAAAAACAGAAGTAAAAATCGGCTTTATTCCGTTGACCGATTGCGCTTCGGTTGTCATGGCCTCAGTCATGGGCTTCGACAAGAAACATGGCGTAAAAATCATTCCGGCCAAAGAAGCATCATGGGCCGGAATGCGTCAAAAGCTGTCCAACGGCGACCTCGATATGGCGCATGTTTTGTATGGCCTGATATATGGCATGCAAGTCGGCCTGGCCGGCGCCAAGCAAGACATGGCCGTCTTGATGAACTTGAATCAGAACGGCCAGGGCATCACCTTATCCCGGCAAATGCACGACGCCGGCGTCACCGACGGCGAGTCACTGCAAAAGAAAATGGCCAGCGATCCGCGCCAGTACACCTTTGCCCATACCTTTCCCACCGGCACCCACGCCATGTGGCTTTATTACTGGCTGGCCAGTTACGGGATCGATCCGCTATCCACCCGCACTGTCACCGTTCCTCCGCCGCAAATGGTGTCCAACATGCGCATCGGCAATATCGATGGGTTCTGTGTGGGAGAGCCCTGGAATGCGCGCGCCATCATCGACCAGCTTGGCTTTACCGCGGCAACATCGCAGGACATCTGGGCCGATCACCCTGAAAAAGTGTTGGGCACTCGGCTGGAATTCGTGCAACAGCATCCCAACACGGCGCGAGCCGTCACAGCGGCCATTCTGGAGGCCGGTCGGTGGATAGACAGCTCACCCGACAACATTCGCAAGACGGCGCAAACCATTGCCGCCAAATCCTATGTGAATACGGATGTAGATACCATCGTCGGCCGGATGCTGGGCCACTATGACAACGGACTGGGAAAATCGTGGGCCGACAAACATCCCATGCGTTTCTATGGAGACGGCGCAAGCAACTTCCCTTACCTGAGCGACGGCATGTGGTTCCTGACTCAACACAAGCGCTGGGGCCTGAGCAAGACCCACCCCGATTATCTTGCCGTGGCCAGCCAGGTCAATCGCATTGACGTTTACAAGCAGGCGGCACAGGCCGCGGGCACCGCCCTCCCCACCAGCGAAACGCGATCCAGCACCCTGATTGACGGCGTGGTGTGGGATGGCAGCGATCCAGCCCGATACGCCGACGGCTTCAAGATCAAAGCCCCATAAAAGGAATGCATCATATGACCACGATTGCAGCACGTCTTTCCGCATTCGTACGCGGGACAAGCTGGCGAGAAAGCATGGAGCGTATCGCCAGCGCCAGTGCAGGCCCGATCACAGGTTTTACCCTGCTACTGGTGATCTGGAAAATCATTTCCCTGAAAGTCGTCGAAATTCCCGGCCCCGAGCCTACGCTGCTGGCCGCCATAGAATTATTCAAATCCCCCTTCTATGACAACGGTCCGAATGATGTCGGCATAGGCTGGAACATCCTGGCATCGTTGGGACGCGTGGCCCTGGGCTTCGCACTGGCAGCCGTCGTCGGCATCCCCACCGGCTTTCTGATTGGACGCATGCCGGTGCTCAACGCCATTTGCTCACCCGTCATCAATCTGCTTCGGCCCGTATCGCCCCTGGCTTGGCTGCCCCTGGGCCTGCTGCTGTTCAAGGCGGCCAATCCGGCAGCAATCTGGGCGATTTTCATTTGTTCGATATGGCCCATGATCATCAACACCGCCGAAGGGGTCAGGCGCGTTCCGCAAGACTATCTGAACGTTGCCCGCGTGCTGGATTTATCTGAATGGAAGATCTTCACCCGCATTCTTCTGCCTTCGGTGGCGCCTTATGTCATGACCGGCGTGCGACTGTCCATAGGCACTGCCTGGCTGGTCATCGTGGCTGCCGAAATGCTGACCGGCGGCACGGGGCTGGGCTTCTGGCTGTGGGATGAATGGAACAACCTGAACGTTCAGAACATTCTGATCGCCGTACTTGTCATTGGCGTAGTCGGGCTATTGCTGGACCTGATACTTCTCAACCTGGCCAAGCGCCTGCACCATAACGAGGCTTGAAACCATGGAAAAATTCGTACGCATTGAATATGTCGGACAAACCTTTTCGTCGAAGAAGGGCGATTTCGTTGCCTTGCGCGACATCAACCTGAACATACGCAAAGGGGAATTCATTTCCCTGATCGGCCATTCGGGTTGCGGCAAGTCTACTTTGCTGAACCTGATTGCCGGCATCACAGCGCCGACCACGGGCGTGCTGCTGTGCGCCGAAAAAGAAATCAAGGGGCCCGGCCCGGATCGCGCAGTGGTGTTCCAGAATCATTCCTTGTTGCCTTGGCTGACATGCTTCCAGAATGTTTACCTGGCCGTAGAACGCGTTTTCTCGGCCACCGAAAGTGCCGGACAACTCCGGGCCCGGACGGCGGCAGCGCTGATCCTGGTGGGTTTACGCGACGCGCAGCATAAGCTTCCCAAGGAAATTTCTGGCGGCATGAAGCAACGCGTAGGCATTGCCCGCGCCCTGGCCATCGAGCCCAAAGTATTGCTGCTGGACGAGCCTTTCGGCGCACTCGATTCACTGACCCGTGCGCATCTGCAAGACGAGCTGCTGCGTATCGTGGCCAGCACAGCGACCACGGCCATCATGGTGACGCACGATGTCGACGAAGCGGTGCTGCTGTCGGATCGCATCGTGATGCTGACCAACGGCCCCGCGGCCACCATAGGCGAGGTTCTGCAAGTTAATCTGGCCCGCCCGCGCAATCGCCTGGCCTTGCTCGACGACCCCGAATATGCCTTGTATCGCGCAGCGGTTCTGGGCTTCCTGCACCAGCGCCATCGCTCTCCAGAAACTATTAACGACGCCAGCGGCGTGCTCCATGCCGATTCGGAACAAGCACAACTATTGATTGACACCGCATCATGAAAAAACTCAAACTCGTCGTCGTCGGCAATGGCATGGCCGGCATCCGGACACTGGAAGAATTGCTCAAGCTTGACCCGAATCTTTATGAGATTACCGTGTTCGGCTCAGAGCCTTATCCCAACTACAACCGCATCCTGTTGTCCCCCGTCTTGACGGGCGAACAAACCATCCAGGACATCATCCTTAACGACACCAGTTGGTATGAAGAAAACGGCATTACGCTGCACCTGAATAGCACCGTCGCACAGATCAACCGTGCTCGCAAGGAAGTGCTTGCCAGCGACGGCACCGTCGCAAAATACGACAGGCTGCTGCTGGCTACGGGCTCGAATCCTTTTATCCTGCCGGTGCCCGGCAACGATCTGCAAGGCGTCATTACCTTCCGCGACATCCGCGATGTCAATCTGATGATAGACGCCTCCAGCAAACTCAAGCATGCCGTGGTGATAGGCGGCGGGCTGCTGGGGCTGGAAGCGGCCAATGGCCTGGCCGTACGCGGCATGAAGGTGTGTGTCGTGCATCTTGGGTCGACGCTGCTGGATCGCCAACTGGACAGCGCGGCGGCCAGGCTGCTGCAGAAAAGCCTGGAAAGCCGCGGCCTGGAATTCCTGATGGAACACCAGACCGAAGCCATCATCGGAGACGAAACAGGCTCCATCAAAAGCATACGCTTCAAGGATGGCACCGAACTGGCCACCGACCTGGTTGTCATGGCTGTCGGCATACGGCCCAATATTGATCTGGCCGAACAGGCCGGCATCTATACCGAGCGCGGCATCATCGTCAACGATACCCTGCAGACGTATGACCCCAGCGTTTACGCGGTGGGCGAATGCGTCAGCCATCGCGGCATGGCTTACGGGCTGGTCGCCCCCTTGTTCGAACAGGCCAAAGTCGCCGCCAACCACCTGGCCTTTCATGGCATAGGCAGGTATTCCGGCAGCACTATTTCCACCAAGCTGAAAGTGACGGGTATTGATGTGTTTTCGGCGGGCGACTTCATCGGCAATGCCGACACCGAAGCCATCACATTGGCCGATCCGATAGGCGGTGTGTACAAGAAGCTGGTCATCAAGAACGACAAGCTGATAGGCGCCTGCCTATATGGCGACACGGCAGACGGCGCCTGGTATTTCCGCCTGATCCGCGAAGGCAAATCCATCGCCGAGCTGCGTGAACACCTGATGTTCGGTGAAAGTGCAATGGGCGACGCCAGCCATTCGGGTGAGAACAGCATAGCCAGCATGCCGGACGCCACCGAAGTCTGTGGCTGCAATGGGGTGTGTAAAGGCACCATCGTCAAGGCCATACGCGAGAAAGGCCTGTTCACTGTGGATGAGGTCAAAAAACACACGAAGGCATCGAGTTCCTGCGGGTCCTGCACGAGCGTGGTGGAGCAGATTCTGATCAACTGCATAGGCGGCGCCGCCGACATCAAGCCCAAATCGGAGAAGCCGCTGTGCCCCTGCACCGACTATACCCATGGCGAAATCCGCAAGGTCATCAAGGACCAGCACCTCACATCGATATCCGGCGCCATGCGCTTTCTGGAATGGCGTACGACAGACGGTTGCGCCACGTGCCGGCCCGCCCTGAATTACTACCTGATGTCCACATGGCCGGGCGAAGCCAAGGACGACAGCCAGTCGCGCCTGGTCAACGAACGCGTGCATGCCAATATTCAGAAGGATGGTACTTATTCCGTGGTGCCGCGCATGTGGGGCGGCGTCACCAACCCATCCGAACTGCGCCGCATCGCCGATGTCGCTGACAAATACAACGTGCCCATGGTCAAGGTCACAGGCGGGCAGCGTATTGATTTGCTGGGCATTAAAAAGGAAGACTTGCCTGCGGTCTGGAAAGACCTCGATATGCCTTCGGGCCATGCCTATGGAAAAAGCTTGCGCACGGTCAAGACCTGCGTTGGCAAAGAGTTCTGCCGCTTCGGCACCCAAGACTCGACCGGCATGGGCATTGCGCTGGAAAAGGACTTGGTCGGCATGCCCAGCCCGCATAAAGTCAAGCTGGCAGTATCTGGTTGCCCCCGCAACTGCGCTGAGTCCGGCATCAAAGACATAGGCATTATCGCTGTGGAGTCGGGTTGGGAATTATATGTAGGCGGCAATGGCGGCATCAAGACGGAAGTCGCCCAGTTTTTCGTCAAGGTACAGACGCACGACGAGGTCCTGGAATACACAGGCGCCTTCCTGCAGCTCTATCGCGAAGAAGCCTTCTACCTGGAGCGAACCTGCCATTACCTGAGCCGTGTCGGCCTGGATCACGCCAAGGCACGCGTCATCGACGACGCCAAGCATCGCGCCGAACTGTATGCGCGATTGAAATTTGCGCTGTCGTTCGAAGTAGACCCGTGGGCGGAACGCATCGAACCCACGCCTGCGCGCCGTGAATTTGAAACTCTTACAGTCTGAAGACCGCCATGAACTCATCCACTGTGATCCAGGAATGGACCCCCGTCTGCCACATCGAAGACATTCCAAAGCTCGGCTCGCGCGTACTGCAGCAAGCGGGCGCCGACAACATTGCCGTGTTTCGGGCCTCTGACGACCATATCTTTGCCGTAGTCGATCGCTGCCCCCACAAAGGCGGCCCATTGTCCGCCGGGTTAGTACATGGGCACGCAGTGACCTGTCCGCTGCACGGCTGGAACATAAGCCTGGAAAGCGGCCAGGCGCAGGCGCCCGATGAAGGCTGCGCCCGCAAGGTGGCGGTAAAGGTCGAAGCCGGCAAGGTATACCTGAGCCTGGCTGCGCAAGGCTGAATCATGAACCGTGTCATGGTGCCAGCGCCAGCCACCGCCATTTGTGCCGCAAGGCCACGTACCGTGGCTTCAATCTGTTGCTACTGCGGCACCGGCTGCGGCGTGAAAATCGACACCGATGGCGAGCGCGTCCTGAAAGTCAGCGGCGACGAACAACACCCTTCAAGCCTGGGCAAACTGTGCAGTAAAGGGCTGGCTCTGGGTGCAACGGTACGCCAGGACAGCAGCCGGGTCTTGTCGGCGCAATGGCGCAGCAACAAGGGCGAGCCGCGCCTCGACATCGGCCTGGAACAAGCCTGCGACATTGCCGCGGCCAAACTGGCACAGACCATCGCCACGCATGGCCCGGACGCGGTCGGCTTTTACTTGTCGGGACAGTTGCTCACCGAAGACTATGCCGTATTCAACAAGCTTGCGCGCGCGCTGGTGGGCACCAACAATATCGACACCAATTCGCGCCTGTGCATGTCCAGCGCCGTGTCGGGCTACAAACTGACCTTGGGTGCCGATGCGCCCCCGGCCTGTTACGAAGACCTGGATCATGCCAATACTGTCCTGATCGCCGGCGCCAATATGGCTTACGCGCACCCTGTGCTGTTTCGCCGCCTTGAAGCCGCCAAAGCTCGCAAACCCGATATGAAGATCATCGTGGTCGACCCGCGCCGCACAGACACTTGTGATATCGCCGACCTGCACCTGGCGATCGCGCCCGGCAGCGATGTGGCCCTGTTTCACGCAATGTTGAATGTCATGGTGTGGGACGGCCTGGTCGACCTGGATTACATCGCCCGCCATACTGAAGGTTATGCGCCGCTCAAGGAACGCATCCACGAGTTCACGCCCAAGTCCGTCCAGGAGATCTGCGGCGTGCCGGCCGCCGACATCATCCAGTGCGCCCGCTGGTTTGGTCAGGCCAAGTCGGCGCTGTCGCTCTATACCATGGGCCTGAACCAATCCAGCAGCGGCACCGCCAAAAATGCGGCGCTGATCCACTTGCACCTGGCCACCGGCCAGCTAGGCAAAAAGGGGGCCGGGCCCTTTTCCCTTACGGGCCAGCCCAACGCCATGGGCGGGCGCGAAGCAGGCGGCATGGCCACGTTATTACCGGGCCACCGCGACCCGAACAATGCACAACATCGTGCCGACATCGCCAGTCTATGGAACGTTGACCGCTTGCCCGATACGCCTGGCCATACCGCCATCGACATGTTCGATGCGGTGCTGGCAGGCAAAATAAAAGTATTGTGGATTGCGGCCACTAACCCTGCACAATCGATGCCCGATCAGGCCAAGGTGCGTGCGGCACTCAACGCTGCGGAACTCGTCATTGTGCAAGAGGCCTTCGCCAATACCGAAACGCTCGCTTATGCCGATCTGATCCTGCCGGCAGCCACGTGGCCGGAAAAAGACGGCACCGTCACCAATTCAGAACGGCGCATCAGCCGCGTGCGCGCCGCCATACAGCCGCCGGGCGATGCGCTGCCCGACTGGCAGCTGGCCTGTCGCATTGCACGCAAGCTGGCTCAGCGTATCGCCCCTCAAAAATCCCGCCTGTTCGACTATAAGAATCCATCGGATATCTTTGCCGAACATGCGCAATGCACAGCGGGCCGCGATCTGGACTACAGCGCACTGGATTACGCTCGGCTCGAGGCCGATGGTCCGCAACAATGGCCCTACCGGGGATCCACCGACGCCCCCCAACGGCTCTATGCAGATGGCATTTTCCCCACAGCCAACGGCCGCGCCCGGTTCATGGACGTAGGCTACGAGCCAGTGGCCGAGCCCGTTTCCGCTCAATACCCTTTGCGATTAAGCACGGGGCGGCTGCGCGACCAATGGCACACCATGAGCCGTAGCGGCCTGGTTCCCGCCCTGACCCGCCATGCCGAAGAGCCTTTCATTTATCTCCATCCTGGCGACCTGCGGCGCTACAAGATCAGCGCTGGCGCATTAGTTCGCATCAAAACCCGGCGCGGCCAGCTGGTGCTGCCTGTCAAAGGAGACGACGGCCTGAAAACCGGCCATGCCTGGCTGCCTATGCATTGGGGCAGCAGCTTCATTGCAGGCGACGGTGTGACCGCGCTGGCTAACAGCGCGCGCGACCCCATTTCGCACCAGCCCGAACTCAAGCACAGCGCTGCAGGTATCGAAGTGCTGAAATTCGAATGGCAAGCGAGCGCCTGGGTGCGAGGCTCTATCCCCATATTGCGGCAACGACTGGCAAGATGGCTGGCCTTGTTCCCTTATGCAGTACTGATGCCTTCTGCCATAGGTGGGGAAGGACTACGCCTGCGCCTGGCCAGTCCGACGAAACCCAGCGCCACCGTGCTGGCAGACCTGATGCGAGACCTGCAGCTGGATGAGGCCGACCTGGCCTTTGATGATCCTGCGCGCGGCGTTGTGCGACGCATTCTTCGTCACGACGGACAAGTGACCGCTTACTTACTGGCGGGCGATACGCGCGCTCAAGATGCCTTGCTGCAATGGATAGACAGCGGGCTTGCGCCCAACAGCATCGCACAGGTGCTAATGGGACGCGCCCCTGCAACGGCTCGCGCGCAAATCATATGCACATGCGAAAACGTAAGCGATCGAGCCATCAACAGCGCCATCGACGCCGGCCAACCGCTAGAACAAATCAAGATGACGCTCAAATGCGGCACTGCCTGCGGCTCCTGCCTGCCGCAGATCAAGCGCATGATCCAACACCGCAACACCATGGAGCGACAAGCATGAACACTGCCACACCCACATCTGAACCTCGACCCTCGGGCAAAGTATGGCTGATAGGCGCCGGCCCGGGCGATGCCGAACTTTTGACGCTCAAAGCAGCGCGAGTACTCAAAGCATGTACCGTATGGCTTGTCGATGATTTGGTCGGCCCCGACATCCTGGCCATGGCCGCGCCGCAGACGCACATCGTCAAGGTCGGCAAGCGCGGCGGCCGTGCGTCCACCTCGCAGCAATTCATCCTGCGGCTGATGGCCCGTTACGCCCGATCCGGCCATATCGTTGCGCGTTTAAAAGGCGGTGACCCGTTTATCTTTGGACGCGGCGGCGAAGAGATGGCCTGGCTCGATCGTCGCGGCATCGAGGTCGAAAGCATCAGTGGCATTACTGCCGGCCTGGCCATTGGCAGCGCGCTGGGTTTGCCGCTGACCCACCGTGGGGTGTCGCGAGGCGTCAGTCTGGTAACGGCCCATACTGCCGATGGCGCCAGCCCGGATTGGCGCGCCCTTGCACAGAGCGGACTGACAATAGTCTGCTATATGGGCATGAGCAACGCCGACAAGCTTGCTGCAGAGCTAATGGCCGCCGGCTTCCCCGCTGCCCTGCCCGTCGCAGTGGTTCAACATGTTTCCTGTACGGCGCAACGGCACGTTGCCACCACCCTGCAACACCTTGCGCGCGATATCGAAGCCTACCAGCTAGGCAGCCCGGCCGTGATCGTCTTGGGCGAAGTCGTAAACCACAGGCTGGATCTGGCCGACAGCGCAATACAAGCCGACCCCCTATCGCTGGAGCAAAGTTCTACTTACACTATTCCGATCCGGGCCAACCATCGAGGTGCCTCCTAGTGCCCGACACCGCCCTCCTTTCCACAGGAAAGCCATGAACCAGAACCTGATCCTCTACAGCAATAGCCAACACTCCAGCCCTTATGTTTTATCGGTTTACGCCACGCTGTACGAAAAGGGGCTGCCGTTCGAGCTTAAAACCATAGACTTGGGCACGCACGAAAACCACAGCCAGCATTACAGCCAACTGTCGCTAACCTCGCGCGTGCCTACCCTGGTTGCAGGTGACTTCTCCTTGTCGGAGTCCTCGGCCATCATCGAATATCTGGAAGAAGCCTTCCCTGCCCCCAACTACCCATCGGTGTTTCCGGCCGACATCCAGCAACGCGCACGGGCGCGCCAGATACAGGCCTGGGTGCGCAGCGACATGGCCGTCCTGCGTGAAGAACGTTCGACCGCTGTTATTTTCGGCGCAAAAAACCCAAACCCCTTATCCGAAGCAGCCCAAAAGGCTGCAGACAAGCTGCTGCGCGTTGCCGGCACGCTTATCGATGAACAAGGCAACAACCTGTTCGGCACATGGTCGATCGCCGATGTGGACCTCTCGGTCATGTTGAACCGCCTCTGCGCCAATGGCGATCCCGTGCCTGCAAACATACGGAAATATGTCGATCGGCAGTCCAGCCGCCCCTGCGTTGAAAAATGGTGGGCGCTTGCGAAAACATAAAGATCTATTTAATATATATCTTTATGGCTCGAATCAACGAGCCTGTCCACGAATTCAGGCTTTACGAATCTACCAGGAAGAACCATGCAAATAGGAATGCTCAAACTCGCCGGCCTTAAAGACGAATCCTGCGCCAACACACTGACCCAGGCTCTCAAAGCGGTTAACGGCGTCAACGACGCAAACGTGTCATTGGCCGACAGCAAAGCTACCGTGTCCTATGACGAAGACCTGGTATCCACTCAACGCCTGCAAGTCGCCATAAAAGACGCGGGCTTTAGCGTGGCCAAGCCTGCCCATGGCGAAGAAGGAAGCTGCTGCGGCGGCTGCGGTGGCTAAATTGCCAGGCGCCTCTGTCCAGCGATGCAACTGGTGCTCCAGCGACCCCGACTACATCGCCTATCACGATACGGAATGGGGCGTACCTTCGCACGACGCCCAGCATTTATTCGAAATGCTGCTGCTTGAAGGCTTTCAGGCGGGGCTGTCCTGGATCACCGTGCTAAGAAAGCGGCCCCGCTATCGCGAGGTCCTTTTCAATTTCGACCCAGAAAAGCTGGCAACCATGAGCGATGACTATATCGACACGCTTATGCAGGATAGCGGCATTATCCGCAACCGCCTGAAACTGACATCTGCAAGGCAAAATGCCCAGGCTTGGCTGAAACTAAGCGACCCGGTCGCGCTGATATGGTCTTTCGTTGGCGGCTCGCCCAAAATCAACCATCATCGACAGCACACTGACGTGCCCGCCGTTTCGCCTGAAGCCGAAATCATGAGCCGCACATTGAAGAAAGCGGGCTTCAATTTTGTTGGGCCAACCATTTGCTACGCCTACCTGCAAGCGGTAGGCTGCATCATGGACCACACCACAAACTGCCACCGATACGGGGCATTGGTACCTAACACCGAAACCGCACGCAAAACATAAACATTGTGACCAAACATCAAGCATTGTTAGGAAACGGGGGGTTTTGCATACAAACAATTACATTCCCGGTACCATGCAAAACATGTTACCCGCCCTCCATCCTGAAACCCACGCCGTATCCAAAAGGGCCAAAAAAAAGGCCCTGATGCAATGGTTCGTGCTCTGGCTTGCCTTGGCAATCCTCGGGGGAGCAATTGGGGCCAATTTATTCATTGACTACGGTCGTACAGCCGACCGCGAACAGACCAGCCTGTCGACGCAAGCGCGCATCGTCGCCCAAAACATAGAACTACAACTGGCTACCTGCAACCGGATGCTCGAAGAGTTGCTCGACGACTTGTCCATTCGACACATCAGTTACGACGCGCAAACCGGAACGCAATATCTGCAGGCTATTGCCAACGCCATGCCAGGCATTCATTCCATTGGCATCATTGATAGCGATGGAATACTGATTGCTTCTAGCCGGCCCGAAAGCCTGGGCGGTAACTTCAGCCATCTGGATTACTTCCAGACCACCAAGCGGCAGCCAAGCAGCCGGGCGATGCACGTGTCGGCGCCATACCGGGATCCCTATATTCCTCATGCGATCACCATCACCCGGGCCATCCGTGGAAGCCGAGGCGAATTTCGAGGCCTGGTGTACGCCACGCTCAATCCGGATTATTTCCACAGCCTGATGACATCGGTGCTTTCCGTGCCTGACATGTGGAATACCGCCATCCACGGCGACGGCCTGGTGTTTTTAAGCGCACCCAAGCGTGACCCGCTGAACGGCACTGACTTGGCTCAAGCCCCATCCTTCTTCACCGCCCATCGAGACAGCGGCAAGGCGACGTCAATATTCAAAGGCAAGGTGCTCAACAGCGGCAATACGCAAATAATCGCCCAGCACACCATTCAACCCGCCAGCCTGAACATGGACAAGCCGCTCATTATCGCGGTAGGCCGAGAGCGGGCGGCTATTTTTAACTCGTGGGTCAAAGCCGCGCTAGTACATGGCGGCCTGTATCTATTCATCTCCTTAATAGCGGTTCTCGGCCTCTATGCCTATCAGGCACGGCAACGCGAATTCGGCGAGAAGGAAACGCTGGCCAATGCAGCGCTTCGCGCCAGCGAAGAGAACCACAGGCTCATCGTTGAAAACACCATGGACCTTGTCGTCAAGCTGGATACCGACGGACACTTTACCTACGTCAATCCTGCCTATACGAAGCTCTATGGCGTCGATCTGGACCAGTTGCGAGACCGCGAACATGATCAGGATGTCGTGGACGACGACAAGCATTTGGCAGACATGTTCTTCAAACAATTATTTAACCCGCCCCACGCCGTGGCCTGCAATCTTCGCGAGAACACCGTCAAAGGCGTTCGCCACGTGCACTGGACGGCCCAGGCCATTCTTGACGAGTCAGGAAACGTCACAGAGGTTATCTGCATCGGACGCGACGTCACTCAGCAAATCCAGCATATGAACAAGCTAGAGGAACAGGCCCAACGAGACCAACTGACAGGCCTGGCCAACCGACGCCATTTCATGCATGTGGCAGGCGTCGAATTCGCACGTGCCCAGCGCTATCAAAACCCTCTTTCACTGTTGGCGCTGGATGCCGATCATTTCAAGAATATCAACGACACCTATGGGCACCAGGCGGGCGATATCGTACTGCAGAAATTCAGCCAGATTTTCCGCGAAGTGCTCCGTGAAGTCGATATTATCGGCCGCATCGGAGGAGAGGAGTTTTCTGTTCTGTTGCCTGAAACTGAACTCCTATCAGCCGTGGCAGTCGCAGAGCGTTTACTGGATGCAATTGTCAGCAGCAAAGTTGTACTGAGCAGTGGCGTAACAATACGCTATACGGCGTCCATCGGCGTGGCCACGCTAAGCACCACAACCGATACCCTGAGCGAGCTGCTGAATGAGGCCGATAGAGCGCTATACCAGGCAAAGAACTCTGGACGCAGCAGGGTCAATGTTGCCGGCGTATCAACAAACGTCACCGAAGAAGTACCTTTAGCCTAACAATCTGACCATATACGAAGACGCGGGCCCATAGCTGTGCAGGTTCGCCGTTTGGTTGACGCAAAGCTCTTCCATGACTTCATAGCCAAGTCTTTTCCAGAAATTGAGCGAGTCCTGAACAGAAACCAAGGCCGAATATTTCAAGCCTTCGGCCCGCGCTTTCTCCCACGCCATATCCACCAATTGCGGTCCCAAGCCGAAACCTTGGGCGCTCTTGTCGACAGCAAGATCATGGAGATAAAGGCTATCGGTTTGGGCCGGTATATCGAACGGACTACTCAATGGCGTTATGTTACCCACAACCGATCGATAACCAACCAGATATGCGCATGGGCGGTTTTTGTGTTCGGCCACCCACGCCGAATCAGGCGCGCTGTCCAGCCGAGCCCTGATGGTCGCTTCGTCTTCCAGAAGACGCGCTGGGTAACACTGCGCCTGGATATCAAGCACCTGGGCCACGTCGGCCTGAGTCATTAGCCGGAATTTATGCATAACTAGGGTTCGAAGCCCGCTCCATCGCTCGTTGCCATAACGGAGGGCTTCCAATATGTTCAATTAAATAATCAGAAAATGCGCGCAGCTTCACGCTTGCCCTTGGCAAGGCACGCAACAAATAGATGCCAGTTTCAGTTTGCGGCAACAAATCATCCAGCCGCAACTCTACTACCCGGCCGGCTCCGATGTCTTCGCCTATGGACCAATCCGGCACGAGGCCAATGCCAAGTCCCTGCAGCACGGCTTGCCGGCGCGAATCGCAATCATTGCATTGAAATGCAAAGGCCTGATCCTTCACCTGATCCTTACCAAACAACTCGCGCCAACCTCGCATGCTGGTTCTATGCCCACGGTCAATCAAACGATGGTGATTAAGATCTGGTACCGTCGCTGGCGTTCCATGATGAAGCAGATAGTCGGGCGAGGCACAAATAACGTAGCGCTGACTGGCAATGGTTTGGCTTATCAAGGAACTATCGGGCTGCTGCCCCACCCTCAACACTGCGTCCACACGGTCGACAACCGGGTCAACGATCCGCTCCGTAAGCTCCAACTCCACCCTCAATTTCGGATACTTGGCGAATAGGCCGGGCAGATGCGGTACAACATGCCTGCGCCCGAACGCAGGCAAGCAACTGACCCGAAGCATCCCCGAAACATTCTGTTCGAGGGAGATGAGTTCATCTCGTGCATCGGTCATATCCTGAAGAATTTTTATCGCCCGCTCTAGCAATAATTCCCCTGCATCTGTCAGCACCAGTGCACGCGTGGATCGCGTGAACAAACAGATGCCCAACTCCGCTTCGAGCGCATCAATCTGACGGGATACCGATGAGGCCGCCATGCCTTTGCTACGCGCCACAGCCGAAAAGCTGCAAGATTGAGCGACCTGGACGAACACAGACATGTTCTCGGCAAATTTTTCAGTTTCCATTTATGCGTACCTTGCAAAAGCATTTTGCATCCAAGCCCGATTGTGTTGGGGTTTAACAGGATATTAGACTAGAGCCTCCTTTCATCTTCGCAAAATTCACAAAAATAGACAAGCTGCACGACTCGGTTCCTCACAACATGGAGGGATCACCCGGCAGTCACGTCGTACTCGCCCGGAGGCAACCCTCATGTCCGCTACAACGAAAAACCTTTCCGTCAATCTGAAGCTGGGTCAACGATGGATCCAGGCAATTGCCGCTGCAAGCCTGAGCGTGACTTGCACCGCTACCGCGATGGCCCAGGACTATCCGTCGAAACAAGTCGTTGTTGTCGTTCCCTTTGCTCCTGGCGGCACGGTCGACAACGTAGCACGTCATGTGCAGGAAGCACTAAGCAGCAGTCTTAAACAAACGGTAATCGTGGAAAACCGCGCAGGTGCGGGCGGCACCATCGGCACCGGTACTGTCGCCAAAGCCCAACCCGATGGTTACCGCGTCGGCATGGTCTTCGACTCCTACGCGACTGAAGCGCATATTTACCCCGCCCTGCCATACTCACCTGAGAAGGATCTGACGGGTGTCTCCTACATGGTGCGCTCGCCCATGGTCTTGGTCGTACCCACTTCTTCCCCCTACAAAACGCTGCAAGACTACATCACCGCGGCCAAAACGCCCCATACCGTGTCTTACGCTTCAGTCGGCGCGGGCAGTTCCAATCATCTTGCCGCAGAGCTCTTCCACGAAACCGCAGGCACCAGCGCCTTGCATACGCCCTACAAAGGCGGCGGTCCAGCCATGACGGATCTGATGGGCGCTCATGTGGATTCCATGATCGCCAGCCTGCCTTTGGTATTGCCGCACGTCCAGGCAGGCAAGCTGCGCGCCCTGGGCGTTACCTCCCAGACTCGTGCCACGCAATTGCCCGATGTCCCGGCGATCTCGGAGACCTTCAATAATTTTGAGGTCTACTCTTGGGTCGGCATGATTGCGCCCGCAAAAACACCCGAGGCCGTCGTGAAGCGCCTGAGCGATGATGTCAACGCGGCTCTGAAAACGCCGGCGGTCTCGACCCGGCTGAACGACGCTGGATTCGAAATCGTGGCGGGCAGCCCCGAACAGATGAACGCACTGACCAGCAGCGAGTCGCAACGTTGGGGACGCCTGATCGCCGACAAGAAAATCGGTCAGCAATAACAGCAATCCCCGCTACAACCTACACTCTCGCCGCCGCCTACATGCCATGAAAAACTTTATCTATACCAGCCAAGCCCAGCGCATCCTTTTCGGACCCGGAAACCTGAAAAAGCTGAACGAAGAAGCACAAGCCCTGAGCATCAAGAAGGCTTTGGTGCTCTGCACCAAGCCTCAGCGCGGCCAGGCGGACATCGCAGCTGACCTGCTCGGTTCGTGCGCGGCGGGAGTATTCGACGAAGCCCGCATGCATGTGCCCGTTGAGACGGTCGCTGCTGCAAAGATTCGCTGCAGCGAACTGAAGATAGACGGCCTGGTCTCGATCGGAGGAGGTTCCACCGTTGGGCTTGCGAAAGCCCTGGCGCGGGAAACCGGCCTGCCCATCCTGGCCGTGCCCACGACCTACGCAGGATCGGAGATGACCCCCATTTACGGCATCACCGACAATGGGCTGAAACAGACGGGGCGCGATCCGCGTGTGCTTCCTCGCACCGTGATCTACGATCCCGACCTGACCCTTGACCTACCCGTTCCCATCAGCATCACCAGCGGGCTGAACGCGATTGCACATGCAGCAGAGGGGCTTTACGCCCAGGATGCAAATCCGATCACTAATCTCATGGCGCAAGAAGGCATCCGCGCCATCGCCCATGGCCTTACACTGATCCACACAGACCCGCATGACAACGAAGGCCGCAAGCTAGCCCTATACGGGGCCTGGCTATGCGGAACCGTATTAGGCAATGTGGGGATGGCTCTGCATCACAAGCTGTGTCACACACTTGGAGGCAGCTTCAATCTTCCTCACGCAGAAACCCATACCGTCATTCTTCCGCACGCCATGGCTTACAACGCCCCCGTGGCAGAACAGGCCATGACCGGCATTCAGGCAGCTTTAGGCGTACAGGGCACATCGGCCCCTGCCGCCCTGTTCGACCTTGCTCAGCGCCTGGGCGCACCCACCACACTGAAGGCGCTGGGCATGAAAGAGGAAGATCTGGATCGCGTCGCCGACATTGCGCTAGCCAATCCGTATTGGAATCCGCGGCCCATTGAAAGGCAGCCGCTGCGCCAGTTGCTACAGGATGCTTACGAAGGGCGGCGTCCTTCGTAAGCTTGCCAGCGTCAGCCCGTTACGACTGCGTCCTTCGTATACCCAAAATCGCGCTGGGCCCGTTCCAATGAAACCTTCCCATTGCGCACATCTTGTTCCACCAGTCCACGGGAGCGGCTTCCAGGTACACCAAAGCCGCCGCCGCCGGACGTTTCAATACGGACACTTGCGTATTGTTCGAGTGGCATGTTGGCCGTCTTGGAGAACAGTTCCTGCTCTTGTGGCGTGCCAAAGTTCTTTATAAGCTTGGCCTGACGCCCATCACCGCCCGATTCGACACCCAAAGCGCGGCCAACGACATGGTTATCCGACCGCGCTGAAAACGTGATGCCTTCTGCCCGTGCCCGAATCTGCTTGGCAATACCCAACCCACCGCGCCGGAGCCCGGCGCCGCCAGAGTCCGGAATGAGCGCGTACTCATCCACCAACAAGGGGTATTCATTTTCAAGCGCTTCAATCGGAAGATTGGAGGTATTCGTCATGTGCACGTGCACCGCATCCATGCCGTCCTTGTCGAACCGCGCACCGCTTCCGCCACCCAAGGTTTCAAGGTAAACGAAATCCCCTTCCCGCGTCCCCCAGTTGCCCGAAAATACGATTGCAGGACAACAATCATTGCTGGCCGCCATGATTTTTTCGGGCGGCAACAAGCCCTGGAAGGCACCAAATATCGCTCCGGCGACTTTCTGCGCTGTGATGCTTCGTGCGCCGACGGCCGCTGGCGGCCGAGGATTAGTGATGGTACCCGGCGGGGCATAAATGCTGATGGGCGCGAACAGCCCCGCATTAGGCGCTATGTCGGGATCCAGGATGGCCTTGACGGCATAGTAGACAGACGCCTTCATCGCGCTGAGCGGCAAGTTCATGGCGCCGCGGGCCTGCCCGCTGGATCCTGTGAAGTCAAAATGCAGACTGCCGCCATCGACGGTAAGGGCCACGCAGATGGCCACGGGATCACCGCCGCCCAGGCCATCGTCGTCCATATAGGACTTATAGTTATAGGTTCCCGGCTTCAGCTCTTCGATCCGATTCATCACCCGGCGCTGGGTGTAGTTGATGAAATCGTCGATTGACTGTTTGACTGCCTGTATTCCCATCTGCTCAATCAGCGACGTCAGGGCTTGCGCGCCGCGCGCGTTAGTTCCGATTTGCACGTTCAGGTCCAGCCGCCGCTCTTCGGGATCGCGCGTGTTGTTGCAAATGATGCGCAGCAAATCCTCATTCAACGTGTGCCCGGACACGATGCGGCACGCAGGAATTCGGATGCCTTCCTCGAAGATAGACTTCGATCCGCCCGCGATCGAACCAGGCACCGTACCGCCGACATCGGAATGGTGAGCAATATTGGCTGTGAAGAAGCTCAGTTCGCCCTCCCAGAATACGGGAGTAACAATATTGATGTCCGGTAAATGACTGCCATTGGACAAGTAGGGGTCGTTGCAGATGAACACATCGCCCTCTTTAATATCCACGATAGGGAAGTCATTCAACACCGACTCTACCGCTCCGTTGAGCGAGCCCAGATGCAAGGGAATTTGCGTTCCCTGCGCCACGAGCCTGCCTTGCACGTCGAACAAGGCGACCGAACAATCCTTGCGCTCTTTAATATTGGTCGAGAACGACGAGCGAATCAGCGTATTGTTCATGTCTTCCGTAATCGTCAGAAGACGGTTGCAGAACACTTCCATGCCAATAGGATCGGCGATCTTCAGTTCTGTATTCTTACTCATCGTCCTTTGCCCCTAGTCGTATGATTAAATTTCCATAAGCATCAATTTCAGCTTTGTGGCCAACGCCTATAAGTGTCGTAGAACTCATTTCCTCGAGGATCGCGGGGCCATCGACAATGGCATCCGAAGGCATCAAGGATCGGTCGTAAACCTTGGCCTCGACCCACCCGTGCTCCCGGTTCACGTACACCTGCCGGCTATGGAGATACGCGTCGGCCAGGGTCGTGTCCACTTTCCGCTCGGACAAGGACACCTTGACCACTCGTCCGACGGCCTGCAGGCGCAAGTTGATGATGTGTATCTTGCGCGCCGGGAGCTTATAGCCGTACTCTCGGTGATGAATCTGCTGGAACTCCTCCAGGAAATACGCATAGGTCGGATCCGTGCCTTCGGGGAAGGGAATCTGAATTTCGAAGTTCTGGCCTTCGTACCGGGCATCGATGGAAAGACGAAGAACCCGATGCTCGGCATCAATGTTTTCAGAGTCCAGCCAATCGTTCGCCTGCACCACCAGGCCGGAGAACGACGCCATGACCCTATCCCACAATTCCGCTGAAGCGACGCTGATATCGCTCTTCACGAAGTCGAAGGAAATGTCAGCCAGCAAGACGCCCCGCGCGCACATGGTCCCAGGCTCCTGCGGCACGATGACGACCGGAATGCCGCACTCTTCGGCCACTTCTACCGCGTGCAAAGGCCCCGCACCGCCATAGGCGAATAGCGCAAATTTGCTAAGGTTGTAGCCTTTCTCGGTCGACACGGACCGAATAGCGCGACTCATATTGGCCGTCGCAATACGCAGGATTCCCTCGGCCGCCTCTTCAATGGACAATGACAGGGGTTCGGCCACCTGTTTCCGGATGGCCTCCTTCGCCTCCGCCGCAAATACCGGCATTTTTCCGCGCAACAGCGTATGGGGGTTCAGGCGCTGTAGTGTGACCTCGGCATCCGTGATGGTAGGCTCCTGCCCGCCACGCCCGTATGCAACCGGGCCAGGTACGGCGCCCGCACTGTGAGGCCCAACTTTCAGCGCCCCCGCATCATCGCGCCAAGCGATGCTTCCGCCCCCTGCGCCAATGACATGAATGTCCACCATGGGTGTCTTCACCGGATAACCGGCAACATTCCGGTGCGAGGTAAAAACGGCACGCCCCTGCTGAATCAGCGAGACATCAGTACTGGTACCTCCCACGTCGAAGGTCACCAGATCGGGGTGGCCGATGGCAGCGCCAATAATCGCCGCGCCCACTACGCCAGCGGCCGGCCCCGATAAGCACGTACGCACGGGATAGTTACGCACCGACTCCATCGACATCAGGCCGCCGTTCGAGTGTACGGTTCTAGGTTCATTGGCAATACCCAACTCGGTCGCGCGCGACAGGAAGCGATCCAGATAGCGCGACATCTTCGGACCTATCGTGGCGTTCAGCACCGTGGTGGACAGGCGCTCATATTCGCGGAACTCCGGCAAAATATCGCTGGACAGGCTGATGTATGCCTCGGGCATGATCTCGAGCACGAGCTCTTTCGCCCGACGTTCATGATCCGGATTCTTGTAGGCATGGAGAAAACAAATCGTGACCGCGCCGACGTTTTTTTCCGCTAGAAAACGGGTTGCCTGTCTGACTTGATCCTCGTCCAGGACCTCCAACACATTCCCGTCCGAATCCACGCGCTCAGAGACTTCCATACGCAGCTCACGCGGGACCAGCACGTCGGGCTTCTGGACGTTGTAGTCGTATAGATGGGGCCGAACCTGCCTTCCTATTTCCAGAATATCCCGGAAGCCGCGGGTGGTAATCAGACCGACTACGGCGCCTTTCCGCTCGATAATAAGATTAGTCGCCACCGTGGTGCCATGGCCAATATGAGAAACTTCAGACGGTGACACCCGCTGCTCTTGCAGCATTTCCGCCATGCCCGAGATAATGGCTTCAGACGGGTCGTGAGGAGTCGATGGCGTCTTGTAGAACGACACCTCGCCGTCCTCGCTGATCATCGAGAGATCGGTGAAGGTTCCACCTACGTCAATACCTATGCGATACATGTGAGTTCCTGACAATATGCTCCGCTGGCCCTGCGCAATGGCGCAAGACCCAACGAACATGCTTTAAGGGGATTAGTTAATCAAGCTTGATGTTGGCCTGCTTGGTGACACCGCACCATTTCGCGACCTCGCTGGTCACCATAGCCTTGAAATCGTCGCCGACGATATCCGAGGGCTCGGCACCCTGATCCAATAGATATTGCTTCAACGGACCGTGGTTGATCGTCGCGGCCAACGCTTTTCCGAGCCGTTCAGTGATCTCTGGAGGCAAGTTGGCCGGGCCGAATATACCGAACCAGACCATGGCTTCGAAACCGGGATAGCCCTGCTCTGCGACGGTTGGCACATCAGGCAACAACAACGACCGCGTGCTGGATGTCACCGCCAGCGCCTTCAGCTTCTTGTCTTTAATGTAGGGATAAGACGTCATCACTACATCCATCATCGAGTCCACCTGTCCGCCAACCAGATCAATCAAGGCCGGTCCCGAACCTCTGTAAGGCGCATGGATCATCGTAATACCCGCCGTCGAGAGGAATAGTTCAGCGGCAAGATGATTCGACGTCCCTACCCCGTTCGACGCGAAGGAATACTTTTGCGGATCCTTTTTCACCAGATCGACAAATTCCTTCAGCGTATTGGCCGGCACGGATTGATTCACCTCAAGCACATTGGGAATGGTCGCCACGACCGCCAACGGCGTGAAATCTTTCACCGGGTCGTAGGCCAACGACGGGTAGACACAGGAAGCCGAGGCATTCGTGCTGACGGTGCCCATCAAAATGGTATAGCCGTCCGCCGGCTGCCGGGCGACATAGGCCGTTCCGATCGTGCCGCCTGCGCCCGCCTTATTCTCGACAATCACGTTGGCCTTCAGTTCTTTGGCGACACCCTCGGCGAGCTTACGGGCGACGAGATCCGTGGATCCGCCCGCAGCAAAAGGAACCACCATTTTTATAACTTGATCGTCGGGCCATGCGGCCTGAGCAGGCACGGCCAGCATAAATGACGCGGTGCCGAACGCGACGATCAGAAAACGCTTAAGTCGATATTTCGTCATGAGTTTGCTCTTCAGGTGTTGGGTTTTCACGCTGCATGGTGAAAATGATACGGATAATCAACCAGATATACATAGACCATGTCTATTGTTCTATTGATTACAAAAATACTAAAATACGATCTCGTTCGTAAGGAGACATGGCATCGTGGCGAAACCAGACCTGAACCTTTTGGTTCAATTCGATGCATTAATGCAGACCAAAAGCGTATCGAAAGCCGCCGACAGGCTTGGGCTTACTCAACCGTCAATGAGCGCGGCATTGATACGTCTGCGTGCATTGTTCCATGATCCATTGCTGAGTCGGGAAGGGTCGGTGTGGATACCGACCCAGAAAGCGATCGAGTTGCACCAGGACATGAAGCCTTTGCTCGACAAATGGTCGGCACACACCTCTGTTGAAGAGGAGTTCCATCCGCTTTACTCGCATCGAACGCTCGTTTTGTATGCCACGGATTATGTGCAATTCAAGATGGTGCCCAAGCTCGTTGCCGGACTGTCCAAAGATGCACCCCATTTTCATCTGAAGGTGGTGCCGGCCAAGCCTTTGCATGGCCTCAATATGCTGGACACCAACCATGCAGAACTGATTGCCGGATACTTTCCGGCGGCCACGCCAGAATTAAGGACGCGCTTCCTGTTCAACGAGCCCGTCAAATGCATCGTCAGAAACGGACATCCTTGCCTTCAACAGAAATGGACACTGAACGAGTACCTGAAACATGGCCACATCGACTTGTCCGCCCACACAGGCTTTTTTAGTCGGGAGATCGAGTCCCTGCTCACTGACCAGCCCAAAAAGCGCAGAGTCGTCGCCACACTGTCCAGCTACCTGGTGTGCCCCCATGTCGTCGAGCAATCCGACCTGATCGCCACAGTCCCTGGCAGCATCGCGGTGGAAGCAAAAAAGACACGAAAAATTCAGATCCTGGATGTTCCGTTCAAGATTCCGACGCTGTCCATTTCCCTGTACTGGCATGAACGTCACCAGACGGATTTAGCTCATGGATGGTTGCGCCAATATATTTCCAGTTTGGATCTGACCTAACGAAAGTACCAAGGCAGCGCCTTAGTGAAAACCCCAGCTTTTGTAAAGAGGGCGCATAGGTAGTAACCCGGATGCCTAGCGGCAGCGTCCTAGGAGAACACCTCTTATCCCGCTACCTCATAACCTTTAGGAATACATTGGTTCAATAAAGGACTTTGACGTCACTTTGCTACCTGTCTAGGATTGGCTTTGTTACAGCCACATTAAAACCAGGGGCAACCATGAAACTAAAAACGCTGTCTGTCTTAACGTCCACCGTGCTGGCCTTGAGCGCAAGCTTGTCTTCTTCTGTCTACGCACAGGACCCAGAACGACCCATGCTGCGAATCAGCTCGGGCGCAGCCGATAACGCCACGCTCGACCCACATCGCGCCACCTCCACGGCAGACAAGGGCGTCGCGAGCCAAATGTTCGATGGCCTCGTTCGCTTTGCACCGGGCAGCGCCGATCCCACCAAGCTGGAGGCTGATCTGGCCGAAAGCTGGGAAGCGTCGAAAGACAGCACCGTCTGGACGTTCAAGCTGCGCAAAGGCGTCAAGTTTCACGGGGGCTACGGTGAGGTCAAGGCCGAAGACGTCGTCTATTCCCTGGAACGCGCGGCAGACCCGAAGCGCTCGAGTTTTGCCGCGACCTTCAATGGCGTCGAAAAATTTGAAGCGGTTGATGATTACACGGTGCGCGTGACCCTAAAGTATCCGGACTCGGGCTTCCTTGGACGCGTGTCGGATTATCACGGCGGGAATATCGTCAGCAAGGCGGCAGCCGAGAAGCTGGGCACCAAGTTCGGCGCATCTCCCATCGGCACGGGTCCTTTCGCCTTTGGCAAACATGTGACCCAGCAGTATGTGCAGCTGGTCGCCAACGACGAGTATTACCGCGGCAAGCCGAAAATCGCTGGCATCACTTACCGCATGATTCCTTCCGATAGCGCACGGGATCTGGCTTTCTCATCGCAAGAAATCGACATCATCCAAGGTAAGCGCGAACAGCGCTGGGTGGAGCGTGCTCGCAAGCGGGACGTGAATGTCGACATTTTCGAACCGGCAGAATTTCGGATCCTGCATCTGAACCGCAACATTAAGCCACTGGACAACGTCAAAGTACGCCAGGCGATCGCAGAGGCCGTCAACGTGGACGAGATCATTCGTTATGCCGGCAAGGACGTAGCATCCAAGGGTTGCTCCATCGTGCCCGAAGGCTATCTGGGCCACGATTGCGGCTCAGGCGCCTACAAACACGACCCCGAGCACGCCAAGGCCTTGCTGGCCGAGGCGGGCTTCCCCAAGGGCATAGAGATCAAGTCCATCGTGTCAAATATCTCGGCCCAACTGCCCATTATGGAAATCGTGCAGTCGCAGTTGGCCAAGTCCGGCATCAAGCTAGAGCTGGAAGTGGTGGATCATGCAACGTATCAAGCGCGCAGCCGTCAAGATCAGAGCGCAATCGTGTTCTACGGCGCGGCCCGCTTCCCGAATGCCGATGCCTACTTGTCCGAGTTCTTTGACTCAGCCGCGGCGATCGGTTCCCCCACTGCCATGTCAAACTTCTCGCACTGTGCGGTGGCCGATGAAAGCATACGGGCGGCGCGTGTTGAGCCTGATGATGCCAAGCAGTTGGCTCTGTGGAAAGACGCACAAGCGAAGATACACGCAGACGTGTGCAGCATTCCGCTCTTCGGCCTGAAACAGGTGTGGGCACATGGCAGCAATGTGGACTATGGCTACAAACTGGATGGTTCGCTGAACTTGTCGCCACCGATCACGGAAAAGACCTCCGTGAAGGCCCAGTAAGCCGCGACGGCCGGATCATTGTCCATGAAGCAGTTCATTCGACACTTCTTGAGCCACCACTCGGGCCTCATGCATGAACGCCTCGATGAGGCGGGCATTGCGGGAGGTCCGCATGCGGCACAACTGAAACTTGAAGTAGATCTCAGGATCGAACCGGCGCAGTGCGATACGGCCCTGCGTGCCTTCGGCAAACAGCGGATGAATCAAAGACACGCCCATGCCGGCCGCGACAAATTCGCATACCGTTGGCGCGGTCACCGTGTCGAGCACGTAATTCCGTGTAGCACCGACCGCATCGAAGGCCTTCTGGACCAATTCGTCGGTCTGGCTTCCTGTCGCAAACGACACGAAAGGCACACCGTCCAGGTCAGACGCGCGGATAACCCGTTTTTTGGTCAATACATGATTCATCGGCATGGCACAAAACAGCGGCGAGGAAATCAACGGTTCGCGGTCGATGTAGGGGTTCTCTACCCGGCTGCCAACCAACGCCACGTCGATCTGCCGCGTGACAAGCCAATCGGCCAGGAACTGCGAGCCTCTCGTCTGGATCGATACATGAACATTGGGATGGGACTTGATGAAATTCATGGTGACGCGGCGCACGAACGAACCCGACAAGGCGGGCATGACGCCTACCGTCAGTTGCCGCTGCTCGTCGCGGCGTATCGAATCAACGGCTTGTTCAAGCTGGCGCAGGCCGGTGAAGACCCGGTCGATCTCTTCATACAGGCGCATCCCATGACTCGTGGGCGCAAGCTTGCCTCGCACCCGGTCGAACAGGTTCAGGCCCGTATCTTCTTCCAGTTTGCTCAGCAGCTTGCTGACAGCGGGTTGGGACACAAACAGCGCATCGGCCGCGCGGCTGACAGTGCCCAGCTCGATCACCGCCTTAAACGCCTCGACCTGTCGAAGGTTGAGCGACTTATTCATACTTTTCCATCAAATCAACATGCCAATATCTGAATCTTATGACGTAATTGTCATCGGCGCTGGCATGGTGGGTGCCGCCATCGCTTATGGCCTGGCCAATGACCACACTCGGGTGCTGGTTCTGGACGGCGGCGATGCAGACTTTCGAGCCGCCAAAGCAAATTTCGGCCTGGTATGGGTGCAAGGCAAAGGTTACGGTAACCCGGCATATCAACGGCTTTCGCACGAAGCCGCCCAGTTGTGGCCCGTCTTCGCCGACCAGTTGATGGACGAGACCGGCATATGCCTGGACTACGAAAGCAAGGGCGGCTTGAATTTCTGCGTGGGCGAATCTCAACTGCAAGCACGCCGGACACGGCTGTCGCAATGGCACGAAGAAACGCCCGAACATGAGCCCTGTACGCAGATCCTGGATCGGACGGATTTACAAAAGCTGTTGCCTGGCGTGCGCCTGGGCAACGACGTAAGCGGGGCGAGTTTCGGTGCCACCGATGGGCATGTCAATCCGCTGCGCTTGCTGGCGGCTTTGCAGAAAGGCCTGGTTCGGCACGGAGGAACTTTACTGGGTAACCACGCCGTGGATCGCATAGTACCGTTGAGCCAGGGCGGTTTTTCGGTACAGACCCGTCATCGGCAGTTCGACGCAGCACAAATCATCATTGCGGCAGGGCTGGGCTCGTCCGCCTTGGGTCCCATGGTCGGGCTGGATGTGCCCCTGCGCCCGCAACGCGGGCAGCTGATGGTTACCGAGAGGCTGGCACCACTATTGCCGCTGCCAGCCAGCGGCCTGCGTCAGACCCGCGAAGGTACGGTGATGATAGGGCTGACCCAGGAAGACGTAGGCTTCAATCTTGGCACGACCTCATCGGCCGCCGCCCAAATGAGCCGGCAGGCGCTACAAGTACTGCCCGATCTGGCCAGCGCCCGTCTGATACGGCAATGGTCATGCTTGCGCATCATGACGCCCGACGGCTGTCCGGTTTATGCGGAGTCTGCTGAATACCCTGGCGCGTGGATCGCGCTATGTCACTCCGGCGTCACGTTGGCGTCCTTCCACGCGGGACCCTTGGCGAATTGCCTGCACAACGCGAAGCTGGAGTCCCGTCTGAATTTTTTTCATCATGAGCGATTCAATGTTTCATCAATTGAGTAATCCCGGCGCGCAAGCGCTTACCTTGACCATCGACGGCCAGCGCGTCACGGCCAGTCCCGGCGAGACCGTTGCCTCGGTGTTGTTGCGGCAGGATTCGCCTGTGGCCCGCAGTACGCCTGTGCACGGCAACCCGCGCGCCCCTTACTGCATGATGGGTGTCTGCTTTGATTGCCTCGCCACGGTGGACGGGGTTGCATCCACACAGACCTGTCTGGTCACCGTCCGTGACGGCATGGCCGTCGAACGCCAGCATGGCAAGCGGAGCATCACAGCATGACGCGCAAATACGATCTGACGATTATTGGATCCGGCCCCGCCGGTATGAGCGCTGCCATTCGCGCTTCGAGTCTCGGGCTGAAAACGTTGGTAATCGATGAGCAACAAGCTCCCGGCGGCCAGATCTGGCGCGCTGTAGAAGCGGTTGCGGACACAGAAACCGGCAAACTGCTGGGCGACGAATACCGCGCCGGACAGGCCGTGGCGCAAGCGTTCAGGCGCTGTGGCGCCGAGTACCAGCCCAACACGCAGGTATGGCAGCTGGAGCCAGGCTGGCATATTTACATGAGCTCGGCCCAGAAAGCCGAAATCGTGCAAGCCGACAACGTATTGCTGGCGACGGGTGCGCAAGAGCGGCCAGCGCCCTTTCCTGGCTGGACCTTGCCGGGCGTGATGACCGTCGGCGCAGCCCAGATTACCTTGAAGGTGTCGCAGCAGATTCCGACAGATCCGGTCTGGATAGCAGGAAGCGGACCATTGGTGCTGTTGTACATGACGCAGTTACTGAAAGCCGGCGGAAAGATCGCTGGCTGGCTGGACACGGCACCTGCAAGCAGCTGGCGCCGCGGTATGCCGCACTTTCTGGCGGCTATGGGAAGCTGGCGCGACATGCGCAAGGGATATCAATGGATCAAGGGGCTGCAAGCTGCCAAGGTACCCATTCTTCGCGGTGTGCGCCAGTTTCGTGCGGAAGGTGAAGGCCGACTGACCCACGTCGAGTACGAAAGCAGCGATGGCGCGACGCATCGTGTGCCCGCCAAATTATTACTGGTACATGAGGGTGTCGTGCCGTCCATACACATCACCCGGTCTCTTGAGTGCACCCATACATGGCTGCCTGCGCAGGCATGTATGGCGCCCAACGTGGACAACTGGGGCCAAACCAGTCAGGCCGGCGTGTTCGCGGCCGGCGACGCGACAGGCATCGGCGGTGCGCGTGCCGCGCAAGTACGCGGTGAGATTGCGGCGATCGGTGTGGCGCTGCGCCTCAAGAAGATATCCGAACAGCAAGCCGAACAGCTCGCCCTGCCTCTACGCAAGAAACTGGACAAAGAACTTGCTATACGGCCCATGCTGGACGCCATGTATCCTCCGGATCGGCGCGTGTTCCAACCCTCCGACGACACTATCGTGTGCCGTTGTGAAGAGTTGACCGCAGGCGACATCCGGGCAGCAGCCAAAATAGGGAAACCCGGTCCGAATCAGATCAAGTCGATCACACGGGCCGGCATGGGACCTTGCCAGGGTCGCCAATGCGGCTACACCATCGCCCATATCCTGGCGGCAGAACAAAAGTGCGACGTCAGCGAGGTGGGCTTCTACCGCATTCGACCGCCTCTGAAACCATTGACACTGGGCGAACTTGCCTCGCTGGATATCGGAGACGACCTGCCATGACGAGCCATATCTATGACGTCGCCGTGATCGGAGGCGGCCTGCACGGTTTGTCGTCGGCCCTCCATCTGGCGCGTGCCGGTAAGCGCGTGATCGTGATAGAACGGGCCTGGGTCGGCCGCCACGCCTCAGGCGCGACCGCCGCCGGCGTACGAACCCTGAACCGCGACCGCGGAGAGCTCGACTTGTCTCTGGAATCCATGGAGATGTGGCATGGGCTCCAGTCGCTGGTGGGTGACAACTGCGGCTTTAATCCCAGCGGCCAGATCTGCGTTGCCGAGAGCCAAGCCTCGCTGAATAGCCTTGAGTCGCGCGTGGCCTCCTTGCGCCAGGACGGCTATACCCACGAAGAATTGATCGGCCCCGACGAACTGCGTCGCTGG
>NZ_JBEBUX010000018.1:0-41396 GCF_040393045.1 Pollutimonas bauzanensis | reverse complement strand
GCAGCAGCGAGCAGAGTCTTTTTCATGTAAGAAATCTCCGTAGATTTGAGTAAACAGAGCAGCGACTGATAAATACAAGTGCTGCTGCTCTTTCTAACTCCGCGATGGGAAGTTGGAGCTATTGCATCAAAATTCGGGGCCGCTGGCTATGTTCCTGTGCGCAAAAGCCTTTGTTTTCTGCTTTTGTGTTGGGCGACAGCAACAAAACACGTATTCGCACCCCTTTATATAAGGGTTTACCCTTGGGTTTGGTGTGGCATCGCCGCGACACTTACAGGCCCATACCAACTTTGATATTAGTTTTAAATAAGCACTGCAATAGTTTGTTTTTATTGACTCTTTCAGTTCAAGCTTAGACTGATTTTTTTGTAATACTTTCAAAGATTTGCATTCAAAACCAGCATTTCAATCCACCAAATCAGATGCGGCGCATGTGATTGTCCCAAGCCAGGTCGGAACGAGAAGCAAGAGTTTGCAAATTATCTTGAACCGGCAGCGAGTGCGCCAAGACGCCTTGTCCACTGCTAACAATAAACCCCTTGTCGACCATAGGAGCCACCCCGCAACCGTCAAAAATATCGGCTTGGCCAACACAATTACCTGTGACTGTGTCCCAGAATACGACTTTCCCGCCCACCGGACTGGATGTAGCAATTAATGCGCCATCAGCACTGAGCGCCAATGAGCCGACATAATTCTTAAGGTCGCGCAGGGTTTCGTCAGGCCCAGCGAACATTTCCGGCTGCGCGCCCCTACGGTGCCTGCCCACCAAAGGCGGCCGGTCTTGCGCAGGCCCGGTGTACTGGCATCCGAACCATACCGCGCCTGAGGCATCAATGACCAAGTGCCTGATAGACAACCTATGCAATGCAGGGGCCAGGTATACCTGTTCCAGCACGTCGCCGCTGTGTAAATCTATATAAGCTAGCGACGGCTTCATGGACTCGGGGTTGAGTTCAAGCTTGCCATAATCGGGATGAGTCAGGATACCGCCATTAGCCACACACACAGTGCGGCCATCCGGCATCAGCACGACTTCGTGGGGGCCTATGCCGCCAGTAGAAAACTCGCCAATACGGCGGTAGGCGCCACCCTCGGTAGCGTCGTACACACCGAGTACGCCCCGCCCTTCTTCATAATCGTTTTCAGTGGCGACCATGATCTTGCCGTCTGGCGAGAACACACCGTGGCCGAAGAAATGCCTATCCGTGGCCACAGGCAGCGCTTGAGGCGGACGTTTACCCGCAAGATCAAAGGCGACCGCAAAAAAACCCGGCTGCCTTCCGAATACCACTGCGCGCCCGCGAACAGCATCGATGGCAAAGCTATGGCCCCGATCAGGCATAGGGACTACCAAAAGATCACGCCCCTGCTCATTGATAACAACGGCCTCGTATCGGCCAGCATGCTTGCGGGCAGACAGGTATAGGGAGCGAGACTTCTCGATGCCCGTTGACAGGGCTTCAGCGCCTGCGGCCTGGGCTACCCAAGGACTGGCGCCATAGACGGCGAGCAGCTTTAAGAATCGACGGCGGTCAATCTCCATCGAGCGCATTAAAGCCTATCCTTACGCCAAAAGCCGGCGCGACATTCTCGTCGACCAGGCTCTTGGCATTCTTTATCAGTAAGCTTGCAAGTGTCAGCTGGCGATAGCCAGCTTCCGTCGTCGTAAATTGCAGCCATTGCTCCGGCCCCGGGCTTGTGGCCGCTTGGGAGGCGTCAATCTGGATGGCGTTGAAATTAGCATTAATGCGAAGCAGTTCTGCCTGCAGGCTGGCGTCTATCCACGTTTCATTGCTTCCGTACTTGTACTGGCCTGCCTTATAAAATTGCAGCATGCCCTGAGTTCCCGCCGCCATGGACTGGACCGCAAGCCCGCTGCGCCAGAAGGGAGCGCGTTTGGGCTTGACCGCGTTGATATTACGGCCCAGCACCGGCAAAAGCTTTACGTCGCGAACAAATTGCAAACCCGTTGACAGTGCCTTGATGGATTCCCCTGCCACTTCCTGCTGGTTCCGATACAAGGAATTGGATGCCGAGGGCCTAGAAAACCGTTGTGCATAATCGCCGCCCGGCTTCCATTCGCTCACGAGCTCTGAGCCCAAAATCGCAAGGTTTCCGGCGACAGCGCTAGCATAGGCACATGCTGACGCGTTACCGGCATGCGCCGGATCCGTCAACAAACCCTTATCTCGATAAAGCACGTATTCCAGCGCAGGCAAGCCTTGTATCGCTACGCTTTGCCCTGCCAACTGGGCTGCGTCCGACACAGGATCAGCCGCTGCCAATAGGGCCTGGACTTGCCGTAAGGTAATGCCGCGCGGATCAGGCCAGAAATTGATTCTCTCGTAACGATTAGCTGCGACCAGAGGACCGAAACGCAGGAACTCAATGCCAGACCAAGCGCCTACCAATGCGGCAAAGCCCTCATGGACGGTTTTCGCTCCGCTTTTTTGAGGTTGGGCGCACCAGGTCTCCAATGTAGCGTGCAGACTATGCGCAGAGTGCTGAAAATGCCGCATCGCGGGCGAAATATAGCTGTTCACCAGGCTTGCACCCAGGTCGGGCGACAACTCCCCGGCGTTGACCATTGCCATAGGAAATAGAAAAACGCTTCCTAGACACCGAAGCAGCAAGGGACGAAACAGCGATACGCGGGTATGCATCAAAGCGACTCCAAAAACCGGATCAAATCGGCACGTTGGGCGGGGGTCATTGCCACAACCCGATCACGAACCGCCTGGGCCTCGCCGCCATGCCATAGGATGGCCTCCAACAAGGTACGCGCCCTGCCGTCGTGTAACCAGGTGGCGTTCGGATTGACGGTTTTGGTAAGCCCTATTCCCCACAATGGCGGGGTGCGCCATTCGCGGCCGCTGGCATCTCCTTCATCTTGGCCGTCGGCCAGGCCGGGGCCCATATCGTGCAGCAGCAGATCGGTATAAGGCCATATCAATTGAAAGCGGTGTTCGGCCCGCTTCGCGTCGCGTCGGGTCACGTACTTGGGCACGTGGCAAGCGATGCAATTGGATTCGTAGAACAGCTTCTTACCGGCCAATACCCGCTCATCGCTCACATCGCGGCGCTGCGGTAGCGCCAGATTAAGCGAATACATGGTGACGAAGTCCATCAGGCGCGCGGGCACCTCATGCTCGCCCAGATGAGCCTGAGCCCCATGCGGCATGTCCAGGCAAGCCTGCTGGCTTGGTGTGCAATCGCCGTAATGGCTGGGAAACATAGGGGTGGACAGCCCCATATCGCCCGAAAATGCATTGGACGACTGATGCTCGACCGTGGGTTGCCCCGCCTTCCAATTAAAACGGCCCAGCACACGCTGGCCCGTGTGCACATCCTTAATCCAATTAGGACGCCCGGAAATGCCGTCGCCAAGGTCGACGTCGGCATGCGCCAGAATGTCGTCCTCGTGGATCGCTTCCAACAGACCCAGCCCCAGCATGGGTGGCGCCAATCGAGGGGAAAAGCGAACATCGGGATGCATGGGACCGTAGCCCAAGTCTTCTACACGATAAGAAGGATCCATTAGCGTGGCTGACTCACCCCCGTTAAGCTGGACCGGGACCTCGCGGTAATCGATTCTTATACGACCTTCGGCTGCCAAGCCCGGCACAGCAAACGGCTGCAACTGATGTCCATAGACCGGGTCCGGCAACGAAGCCACCTCTCCCTGGTCCAGACGCTTGCGGGCGTCATCCGCGCTGCCAGGCAATGACAGGCGCAATAACAACGCGACTACATCGCTACGCTCGAGTGGATCGAAGCCTGGCACGGTGCCCCGGCCATCCTTCACATGACAGGCTTGACAGGATCTCGCATTAAACAAAGGCCCCAGGCCATCCGAGGCCTGCGTGGAAGCGGGGGACGACACCCAATCTTTCCGGAACAAACCATTACCTACCATGAACTCCTGCCTCCCTTCGAAGGTCAGGTTGGCGGCAGGGTGCGAGAAAATATCGGGATTGATCAGCTTTTTGACTGTACCCGCGCCGCCCTGCATCTGCTCGAATTGCTCTGCTTGGGAAAAGCTGGTGGACGGTTTGGTAATCGCGCTGACGCGGGCGCGGTCTTCAGCGCTGAGGTCCTGGCGTTGCGCTGGGCCTCCGCCGGCGATTGCGACCGCACCCAGACCCAGAAAAATCAAACCCGCAACTAATTTCACCATTGCACGCTTATTGGAAAACGGCATCAGGCTTGTCAAGACTGTCCGAACCTTCCAGTTGAATATCGCCAAGCTCCAGGGCCGCGATCACCCGTTCGATACTGCGTGTTTGCGCAACCAGTCCGTCAATCACAGCCTGTACCACGGCGTTGCCCTGTTCATTCCCTTGGGCAATCATTTGGTCGTAGGTTTCCACAGTTTCCGCACGCTGCTTCATGGCTTGCATCGCTTTAAAAGTAGCGTTCAGCTTCTCGTGCATTTCCGCATCGAGTTTGGCGTCGCGGGCTTTTACCAGGTCTGACAGGCTGGCGCCCTGAACCAGAGACCCGTCCACGCGTTTGTACTGCCCCTGATAGACATTCATCATTCCGAGCTGATTGTAAAAGTGCGAGTTATGCGTGTTATCGGAAAAGCAGTCGTGCTCTTCTTCGGGGTCGTGCAACATCAAACCCAGTTTGATGCGCTCGCCGGCGAGTTCGCCATAAGACAAGCTTCCCAGCCCCGTCAACATGGCAACCAGGCCCGCCTTGGGATCGCTTTGCACGGCCAGGCGCGCTTCGCCCCCGGCCTGCCAGTTGGCAACCATTTCCTCAAGGTCGGCGACCAGTAAATCCGTAACCACTTTCAAGTATTGACCTCGCCGCTCACAATTACCGCCCGTGCAGTTAGCCACATCAAAGTCGGTATGAGGGCGATCGCCGGCATGACGCTCTTGCGGGGTGCCGCTGCGGCCAGTGGGCGCCGGACCTGTGCCGTTGAGGTCTTGCCCCCACAACAGGAATTCGATGGCGTGATAGCCGGTTGCCACGTTAGCCTCGTTGCCATCGGCTTCGTGCAGCACATCGCGCAGCAGCTTTTCATTAATATCAGAGGCATCCACGGCTTTGCCGCCAATGCTGGGGTTTTTGTTGGCAATAACATTGACGACGTAATAAGCATTGGCATCCGAGTCGGTGCCATAAGACGCATCCACGTAATCGATCATGCCTTCGTCCAGCGGCCAGGCGTTTACGTTCCCTTCCCAATCATCGACAATGGAATTGCCAAAACGGAAAGCTTCAGTCTGCTGATAAGGTACACGCGCATCCAGCCAGGCATTGCGAGCGGACTTCAATGCGACGGCGCTGGGCTTGGCCAGCAAGTCGGCCACCGATTGTTGTAGTTTGCGTGCGCTGGACAACGCGTCCTCGAACTCGGCCTGCGCCACGTCGGCATAGGTATTGACAACAGCTTTAGGCTCCACCGCGGCATGAACCCCAGTGCTGAGCAATGCGGTCAGCACTACCCCCAGCAATAATTTATGCATAGCAATCCCCCGAAGCATCGCCTCGTTCCTAAATTGATTAATTCAGATTAGTATTATTTAGCTGACGGCAAGTGTAAACGATTTGCATTTACATCAGCAATGGGACGGATATTATTTGCTGAAAGAAAGTATTCCGTTCGCATCGACAATGGCGCTGGCGATTTGCTCGACGGTAACGCGCCTGGCCATGGCTTGGTCACGTATTATCTGATAGGCGTCGTCCTCGCTGACCTGCCGCGCTTTCATCAGGATGGATTTTGCTTCAGCGACTTTTCTCACGCCGGCCAGTTTCGCCTCGAGGCGCTGGGTCAACCGAACTAGAGTACGCAAATTCTGATTGATCTGGCGCGCCACCACCAGCGTAGACAATAAGCCAAAAGGCTTGATGGGCGACGCAATGACACTGGCCACCCCCACTTTCAACACGGCTTCGACCACGGTTGGGTTTTCATAGGTGACGACGGCGATAATCGCTGGGGAGCTCACTTCCCTGCAAGCAGACCAATCGGGAATGAATATATTCGGGCGAACCGCCAGAAACACGACATCAGTTCCCTGCGGGAGCGTCGGGGATGGCGGCCAAAACGCCTGTACCTGGCAACCGATCCGACGCAACTGAAGTATCAGCTCTTCTCCATCCAGATCAGCGGGATGGAATACAGCCACTCGCAAAGTCCGTAGATCCCGAAGGAGCTCTGGCGTAATACGCTTGGACTCTGGCATGCTGATAGTCATCGTTTATCACCCTGTGGCCCCGAGCCTTAATGTCCAGTCGCCCAGGGAGTGGGTGACCAGATAAGGATCGGGGTGTACAGCACGTGTGGCCTGCCTGACCAAGGTGAACTGCCCCTCGGAATTGGCTATCCCTATACGTGGATACAGGCAGGTATGGTGATTCGACGGATCGATCCGGATACGCCCTTGGGGCGCGTCATACTCGGAGCCAAGCAAATGCGGCATAAGCAGATCGATGGCGTCACTACCTGATGCACGCATGGCGTTGGCAAATAAATGAACCTGAAAATAGGCCGCCTCCCAACCTGCGCTAGGTACGACATCAGTGCCAAATCGACGTCTGAAATTCGATAAACTCAAGCGATTGATCTCCGAATCTATGGACTGAAAATAAGGCGCTGCCGAAACATGCCCTGCCCCTACATCAAAACCCATTTGAGCGACCTCGGACTCGAGGGTGGTCAAGCTGGCGATAGGCATTTCACGCGGATCAAGGCCCGCGTCGGCATAAGCGCGGTATAAACATTGAGTCGAGTCGCCAACGACAGTCGAAAAAATAAAGTCAGGTCTTACTTTTTGAATATCAGTAATAATGCTTTTGAAGTCTTTCTCGGTTGCGTCCAGCGGAACATACCTTTCGCCTATCTTCGCGCCGCCGGGCCGCTGCAAAACAAGATCACCCATGATTCGGTTGGATTCATACGGATATATATAGTCGGAACCGACCATATATACCCGGGCGCCGTAGTTAGACACCATGAATTCGGCAAGCTGGACGCTATTTTGATTGGGCGCTGCACCGGTATAAATAATATTGCTCGAGCACTCAAAACCTTCATAGAGCGTCGGGTAAAACAGCAGCCGGTTCCACTTTTCTATGATGGGAATGACGGCTTTCCGGGTATCGGACTTATAGCAGCCAAAAATGACGTTGATCTTGTCCTGTAGCACCAACCGCTCCGCCAGCACACGGTACAAACCCGGCGAAGACTCCGGGTTATATCGCACCGGCTGGATTTCCCTGCCATTGATTCCCCCCGCTTCATTAATTTCGGCAATGGCGAACAAAGTCCCCATCAACTGAGATGTTTCTATGGTTGAAATATCGCCTGTTTCAGAAAAAAGAATACCAACTCTGATCGGATTACTTTCAGACAATTGTCCACCTTTTGCACATAGGCAAGCAAATTTGCAGCAGTCGCTTCGACCTACTGTTGGAAACTAATGCCCGACCTGCCACGGCCGGCTCGATACTTGGGCCTTATGGTGATGGGCATGATTATGTTGATGTTTGCCCTCTTTGTCATGGCCTGCATGATGATGACAGTGCGACTGCGTCACACGCGGTTCGTTGGCGCTTTTTTCGTTCCTGGTATGTGCAATTCGACTATTTCCCGGCATCAAGTTCAGACGCACTGCGGTAACCATTCGTGGCGCTGATAACTGGCATGTAGGACAAATCGCGGGCTGTTGAAATTCGGCCATAGGCCGCTGTTTTTCAAAGGGACCGCAATCTTGGCAAAAATAAGCATAAATAGGCATATTGGCTCCAGTCAAGATTGCAAAGAGCTGCATCAAGCAACTCTTTGCGTTTATAAAGAATCAGGTTTCATAGGCAAGGTCGCTGGCCGGAACCCGTTTTTCCGGTCCCTGAGAATTGGGGCGAATATCGAAATCAAATATTGAAATGGGCACTTGCAATGCCACGCATGCGTTGGGAATATCGACCACACTGCTTATATGCCCTTCAATGGGAGCACAACTCAGGATGGTGTAGACCTGTTCGCCTGTATAGCCGAACTTCTTCAGGTAGTTGACTGCATGCATGCACGCCTGTTGATAAGCCAGATTCACATCCAGATAGCGCTGCTTGCCTGAGTCCTCGACTGAAATCCCTTCAAACACCAGAAACTGTGAATAGTTGGGATCCACCGGGCCTGGTTCAAACATGGCTTGTTTAATGCCATATTTATTGCACCCATCTTTGATCAAATCGACGTGCATGTCGATCCAGCCAGCCATTTCAATAGCGCCGCAAAAGGTGATTTCCCCGTCACCCTGAGAGAAGTGAAGATCGCCGACAACCAGGCCGCCATCCTTGACGTATACCGGCAAATAAACACGGCTGCCGCGACAAAGATTTTTAATATCGCAATTCCCGCCATGCTCGCGAGGCGGCACAGTGCGAGCCCCCTCCTTGGCGGCGGCTTCCAATTGCGCACCTTTAAGCCCCCCCAGAATGACATCGGTGGGATTGGGCGGAAGCGCCAATGGCGGCACTCGGTTGGGATCCGTGGCAATCAATTCGCCTTCCCGCCGATTCCATTCGGTCAGCAGTTCGCGCGACGGCAGGCACCCTATGATTCCAGGATGGGTCAATCCAGCGAACCGTAAATTGGGAATATGGCGGGACGTGGCAAAGATGCCATTGAAATCCCAGACAGCCTTGGCAGTATTGGGAAAGTAATCGGTCAGGAAACCACCGAACTTCTCTTTGCTGAAGATACCGGTATATCCCCACTCCGAATCTTCAAATGGGCCGATATCCAGGATATCAACAACCAGAAGATCTCCTGGCTCGGCGCCTGTGACGCCCACCGGTCCGGATAAATGATGGCAAGGCGCCAGATTGACATCACGAATATCGTTCGCGCTGTCATTGTTTTTGATCTGCCCTCCTGTCCAGTCGAAACATTCGACACGAAATGACTCGCCTGGCTTGACGTAGGCAGCCATCGGGATATCGCAGTGCCAGCGGTTCATAATCACCGGATCGGGCTGCTCGGTCGGCAACTTTGACCGGTCAATACTAATTACCTTCTTCATGGTTACTTTCTCCTAGGATATGCAGCCCCAAACGGCGGCACTGTAAAAACCCAAAGTCTTTTTTACACAGTCAGAAAAGCGCGAATTTCCTCGATATCAACAGCGTCCTTCAATTTCTCGTGCACAATTTCACCCCGGTCGATAACCAGGAAGCGATCGGCCACTTCCAATGCGAAGCTAAGGACTTGCTCGGAAACCAATATCGAAAAATGTCTTTCCTGGCGAAGCGCGGTAAGCGTTCTGGCCAGTTCTTTGATAATTGAAGGCTGAATGCCTTCCGTCGGTTCATCCAGGATCAATACTTTCGGATTCGATACCAGCGCTCGCGCAATAGCGAGCATCTGCTGCTGCCCCCCCGACAGATTGCCTCCCCTTCGGCTTTCCATTTCTTTTAAGACGGGAAAGAACCGGTATATATATTCCGGCACTGTTTTGCTGCGGCTACGCTCCATGCCCGTCAGGATGTTCTCTTTGACCGTCAGGAATGGAAATATCATGCGCCCTTGCGGCACAAACGCCAGCCCCTCATGGACCCGCTCGTAGCTTGGACGATGCTGCATGGCGGCACCGTTCAAAGAAATAGTGCCAGTGCGCGTGGGCAGCATGCCAATGATCGACTTCAACAGCGTGGTCTTACCCATTCCATTGCGGCCCATGATGGCAACCGCCTCGCTATCGCTCAACGATAAGGACACATTGCGGATCGTATGGCTTTCACCGTAATACACATTGAGATTTGAAATTTCCAGCATGCCTGGCTCACGCTCCAAGGTAGACTTCAATGACACGTTCGTTACGCTGAACCTCATCAATGCTGCCATCGCACAGCAGCGAGCCCTGATGCATAACGGTGACCTTCTTGGCAATACTCTTGACGAACTCCATATCGTGCTCGATCACGATCAGGGAGTTTCCAAGCGAAATTTTTCTTAGCAAAACTGCGGTTTTTTCGCGCTCGCGCGGACTCATCCCCGCTACCGGCTCATCCAGCAACAACAGTTCGGGCTCTTGTATAAGCATCATTCCGATCTCGAGCCATTGTTTTTGACCATGGCTCAGTCTTCCCGCTTTCGTGTGCAGTGCGTCGTAAAGGAATACCTCGTTGGCGATATCCGTCACCCTTTCGGTCACGGCCTTATCACGCCTGAAGAAAAGCGAGCCCAATACCCCTTTCCCTCTGGGAATAGAGATTTCGAAGTTTTCAAATACCGAAAGATCTTCGTATGTGGACGGTGTCTGGAATTTCCGCGCCACACCCAGGCGAACAATCTGGTGCTCGGCTTTCGAGGTCAGGTCGGTTCCCCCGAACAACACCTTGCCGGAACTAGGCTTGGTCTTGCCGCATATGATGTCGAGCAATGTGGTCTTGCCTGCGCCGTTCGGGCCAATGATGACTCGCAGTTCGTTGTGCTCGATGCTCAAACTCAAGTCATTGACGGCCTTGAATCCGTCAAACGAGACCGTCAAATTTTCTACGGAGAGTATGTTGTTTTCCATGATGCTCGCTCGTATAGGCGACGAATCCATGCGTGGACTGGTGTTTAAGGTCGCAGTCGTCATTTGGCTAACCCCTTGCTTTGCACTCGCTCCGACATGCGCTCGACAACACCAGCCAGGCCGTTAGGCATGGCCAGCACAACCAGAATAAAAACCAATCCAAGGAAGAACAGCCAGCTTTCGGGAAAATTCTCCGATAGGTATGAGCGGCAATAACCAATAAGCAAAGCACCGACAACGGCTCCAGGAACCGACAACCGCCCGCCCACTGCCGCGTAGATGACCATTTCGACAGATGCCATCACCCCTACGACGGATGGTGCAATCAAGCCGACCTGCAGCGTATACAAGGCGCCGCCCATTGAGGCAAAAATCGCAGCAATCGTAAATATGAACGCCTTGATCATCGCCGTGTCATACCCCGAGAAGCGAACCCTGTCTTCCCGGTCGCGAATGGCGATCAGCACTTTGCCAAGGCGAGTACGCACAATGACGCTTGCCGTCAGCATGACGAGGAACAACAGCCCCAGCTGAATAAAATAAAGCGCGTTCTTTGATTCGTCCTCAAGAATATCCAGACCCAGCAACGTGCTGAAGTCAGTAATCCCATTAAAGCCGCCTGTGTCGCCCTGTTGACCCACGATCCAGACGGATAGCGTCAATGCCAAAGACAGGGTCACAATGGCGAAATACACGCCGCTGACCCGTTTACGGAAAATGGCGTAAGAGAATGCAAAGGCCAGGACAGCGGGCACCAAGAAAATCGCCAGGATGGTATTGGTGAAACTTTGAAAGGGAATCCACCAGGCAGGCAAGGCCTCGACGCTGCTCCAGACCATGAAATCCGGCAATTCGGGCGCGGAAGCTTCCATCTTCAGAAACATGGCCATCAAGTAGCCGCCTATGCCGAAGAACACGCCCTGCCCCAAACTAAGAATGCCGCCATAGCCCCACATCAATACGATGCCGATCGCGACAAACCCCAAAGCCAGGTATTTACTTACCAGTTGCAACCGGTAAGGATCCAGCCACAGCGGCAGGATAATGACCAAGAGCACGGCAAGGGCAACATAGGCGGCAAGCTCCGATCTATTTCTAAGCGCTTTCATCGTCTACCCCCTGACCTTGGTCGCGAACAAACCTTGCGGCCGGAAGTAAAGCACCACAATGACGCACAGCAAAATAGTGACTTTGGCCATCGTGCCGCTCATCAGGTATTCAAGTGTGGTTTGAGACTGTGCAATCGAAAATGCAGAGATCGTTGTTCCAAACAAACTCGCAACACCACCAAACACGACAACGATGAAAGAGTCGACGATATAGAGCTGGCCGGTGCCTGGATTGGTTGACCCAATCATGGTGAATACGCTGCCGGCTATGCCCGCCAGGCCCGAGCCCAGGGCAAAGGTCATGGCGTCGACATTCCTGGTATTGATTCCTACCGCGCCGCTCATGGCGCGATTCTGGGTAACAGCCCTCACCTTCAAGCCCCAGCGGCTTTTGTAAAGCAACAGATACACGCCCAAAGCAACCAATATGGTTAAGCCAATAATGAATATGCGATTAAGCGGCAGCTGTATGCCGGCTGTTGGCTCCCATGCCCCCGACAACCATGAGGCAAGCGGAACACTAACTTCCTGCGCACCGAAAATCGTGCGGTAAGACTGCTGGAGCAACAGGCTCAGACCCCATGTGGCCAGCAGGGTATCCAATGGCCGGTGGTACAAAAAACGAATGAAGCTGCGTTCCAGAAGGTATCCGAATCCGAACGTGACAGCAAAAGCACAAAAAATGGCCACAAACAGATAAACGCTCATCAGTGACGGCAGAAAGTGCTGAAAAAAATTAGCCACCAAGTAGGTAACGTAGGCGCCCATGGCCATGAGCTCACCGTGAGCCATGTTGATGACGCCCATCAGTCCAAACACGATCGCCAATCCCAGCGCCATCAGCAGCAAGATGGTGAATAGACTGAGGCCGCCGAAAATTTGCATGATGATGATGTTCAGACTCATCGACCACTCCTTTCGTTGTGCTTTGCTTGAGTTATAAATTGGCGCGTCAACGTTTCTTCAGGCAAGCCTTTGCCCGGACAAGGAACCCGCAGTCCAATTTTGGGCTTGCCTGTTACATAGCGGCGCTACAACTTGGGGAAAGGATTGGGCTTGACCAGCTCCGGCGTTTCATAAACGATGTCGAACTGCCCATCTTCCCGAGCGCGACCGACACGGACTTTTTTCCACACATGGTGGTTGGCGTCGTCGAACCTGACCTCGCCTTCGGGGGCGTTCATGCTTAAGCCGGCACTTGCAGCGATGACATCGTCAGGAGCAAATGACTGGGCTTTTTCAACGGCGTCCCGCCAAAGATAGACTGAGTTATAGGCACATTGCATGGGGTCGCCAACGACTCGATCTTGCCCATACTTGGCTTTGAGAGCCTTGATGAATTTCGCGTTGTCCGGATTATCCAGGGATTGGAAGTAGCCCATGCAAGCGTAGTAGCCGACAGCGTTGTCCTTGCCAATACCTTCCACTTCGTTCTCCGAGACGACTGTGGATAGCAAGGTGATTTTCGAGCCATCAAGACCGGCTGCCCGCAACTGCTTGTAGAAAGCGACGTTACTGCCGCCCACCACTGTGCTGTAGATGCAATCCGGCTTGGCAGCTTTAATTTTATTGATGATCGAGGAAAATTCGGTATGTCCCAGCGGCGCATATTCTTCTCCGACAACCGTGCCGCCCAGATGCGCGATAGTCGGCTTGGCGATCTTATTGCAGGTGACCGGATAGATGTAATCCGACCCGACCAGGAAGAATTTCTTGCCTTTTTCCTTGGCCATCCAAGTCACCGCGGCAATCACAGACTGTGTTGCTTCCTGTGACGTATACAGGCAGCGCTTGTCTTGTTCTTGCCCTTCGTAATAGGTTGGGTAATAAAGCAGGCTTTTAGCCTGGTTGATCGTGGGAAGCACTGCCTTGCGCAAGGCCGACGAGTAACAACCAATAATCGCCACCACGTTATCCCGACGCAGCAACACCTTGGCTTTCTCGGCGAAAATCGGACTTTCGCTTGCGCCATCTTCAACGTATGGAACAATTTGGCGCCCAAGCACCCCGCCCGCTGCATTGATTTCTTCGATTGCCAATTTTTCTGCGTCCACCTGCGCTGCTTCCGCAAAGGCAAATGTGCCGGTTAACGAATGCAGCAACCCCAGCCGCACTTTATCCGCGGTAACGCCTTTAAGTTCTTTTGCCTGGGCCAAACGCGGCATGGCGCTCGCTGCGACAAGCGAGCCCCCAATCTGGATAAAACGACGCCGTGTGAGATGGTTCATTGTCATTCACCTGTTATGTAAGTTCAGAATTAAATTCAACACCAACAACACTCACGGGCCGTATCCCACTCAACGCAAAAAGCCTCACCCGGACATAAAATGTCCGGGTGAGGCTTTTTTGCCTTGCACCTGGCTGGCAGCATTGGCGGCCGGTGCGAAATGGATTGAGTTGATTCTTCAGCTCGTTGAATGAACTCTACAAGTGAAAAATTCCTTTGTCAATAACCATGCTGAAAACGCGGGTTTTCCCCAAGAACATTTGAAATGCGTCGACTTACAAATGCGCCGCGTGATGGCGCAAATGGTCGTCAATGAAAGTTGAAATGAAGAAATAGCTATGGTCGTAACCTGGCTGCATACGAAGATCCAAAGGCACTTTGGCATCAGCGCATGCGGCAACGAGCAACTCCGGCTTAAGTTGCGTTTCCAGGAACTGGTCGTCTGTACCCTGGTCGATCAACAGCGCGGGCCCCGACCAGCCGTAGCGCTTCACCAGCAAGGTCGCGTCGTAGTCAGCCCAGGTGTCGCGATCGTCCCCCAAATAACCGGCCAAGGCCTTTTCACCCCATGGACAGCGGGTCGGCGAAACAATAGGCGAAAACGCCGAAATCGTTTTAAACAAGTCGGGATTCTTCAAGCCGATGGTCAATGCGCCATGACCACCCATCGAATGCCCAAAGATGCCTGCGCGCAAAGGATCAACAGCGAAACCCTTGGCGACCAATTGGAATAGCTCTTTGGTGATATACGAATACATACGGTACCCATTGACCCATGGCGCCTGCGTCGCATCGACATAAAATCCTGCACCCACTCCAAAATCGTAGCTCTCGCTGTCGCCGGGGTAATTCAACCCGCGCGGGCTGGTATCGGGAGCGACGATGGCAACCCCTAATTCGGCCGCCATACGCTGGGCGCCAGCCTTGACAATAAAGTTGTCTTCGGTGCAGGTTAAGCCAGATAGCCAGAACAGCACGGGTACAGGGCCCTCTTGCGCGGCGGGCGGCAAGTAGACACCGAAACGCATCGTGCACCCGGTTTCCGCTGACTCGTGACTGTACACCCCCTGTTCTCCGCCAAAGCTTTTGTTTTTTGAAATGATTTGCATCGTCATCTTTTATCCTTAATTTGTCGCAGATAAGAAAACGGCCCATATGCTGCGGCGACGCGGCATATGGGCCTATTCGAAGCATTTTCCTAGAAAGTAACGACCGAACGAATGGACGTACCGTCTTTCATCATTTGGAATGCATCATTGATCTTGTCGATCGGCATGACATGGGTAATGAGATCATCGATATTGATCTTGCCTTCCATGTACCAGTCGACGATTTTCGGCACATCGGTACGACCGCGCGCGCCACCAAATGCCGACCCCTGCCAGACCCGGCCAGTAACCAGCTGGAATGGGCGGGTCGCAATCTCTTGACCAGCGCCGGCCACACCGATAATGGTGCTCTTTCCCCAGCCCTTATGAGCGCATTCAAGCGCCTGGCGCATGAGCTTGACGTTGCCGATACATTCGAAAGTATGGTCAGCGCCACCCTTGGTCAAATTGACCAGATAAGGCACAAGGTCGCCCTCGACTTCATTGGAATTGACAAAATGTGTCATGCCGAACTTGCGGGCGAGTTCTTCACGAGCAGGATTGATGTCGACGCCGACGATCATATCGGCGCCAGCTATGCGCGCACCTTGAATCACATTCAAGCCGATGCCGCCCAACCCGAAGACGATTACGTTATCGCCTGGTTCAACCTTTGCTGTATTGATGACAGCGCCAATACCTGTAGTCACGCCGCAGCCGATATAGCAAACCTTTTCAAAGGGTGCGTCTTCCCGGATCTTGGCCAATGCGATTTCAGGCACGACGGTGTAATTCGCAAAAGTCGAAGTGCCCATGTAATGCAGCACTTCTTTGCCGTTCATTTTGAAGCGGCTGGTGCCGTCGGGCATGACGCCGCGACCTTGAGTTTCGCGTATTGCCTGGCACAAATTGGTCTTGCGCGACAGGCAGTACGAGCAAGTGCGACATTCCGGGGTGTACAGCGGAATGACGTGATCGCCCGGCTTTAACGTCGTAACGCCTGCCCCGACCTCAACCACGACGCCAGCGCCTTCGTGACCCAGGATGGCCGGAAACAAGCCTTCAGGATCGTCTCCCGACAGCGTAAACAGGTCAGTATGGCAAACCCCCGACGCCTTGATTTCGACAAGCACTTCGCCGGCACGAGGTCCTTCGAGCTGAACTGTTTCAATAGTTAACGGAGCGCCGGCCTTGGTGGCTACTGCTGCACGTACGTCCATGTGTAAATCCTCATTTATTGAATTGGCTTTGTGTAGCGGATGTGTGCCGCTACACAAAGTATAGGCGAGAGCTTATCTGGATTTCGCTACATGCGTAGCGATTGCGTCCATAAGCGGTGGCGACAGGCAATCGTAAGGAGGCAGGCCAAGGTCTTCCAGACGAGCCCGGATAGCACCCATCTGTTCGGGGGGAGTGCCGCTTTCGATAATCGACGAAACGAACGCGGCGAATTCTGGAGCTGCCCATCCAGTTTGGGGAGACAGTTCGGTATGGACAAAGTCCAATCCATAGAAGGGATGATTCTGGTTTTCGATGCGTCCAAACATATGAACACCGCAACCAGAGCATGCATGGCGCTGGATCGCAGCCGTCGGATCAACCACTTTCAGCTTGTTTTCATTGGCGGTAACCTTGACTGCGTCTTTCGAAACCACTGCGACCTGTGAAAACAGCGCACCAGCGGGCTTCCAGCACTTCGTACATCCGCAGACATGATTATGTGCCGTCTGCGAGCTGATCTTGACCTCTACTTTGTCGTTGGCGCAGTTGCACAGCAAGGTGCCCCCGGAAAATCCTGGCGCTGTAGGCGCAATGCCGTTATCAACAGCGGGATGGATGTTTATGCTCATTAATGTCTCCTGATAGGCGTCTTGAACCGTACGGTTCGCCAGTAGATCGAACCGTGGATAAATGGCTGCTTTTTTGCCATCCCTGGGTTACCTAGCAAAAACCAAGCCTGTTTAAAGACATGGTGAAAAATATTTCAGGACTGGTCATCGAGAACCCGGCGCTCCAGCTGAAGATACTGCTGCTCTACATTCTTTTTGTGCGCTGTCTCGTACAACGGCCATTGCTGAAACTCTGGCAATTGCGAAAACTCATCAAGTCTGCCAAGACTGATGCCCGCCTTGTAGGTTTGGTTCACGAGGCTTTCCAGAGCGGTGAGGTAGCCGCTTAAACCATCCAGTTCGGCCACCGACGAAACGGGGCCTTCGCCAGGCACTATCCTTGAGGGCTTGCGGGCTTTGATATCTTGGAGCGCCGCAAGCCAAGTCGCAATGTGCGCGTCTTTGGCGTCCGGTATACGGCCTATCGATACAAGCCCTCCGGCAAACAAGACACCTGACTCGCGATCGACCACACCGATGGAGCCCGCCGACGAACTATGCCCGTAATAAAGGATATCCAGCTGTCGACCGGCAACATCAATGGTCGTGGCGCCATCCAGCGTTCGTGTCGGTACCGTAACCCGGGTGCCGTCCATCTCGTCGGCGCCCAATACATCATTAAGTTTTTTCAGGCACTTCTGGCATCGCTGGGCGATCAGTGCGGCGACATCATGGTGCGCAAGAATCGGAACACCTTGTAGCGCGAGTGTGCCGTTTCCAAATACAAATGCCGGATTCTGATGCGTGTTGACAGCGAGCACGATGGGCTTGGATGTTAAACACCCGACTGCGGCGATAAGATCCGACATATGCCGGGCACTGGTGCCCGTGTCAATCAAGATGACGCCATCCTTGCCGATGATGATTCCCTGGTTGCCCACTACGCCGCGGTTCTGCGGTGTCGGTTCGCTGTTTTGACCGATGGCCGCATAAACGCCGGGCGCAAGCTGCTGCACTGAGGAAACCCGCGACTCCTCGGCCTGCACCGGCAACGCACAGGCAAGCGCCCCCCATACCCAGGCACCCCGCAATAATGGCATGACTATTGCTATGAGAATACATAACGGTTTGCCTGTCTTGTTGCACCGGGCCACGAACTGGTCTGTCATTGGATATATCGCTTTTAGGGGAAAACATGAAGTTCTTATCGTCTACCGTCCTTGCACTGCTTGTAGCAAGCGTTATGCCAATTACTGCATCGGCCGCCGCGCCCGTCAACGACTTCCCAACCACCACGCGCGTGGAATATGTCTTGGAGTGCATGCAAGCCCATCCAGGGAAGAACTATGAGTCCTTCTACAAATGCTCGTGCGCCATCGATGAAATCGCCAAGCAGACTGCATTCGACGAATACGCTGAAATATCAACCGCATCCAAGTACCTTAGACTAGGCGGCGAGCGTGGAGCCGAGTTCCGTGATCCCAAGCAGGTCAAGGTCATGGCCAAGAAGTACAAGGACATCGAAACAAGAGCCGCCAATGCCTGCTTCCTTAAATAGCAGGCTCGCAACGACTTTGCTTATGGGCCGGCGGTGTCTCACCGCCCTTGTCATATCGGCCCCGTTTGCGGTTTGCGCTGCTGAAAAGCCCGTGCAGTCGATTGCAATCATGGATTTCGAGCTGCTCGACAGTACGGGCGAAACCGGCAAAGATGCCGAACAGCAACTGCGCCTAGCCAAGATCTCCCAGCAATTACGCCAAGACATTGCCGAAAAGCAACTGTATACGGTGGTTGACAACGCGCCAGCTGCAATCCTGATCGGAGATCTACAGAAGCGCTTCAACCTGTATAGCTGCAACGGCTGCGATGTGGAAATCGGACGCGCGCTGCACACTAACCGTGTCTTGACCGGATGGGTGCAGAAAGTCAGCAACCTGATTTTGAACATCAACATCCAGGTTCGCGACGTGGAAAACGGCAATATCGTCCTGAACAAATCGGTGGATATCCGGGGCAATACCGATCAAACATGGAGTCGCGGCATTCGCTATATGGTTCGAAGCATGGTCGAGAAAAACCAGGCTGGGCTTTAGCGCCCCCTAGTCCCTATTCAGGCATGACCTCCAACGATGTGTTGAAGACAAGGTCATTGGTGTCCTGAGCACGGGCCGTTAACGTGCCTTCTGCCTGCGGCGTGAAGTAAAACCTGAAATTGGGATTCTCACTGATCCCAAAATCCACATCTGCGGTCATGACCGGCTTCCCGGCGAAGGCGACCTCCAGCCGGCGCACGTAGTGAGGCGGCGCGTATAGCCGGGTCGCCTGATCCATAACCATGCCCGACGCGTTCGGGTGACGAATCATGAGCTGGGCCATCACCGGCTGGTTCAACTGTGGGTTGTCCTGGACCATCAGTTTCATCTTGCCCAGATTGTCGTCGCCACCGGGCGCCCTGTTGGCAGGAGCCGAACAGCCGCCCGATGCCTTGACGTACGCCTTCGTCATGGCCAGCTCGCCGTCACTGGTTTCGACGATTGCGCGCACGTAGGTGTATTGCTCTACCCTCACCCTCGTTTCAATGTCGGCGAGACCGCTTGCGGGCGTCAGGTGAAATACCGCAGCGAGCGGCGCGGGATTATCGTCGACAATAAGGTGTATGGTCTTGATATAGCGTTGCGGCGTCTGCGGTATAAGGGATTTGATCGACACCGGTACGACGGCAGCATCTTGTGCCCGTTGCGGCGCCGTCAGGGTGATCAGTTGATCTCCATCATCGCTGATGGACCGGTCCTGGAACAAACCTACGCGCAGTTTTTGCCACATTGGACTATCCGGTGGCAAGTTGGGCTCAGCCGCAAACGACAGCATGGGAACCAGCACAATAATAGCGGCAATGCGAATCCGAAATTTACGATACATGCTACGCATTTGAGTCTCCTGACACCTCGTGGTTGTATGTCAATCTTCCCACTCCAGCTCCGTGAATGCCGCTGTCACGTTCTGTCGATGATAGCCGTTGAATAGCTGCCAATGTGACGAATCCGCGGCGCCGATTTCATTCGTGGCCTGCTGTATGGACCGCTTGGCCTTTATCGCGGCGCGCACGTCAGCCAGCAGTTGTTGTAGATACCGCTGCTGCGGCTTCATTATGGCGGGCCAATCAGCGCTGACAGGACCATGGCCTGGTACGACAAGCCTTGCCGGAATGCCGGCAAGGCTTTCCATGGTGGACAGCCAGCCCGAAAGACTGCCATCAAGCGATGGAATTCGCTCGCGGAACACCAGATCGCCCGTCCATAACGTGGCCGTCGTTTCATCCAGAACCGTTAAATCATTGTCCGTGTGGGAAGTTGGCCAGGCCTGGATGATTAACTTGCGTTCGCCCAGCTCAACCTGATGTATTCCCTTCACTGACACGCTGGGTGGAACAAGAGTACTTTGCCGCGCCAGATCCGGACCGATCGTGCGTTCCAAGTACGTTGCATAGTAGCCACCCCGGGAACGCATCGACGCGGCAAGATTGTGATGGCCGATGAATTCGGGCTTGTCGGCGATAAACGCTGCATTCCCATATACATGATCCGGATGAACATGAGTGTTGATTACATAACAAACCGGCAGTGGGGTATGCCTGCTTACTGCTGTGCGCAAGGCCTTGCCCTGTGCAAAGCTCCCTCCGGTGTCAATGACCGCCACGCACTTGGCGCCCACGATAAACCCCACGTTGGCGATTGCTCCGTAATTGCCGGGCATGGCGTCCTGGTGCACACCCTGATGCACAAAAACGCCAGCAGCCACCTCTTGTACAGGCAGTGGCTTGTCGGCACCCAATACCAAGGACGGGATAGCGCAGCACACCAGCGGCGCACCTAGCCACTTTGCAACGCCGGTAAACGCCTGAGCCGACCATCGCGCAACAGGCCATGACTCGTGCACGCCGCACGGGTTTATTTTTTCCATTGCATCCCTGTATCAAGTCGCACGCTGTGATCATTGCAATCGCCGTGCCAACATCGCCTGTGCTTACTGCAACAGCACAAGAGAGCCAAACGCCGGGAAAATGTGTTGACTAAACGGAACACAAGATCAGCCAGGTTGTTCAGGTGACAGGACATTCTCGAAACACATGTTGCCCAGACAGGCGATCGGGCCCCAACGACTATGGTCAATCAGTATTGGCACGGTACGTGCTTTATCCATCATGCAACAAGTCGTCGGGGTGCTATAGCGCTGAACTGTATTTCATCTCTTATATGCCTCGCCGTATAACCACATCGGAGGAAGACATGTCATTTAAGGTAACTCTGAAAACCGCGTTATGCATCGCCGGCGTCATTATGGCAACCGGTGCAGCGCAAGCAGACCCCATGCTCGACAAAGCTGCGGCAGACTCAGCCAACTGGGCCATGCAAGCCGGAAACATCGCCAATCATCGCTATAGCGAACTCAAGCAGATCACTAGCGAAAACGTCAAAGATCTCCAGGTAGCCTGGACATTCTCGACAGGCGTATTGCGCGGGCACGAAGGCGGTCCTCTGGTAATCGGCGACACGATGTATGTGCACAGCCCTTTCCCCAACAAGGTCTATGCCATCAATCTCGAAGATCAAACCATGATCTGGAAGTACGAACCTAAACAAGATCCCTCCGTGATCGCAGTCATGTGTTGCGACACAGTCAATCGCGGAGTGGCATATGGCGATGGCAAGATCATCCTGCAGCAGGCCGACACCACGATGGTGGCGCTTGATGCCAAAACGGGCAAGGAGGTCTGGAAAATCGTCAATGGCGACCCTAAGAAGGGTGAGACCAATACCAACTCTCCTCATATCTTCAAAGATAAAATCATCACCGGCATCAGCGGCGGCGAATTCGGGGTGCGTGGTCATTTGACCGCTTACGACCTGAAAACCGGTAAAGAAGTCTGGAAGGGCTATTCGGTCGGCCCCGATGAAGAAATGCTGTTTGATCCAGAAAAGACGATGACTTGGACGGACGGCAAGATGGCACCTGTCGGCAAGGACTCTTCCCTCAAAACCTGGGAAGGCGACCAGTGGAAGATCGGCGGCGGCACGACCTGGGGCTGGTTCAGCTACGACCCAGAGACCAACCTCGTCTATTACGGCTCGGCTAATCCTGGCACCTGGAACCCCAAGCAACGCCCCGGTGACAACAAATGGTCGATGTCCATTATTGCGCGCGATCTGGATACCGGTGTGGCCAAATGGGTCTATCAAATGACTCCCCACGACGAATGGGATTACGACGGTGTCAATGAAATGATACTGGCCGACATCAAAGTCAAGGGCCAGGACCGCAAGGCGCTAGTCCACCTTGATCGCAACGGTTTCGGCTACACGCTGGACCGGGTAACCGGCGAACTGCTGGTGGCCGAGAAATTCGACCCGACAGTCAACTGGGCGACCCATGTCGACATGAAAACCGGCCGACCACAAGTCGATGCCAAGTACAGTACCTTGCAAAATGGTGAAGACGTCAATACCAAAGGCATTTGCCCTGCCGCGCTTGGCACCAAAGACCAGCAACCCGCTGCCTTTTCGCCCAAAACTGGCTTGTTCTATGTACCAACCAACCACGTCTGCATGGACTATGAACCGTATCAAGTCGAATACATCGCAGGACAACCTTATGTTGGCGCAACACTATCCATGTATCCAACTCCGGGAAGCCATGGCGGCATGGGCAACTTCATCGCCTGGGATGCCGGTACCGGCAAGATCGTCTGGTCCAAGCCCGAGAAATTTTCGGTCTGGAGCGGCGCCCTGGCTACCGCTGGCGATGTCAACTTCTATGGAACACTTGAAGGCTTCATCAAGGCGGTCGACAACGACGGCAAGGAATTGTGGAAATTCAAGACCCCATCCGGCGTGATCGGCAACGTCACTACCTGGGAACGCAACGGTAAGCAGTACATCGGCGTGTTGTCAGGAATTGGCGGTTGGGCTGGCATTGGCCTTGCCGCGGCTCTTGAAAAGTCCACTGACGGCTTGGGCGCGGTCGGCGGCTACAAAGACCTTGCACGCTACACCGAACTCGGAGGTGTGCTGATGGTCTTTGCTCTGCCAGATAGCGTAACCAATCAAACCAAGGTTGCAGCCAAGTAGGCACGACATCGCGGCCGGACCTTACTCCGATCCGGCTGCGATATCTGTTCATGAGGAGAAACTGGCGTCGCGGCTCACGCCGCCATGCGAGTTCTTTTATTAAGGATATGTCGGTATGTTGTCACGTTTCACCTTGATCAATGTAAGCCTGCTGGTTGTTGTTGCCAGCGTAGTATCCGCTCATGCCATTGCAAGCAATGACGATGCCGCGGCCAAGCCGGCCACCGAGTCATCCTCTGCGCAAAGCGAGACTTCCGCAGACAAAAAACTGTACACCGTGGTTGACAAGAATCACGTCGACGCAAACACACTTGAGGGCTGGAAAACCTGGCGTGCACTGTCTTGCGCTCGATGTCACGGCGCACAGCAAGAAGGCATGGTGGGGCCCTCCTTGATAGCAAGCCTTAAAACACTAAGTAAATCAGAGTTCGAACATACGATAAAAGAAGGGCGAATCGAAAAAGGCATGCCGCCGTTCGGCGGCGTACCTCGCGTCGTCGAGAATATCGACAATCTTTATGCGTACTTGAAGGGGCGCTCGCAGGGCGATATCGCGCCCGGACGACTTGAGGCAATTGAATAACCGCCACCGGTGCAATCCGAATGTATGAAACCGGCTATGTAAAGGAAGTCATCCATGTTTTCAGGAAGATCATATCGAACCATTACGCTACGCACAGCCGGCGCTATGGTAGCCATACTCGCGGCCTGCTCTGCAAATGCACAGCAAAAACCGGCAGCCGATACTCAAGAAAAGGTGCTTCGGGTTTGTCAGGATCCAAAAAACCTGCCGATGTCGGACGAGCAGGAACGTGGCTTCGAAAACAAGATAGCGGCCCTGTTCGCCAAGAAGCTGGGCTGGAAACTGGAGCATACCTGGTCACCACAGCGCATGGGTTTCATTCGCAATACCTTGCGAGCCAAGATTCCCGATACCGACACGTATAAATGTGACCTGGTCACCAGCGTATCGCCCGGCTTCGAAATGGGCATAGCGACCAAACCCTACTTCACGTCCACGTATGCCATGGCTTATGTAAAAGGCAAAGGACTGGATTCGATTCGTACCCCGCAAGATATTCACAAACTGGATAAGGCAACGCTCGACAAGCTCAAGATCGGTATATTCACGGGTACGCCCGCCGCCGACTGGCTGATAAAGAACAAACTCTCCAAGCAAATGGTGTCGTATCAATTGCAAACTGGTGATCGCGATCAGTACCCGGGCCAGATCATCGAAAACGACTTGACCTCCGGCAAGCTAGATATCGCCATTGCATGGGGACCCATCACCGGCTACTTCGCAAAGAACGCACATGGCGTACCTATCGAGGTCGTTCCTTTCCCCCCTAAGGCTGACGGTATCAGATATGGCTTCAGCATCGCAATGGGCGTGCGTCATGGCGAGCAGGAATTCCGCGACCAGATCAATACGCTCATCGATACGAGCCAGCCGGAGATCGATGCAATTCTTCAGGAATACAGCGTACCGATCGTGACACCGGAACCGCCCCAAAGCAACACCACAGCTTCCTGAAGTGAAACCATCGCTCTGCCTGCCAACAACGCAGGCAGGGCAAGGAGGCTGATACCGATGATGCGCCTGAAAATGAAAAGCTGCAGAGGGGTGATACTGATTGCACTGGCCGCTGCGGGCACTGGCCCGACCATCCCGACCGCGGCGGCACAAGATATCACTATCGCAGAACGCACACTATTCCTGGACAAGCACTTCAGCTCTACGGGGAAGCAAAAACTCACCTATCTGTTTCATCAGGAAACAAGCGACATTCCAGCGTTCGACGACAAGGCAACGATAGAGGTGGATGAGCAGCGTCCAGACGGAACGGCGTCGGTCACTACCGAATTCCTGTCAGACCAACATGCCATTCCCATCCCGCCTATCGAGGGCGCAACAGGCAACCCCATCATCCTCGGCTTCCTGGAAAACGATATTGCAAAGATGAAGCGCCTGACCGGCGGTTCGGTCAACTATTTTCGCAAGCGTATCCGGCTTGCGCTCGCTGCGGCCGATGTGCGCATCCGGCATGTTCTCGTTGATTACAACAGCCAGGCTGTCCCAGGACAGGAAATCACTATCTTCCCCTATTCGGAAGATCCCCAGAGACAACGCTTGACCCCGTACGCCGAGAAGGCGTATGTTTTCGTCACCAGCGGCGCAGTACCGGGCAAGGTGTATTGCATCTATACGACGATGAACAACAAAACAGACCAGGCGGCCGACTCCAGCCTAATCATTGCCGGGGGCGATCCGAAACAATGTAAATCAGAAAACTAAGTAAACGTTCTATTGGCAATAGTCGTATCGGACCGCAAATTGGGGCTGCATCGTGAAAATTTTCATCTTTGAGCATACCAGCGTAGTGACGCTCAGCGCCGTGGCGTCCAACGGCAACAGAGCCTTGTCTTCTTCCGCGTTTCGCGGCGATATCATGCTGCGTTCTCTGCTGGCTGATATTTCAAGCATTGAAGCGCTCGACGTACTGACGCTACAACACCCGGTCCCACAAACGCCGCAACTTTCAAATCGGCGCATACTCCCAAGCTTGAGCCCCGAAGCGTTTCTTGACGCCATCGACGACTGTATCGAACAAGCCGATGCAGTCTGGCCGCTCGCGCCCGAGTCGAACGGACTGCTGGAAGCTATTTCCAGAAAGACAATACAGCGTAACAAGATACTGCTCGGCAGCACCGGAGACGCGGTGCGCATGGCCGCAAGCAAATATCATAATTCACTGGCGCTGCAAGCTAGTGGTATTCCGGTGGTTCCCACGTACAGGACGCAGGCCTGCTTGCCGCCCGATCCACATGGGTGGGTGGTCAAACCCGACGACGGAGCGGGATGCTCCGACACTCATATTTTCTTGCATGCAAAGGCGGCGATCGACTGGATTGCAGCGCATCAAGAAGGTGACTACGTATTGCAACCCTATGTAACTGGGCGGCCATGCAATTTATCGCTGCTGTGCCGCAACGGAGAAGTGTTGCTCATGGCATGCAATGATCAACGCGTTGTCGTATCCGATAATCAGTTTCACTACATGGGCAGCATCGTCAATAGCTTCGACGATGCAAACGGAGAGTTCAAGAGCCTGGCACTTCGCGTACTGGCTGCCATCCCGGGCTTATGGGGCTATGTCGGCATAGACTTCATCGTGACAGAAAACGGGCCGGTGGTGCTCGAGGTCAATCCGCGCATGACCGTGTCGCACGTAGGCCTGCACGCCTCGCTCGGGGTCAATCCCATACAGATCATCCTGGATACCATAAATGGCGATAAACATAAGGTTCCAGTGACCAGCCGAAACCGGAAAATCAGCGTCGATATCGGCGCCCGGCAAAGCAGCGGTCACGTCGTTGAGTAGAAGCAGAATTACGAAGCGCCACCACTGCTCACATGTAACACCGATCATAATCTAAGCAGTGGCTTTCGACGGCGAATTCGTATACCGTATTGCTTTCAAGCTCATCATCCATACCGGGGCAATATTATAGAACTCCGGATGGTTCGATCAAAGAGTAAGGAGACAAAAATGGCAAGCGTGCACAGTCATGGCGCCCGAGTACGCGAGGTAGTCCAGTCGTCGCCGGCCCCCCATTCGCGTGTACCGGCTCATATTACCGAGTCCTGGATCCGCTGTATCAGCGAATACCAACTCGATCCCACCATCCCTCATGAACTCTACGTGGTAGAAAACCAGGAACTACTAGAACGGCAAGAGCAGGTCGCACTGGTAATGCGGGCAGCCAAAAGCGAAATGACTGTCTTGTTCCAGCAAATCGCCAAATCCAATTACGCCATCATGCTGACGGATACCGAAGGGGTTCTGCTGAACTTCTTTGGTGATCCCGGTTTTACCCATGCGGCATCAAAGTCCGGCCTTATGCCGGGCGCCGTCTGGTCCGAGCGCTTCCAGGGGACCAACGGCATGGGCACATGTCTTGCAGAACAACGCCCGATGATGATCCACCAGGACGATCATTTCCTGTTTCGCAACACCGGCCTTACCTGTGCGGCCGCACCCATTTTCGACTGGCGCGGCGAAATACTGGCTGTGCTTGACGCTTCCGGGGAAACTCACGGGGTTCCAAACCATGTACTGGACCTGGTCAACATGACGGTCCAGGAAATCGAAAACAAGATATTCATCAACGAATTCTCTGGCCGCCACCTGTTTACATTTCACAGTCGTCCGGAGTTCGTGGGCACCCTGAGCAAAGGCATTATCGCGCTCGACTCCGACAGCTGCGTCCTTGCCGCCAGTCGCAACGCCCTGGCGCAACTAGGCGTCACATCAAATGAAATTGTCGGCCAGCCCCTGGACGCGTTCTTCAACGTATCGTTCAAGCCGCTGTTGCACGATAGTCAAAAACATGGGCCTGCTCCGTTTATCGTGTTTGATGCCCGCCATGGCCGCCGTTTCTTTGCGACCGCGCTTTCCGGACAAGCCGATAACAAGTCTCCATTGCAAGTTTTCGCCACGCAAGTGGCCGCGCCGGCACTCAGCAACATGCCGGCGTCCAACCGACGCTTACCGCTCGATGACCTGCAACGCAGCCATGATGCCCAAATGGAACATAACATCCAGACCGCCATGCGCGTCTTCGACCGCGATGTCGCCATTTTGCTTTGCGGCGAAACAGGGACCGGCAAAGAGCTGTTTGCAAAAGCCATACACCTGTCCAGCAGCCGGGCCGATCAGCCTTACGTAGCCATCAATTGCGCCTCCATCCCGGAGCAATTGATTGAAAGCGAGTTGTTCGGATACAAGTCCGGTGCCTTTACCGGTGCCAACAAAGAAGGCCAGGTCGGCAAGATTTTCCAGGCCAATGGCGGCACATTGTTCCTTGATGAAATCGGCGATATGCCGCTAGCGCTGCAAACACGCCTGCTACGAGTACTCGAGGAACGAGAAATCGCCCCGCTGGGCGGAAAGGCGCCAACTAAACTAAACATCCGCCTTATCAGTGCAACGCACTGCGACCTGCCGGAAAAAATTGCGAACAACCAGTTTCGCGAAGACCTGTACTATCGTATTCAGGGCGTCACGCTTACACTTCCTCCCTTGCGCGAACGGGCAGACCGCAAAGCGCTGATCCAGTTCGTGCTGGAACAAGAGTCAATCGACGACACCGTCACGATAAGCGACGAACTGATGGATATACTGGATCACCATCGATGGCCAGGAAATATCCGGCAACTACGCAACGTTTTGCGCGTCATGGTGGCATTGCGCGATGGCAATGTACTGACGCGGGAATGCCTGCCGGCAAACTTCTTCGCCGAGCCTAGAGCGGACCCCGCCACCCCTGGCCCAGTAACGTCCAGCCGGCTGAATCCCCTGGAACTGGCCGAACGTGAAGCATTGATCCAAGAGCTGCGGATTTCACATTGGAACCTGAGCAAACTGGCGCGTCAGCTGAAAGTAAGCCGCAACACGCTCTACAGAAAGCTCGAGCGGCTAGACATCAACGTTGCATTGCGCGAGGCCTGCTAGAAGCCCATACAGCAAGCAAGGGGCAGCGTTCGTGGACTACCTGATGACCACTCCCCACGGACGTACTCCAACGGTGATGTCTTTCAGCTTGGCGTTTTTCTCGGTATCGATCACCGATACACTATCGGATCGGCCATTCGCCACATACAGCTTCTTGCCGTCGGGGGTAATAGCCATATTCCATGGGCGTTGCCCCACCGGCACTGTCGCAATGATCTTGTTGCTTGCCGTGTCAATTACCGATACGGTGCCGTCGCCGCCATTGGAGATATAAACGCGTTTGCCATCTGGATGCACTGTAACGCCATTGGCGCGTGTTCCTCCTTTCAGATGCGTCAGCACCTTATGGCTGGCCATATCGATGACGTAGATTTCACTGCTGTTTTCCGCGGCCACATAAGCGCGGCTGCCATCTGGTAAAAAGCCGATGCCGCGTGGGCGATCACCGATCTTCAACTGCGCCACTTGCTTGCGTGTCGTGAAATCGATGATATCCAGGGCGCCCCCATCCTCGGCGCTCACAAGCATCATTTTACCGTCGGGACTGAAGACTGCATGCTCGGGGTTATCCCCCTCTACCTTGATATTGGCTACCAGCTTGTTGCTTTGGGTATCGATAATCGCCACCTCGTTATTTTCCTCGACGGCGGCGGCTATCCAGCGACCATCGGGTGAAGCATAAACACCCTCCGGGGACTCGCCCAAATCGACAGCCGGCCCTAGCTTGCGAGTTTTCACGTCAATCAATTGCACACTGTTGTTGGGCTGGTCGCTGACGTATAGCCAGTCGCCGCTAAAGGCCAGCCCTCGCGGTTTCTTCCCAGCCGGCATATCGCCGACGACCTTGTCGGTTGCTGTATCGATAATCGAGATAGTGCCTGAGCCTTCGTTGGGAACGTAGGCAAACGGCTCGGCGAGCACCAGCGCTGAAAACGACATTAATCCTAACGCGGCAAGATGCTGCAAGTGTGGACGTCTCATCAGTTTGTCTCCAATCTATTTTTAGAAATGCGCTATTACCGTTCCGGAAAACAACGCGGCAATATTCGCGAAAAAATCCGATCGCGATCAATAAACAAATGCTTAAGCCCCGCAAGCACATGCAAAATAACCAGACCAAGCAGCAGCCAGGAAGTCACTTTATGGGTCTGATTGAAAACGGCATAAATGAATTCGTCTTCAAATCCCCAGGGAGGCAACGTGATCACGTTAAAAAACTTGACGCCCCATTTGCTGAAGTTGGATGCGACATAACCCGACAAGGGCATCACGATCATAAGAACATAGAGCAGGATATGGGTAGCCGAAGCGATACGCTGCTGGAAATGCGAAATGGAGTCGGGTAGTGGCGGAGGCTTGTGTGTAAGCCGCCAACCCAGGCGAACGAGGATCAGTAACCCAATCAGGATGCCGGTGCTTTTATGCAGATTAACGAAATAGCTGCGTTCGGGCACGCCGCGCGGGATTCCGTCGAGATACCATCCGAACGCGAACTGGCAAATCAATAAAACCGCGATAACCCAATGCAATAGTATTGCCGTGCGGGTGTACTGTTGAACCATCCAATCCCCCTTTGTTGCCTTAATGTTTTTTTTATAGTTCTTGCCTAAACTACCCTGCGCGTTCCTGGTCTTTGACAGCCTGACGTAACGCATCGCGTATCAGCGGGTCTGTGGCAGTATGGGTGCCCTTCGGGACCCATCTGACATTAGTTTTCGGCATGGCGCCCATCAGACGAACCACATTGCCTGGCGGACAAATCCAGTCATGCGTACCGTGCACAAAAACGGGAGTAATAGCGATGCGACGCAGGGCAAGAAAAATGTCTTTCTCGGTAACGAAACAAGCCTGTGAAAGGTAATGAGACTGCACCCGGTATTTCTCCAATTGTCCCGTTTGCCGCTGCGCTGGCGGATTTGATTGCTTGCCCTGCATGGCTGTCATGATCGCATCCTCGTAGCGCCCCCAACGCGCCGCGGTGTCTGCTGCGATGTCAGGTGTCCCACCAAGCAAGCGATCAGCCAATGTTGGCAGAACCGCCATGCTTTCACTCACACTCATGCCCGCGGTCAGATCGTTCCACGCCATAGGGACCAAAGCCTTCAAATCCTGGAAAAACCAGTTCAGTTGATCATCACCCGGCAAGAACACCCCCCGCAAGACCATGCCACGCACTGAAGCAGGATACGTGCCAGCATAGATAATCCCCAGCATGGCCCCCCATGACCCGCCCACCACCAGCCAGTTCGAGATATCCAGATGCCGCCGCAACCGCTCGATATCTTGAACAAGATCCTGCGTGGTGTTGCATGCGAGGCCACCTTTTGGCGTGCTGCGGCCAGAGCCGCGCTGATCAAACAGAATCACCCTATGTCTGGACAGGTCGAACCATTCCAACATTGCGCTATTGCACGAGCTCCCCGGGCCGCCATGCAAGACCACCACTGCCGGGGCGTTGGGATCGCCAAACTCGGCGTAATACAGGAGATGATCGTCTCCGACATCAAGCATGCCTTCGGAAAATGGAACCATCATGACCCCTTCCTCTTCTTATGTCGTTCAGACTTGTTTCAGCTTTGGCACACGTGATCCGTTTGCGCAACAAACTGCTACGGCGATTAACTTTCGGCATTCTGTTGCTAAAAGCGCTTTTTTTACGATAATCCTTTTTGCCCTTCATGGCCGCTTGACAACGGAAAGCTGCGTGATATTATCAAATTGACTGCAGCGATTACGGCAGGGTAGCAATAGTTCACGCAGTCGTGGTCTTTAGAAAAGTTACACAAACTTTTGCAAGGAGATACCATGAAATGGAGTAAACCAGAATTTTCCGACCTGCGTTTTGGCTTTGAAATCACCATGTACATTGCCAATCGTTGATACGATATTAGTATCTATCGCAAACAGCGCGGCGCTCGTAAAAACCAGCGCCGCGCTTTTTTGTCGGATGCCTCATGAAAGTCATTGTTCTCGGTTCGGCTGCCGGCGGCGGTTTCCCCCAGTGGAATTGCAATTGCCCGAATTGCGACGGCATACGCAAAGGCACCATTCAGGCCAAAGCCCGTACCCAGTCATCCATTGCCGTCTCCGACAACGGCACAGACTGGGTGCTCATCAACGCTTCGCCAGACATACTGGCGCAGATCAAGGCGACACCCGCGCTGCAACCGGGGCGTAAGTTGCGCGATACGGCAATAGTCGCCGTAATGCTTATGGACGCGCAAATCGATCACGTCACCGGCTTGCTCATGCTGCGAGAAGGAAAACCCATCCCTTTGTACTGTACCGCGTCCGTGTGGGAAGACCTTTCCACCGGGCTGCCGCTGACCAAGGTGCTGTCACACTATTGCGGCGTCGACAGGCAAGAGCTATTGGTCGACACTAACAACGCACACACAGTCCAGGTACCGGGCGTAACCAATATCAGCTTCACCGCCCTGCCGCTCAAAAGCAAGGCGCCACCCTATTCGCCTCGACGAAACGCACCCGGGCCTGGCGATAACGTGGGGCTGCTCATCGAAAATACGGTGAACGGCAAGAAGCTTTTCTATGCCCCCGGCCTGGGCGAAATCGAACCTCACATCATGAACGCAATGCGTGAAGCAGACTGTGTGTTGGTAGATGGCACGCTTTGGACCGACGACGAAATGATACGCCTGGGTCTGTCGAAGAAAACGTCCGCCGACATGGGGCATCTGCCGCAATCCGGTCCCGGTGGCATGATAGAAATACTCGATGCGCTGGAATCGCCGCGCAAGATTCTTATCCATATCAATAACAGCAATCCAATACTCAACGAAAACTCGGACGAGGCAGCCATGCTGGCGCGTCACGATATCGAAATCGCATTCGATGGCATGGAGATCAACCTGTGAACGCCCCGACACCCTTGCATACAGCACCAAGCCCCGCCTGGAACCGCACAGAATTCGAGGCGCAACTACGCGCCAAAGGTGCGGGTTATCACATCAATCATCCGTTCAATGTCAAGATGAACAATGGCGAACTGCGGCCCGATCAAATTCGCACCTGGGTGGCCAATCGCTTCTATTATCAGATCAGCATTCCCCGTAAAGACGCGGCCATCATCGCCAACTGCTCCGACCGCGAGACGCGTCGAAAATGGGTGGAACGCATCTTGGACCACGACGGCCACGACGGCAATGCCGGCGGCATCGAAGCGTGGGCACGCCTGGGCGAAGCTGTTGGTATCGCCTCCGCAGATCTATGGTCGTTGAAGCATCTGGCGCCGGGCGTACGCTTTGCTGTGGACGCCTATGTAAATTTCGCGCGCCAATCGCCTTGGCAAGAAGCCGTCTGTTCGTCACTCACGGAAATGTTCGCGCCGAAAATCCACAAAGACCGCCTGGCCAATTGGCCACAACACTACCCCTGGATAAACGCCGATGGTTTGCAGTATTTCCGTAGTCGTATTTCACTTGCGGAACGCGATGTCGAGCACGGGCTGCAGGTAACGCTGGACCATTTCACAAGCCGCGAGCAGCAAGATCGCGCACTCGAGATCCTGCAGTTCAAGCTCGATGTCCTGTGGTCCATGCTGGACGCCATCGAGAAAGCCAACCCCTGACCGGCTACCGAACCATGAGCGAACTTCCCGAAAAACCCGCGCTGTCCAAACTGTTCCGCCTCCAATGGGAAGAAGCACAAGATAACTATGTACTTCTATATCCTGAAGGAATGGTTAAACTCAATACCAGCGCCGCCGAAATCCTGAAGCGTTGCGATGGCCAGCGCGATATCGCCGCCATCGTCAACGATCTGGAAACCACGTTTTCCACGACGGGCTTGCAGTCTGACGTCGAAGACTTCATGCGGACCGCCCAAGAGCGTGGGTGGATACGCTAAAAGGTTGCCAACATGAATGCCAATTCCGAGCCCCGGCCTGTCACTCCGCCACTTTGGCTGCTGGCCGAGCTGACCTATAAATGTCCTTTGCACTGCGTGTTCTGCTACAACCCACTGAACTATGCGCAGAACCCCCATGAGCTCACCACGGCGCAATGGATCGACGTCATGCAGCAAGCGCGCAAGCTCGGTGCAGCACAGTTGGGGTTTTCCGGCGGCGAACCCTTGCAGCGCAATGATCTCGAAGCACTCGTGGAAGAAGGAAGCCGGCTTGGTTACTACACCAATCTGATCACCTCCGGCATCGGCCTTACCGAGCCGCGCATCGCCCTCATGAAAAAGGCAGGGCTGGACCACATCCAGCTATCGTTCCAGGACTCTACCAAAGAGATGAACGATTTCCTGTCCAGCACCAAGACTTTCGATTTGAAAATGCGTGTCGCCAAGCTGATCAAACAGTATGACTACCCCATGGTCTTGAATGTCGTACTGCATCGCCATAATCTGGACCATGTCGGCCAAATCATCCAGATGGCCGACGACATGGGCGTTGAATACCTGGAGTTAGCCAACACCCAATATTACGGCTGGGGCCTGGCAAATCGTGCGCAACTGCTGCCCACCCGCGAACAAGTGACACGAGCAGAGGCTGTCGTCCATGAATACCGATCCAAACTCGGCAACAAAATGCGCATTCTATTTGTCGTGCCTGACTATTTCGAAACACGGCCCAAAGCCTGTATGAATGGCTGGGGCTCGGTGTTTCTGGGCATTGCGCCCGACGGCTCGGCACTACCATGCCATGCGGCAAAAACCTTGCCGGGTATTGTCTTTCCCAATGTAACGCAGCACAGCCTTCACGAAATCTGGTACGACAGCGAGGCCTTCAATAAGTATCGCGGCAACGACTGGATGAAGGAACCTTGTCGAAGCTGTCCTGAAAAAGAGCAAGATTTTGGCGGCTGCCGGTGCCAAGCCCTGGCGCTGACGGGTGACGCGGCCAATGCCGACCCGGTATGCGACAAATCGCCCTTCCACGATAAAGTACAGCGCGTCGTGGTGCATGCCCGCCACAAGGCCGCAGACCCCAACACGGGCGAGCCCATCTTGTTTCGCACTGATGCCAATTCGCGATCATTCGGAGAAACGTCGAATACCGCCGAGGAACTTCCGACAAGTTAGCCGTACCGCCTTTGGCAATGCCAGCTATACCCGAATACTTGATGAGGCACGTGTTCCGGGCGACTTTAGCACGCCGCGGCGACGCTTTTTAATATCGTCAATCAACACATCAATAAAAGCACGCACGGCTGGCGACAACTGCCGCCCGGCCATGGTCTGCACTTGCAAGACCCGCTGGTTCATTTCCGGATCGGTGATTGGGATCAAGACCTGTTGATTGGCCCGCAAACTATTGCGCACCGACAACGACCCGCAAAAATTGACGGCACTGCCGTAACGAAGAAACCCGGTCAACCCTGCAAGGGAGTTACTGGTCAATAAGACAGTCGGCTGCAGATTTCCCAGGCCGCAGACCAGGTCGAATAACTGGCGGACTATGTTCGGCCCTGTGGGCAGCACAACAGGATGGGCCACGATATCGCGCAAGGATACCTGCCCGAGCAGCGTCAAGGGATGACGTCTATCAACGTGCGCGTAGATGGGAGCCGCCTCCGCATACTCTACATAGATTCCTTCCTGCGCGGCGATCGTAAATGTCAATGCAACATCGGCAATACCTTCCCGCACCATCTTGGTGGCAAGTGCAGGCGCGCATACATCCAGCGAGAACATCACGCCTGGATAGAGCTTGCGAAAGGCAACGATGACAGAAGGCAAATAGTCTTGGGCGAAACCGTCCGTACACACGATACGAACGGTGCTGTGCTTGAGCCCCTGCAGACCTAGCAACTCAGCCTGCAACGTTTCCGTATCCAGCAATAAGCGTCGTGCATATTGCTGAACAACCTGCCCCGCCTCCGTCAACGCCATTCCACGGGTATTGCGGAGAAACAAATCGGTCCCCAGATCAGATTCCAGACGGCTTATTTGCCTGCTGATAGCCGACACGGCAACGTGCAGCGTTTCAGAAGCAGCGGAGATCGAACCAAGCTTGGCAACTTCCAAGAAATAAATAACCGACGAGGCATGCAGGGTGCTTAGTTTCATTGTCTCTGTGGCCAGCTGCTGCCGGAGGGCAACAACGATTGTGGCTGGTTTTTGCTGGTGTCACTATAAGCGTTTTTGCGTTGCTTTTTTTAGAAAGCGGCATTCAAGCGGGCAATTCCTGCGAGGTTACCCCTATCCCCGAGCATGAAACCCTATCAATGCTTACGCTTCGAGACCAAACGGCGAAATCAGCCCATCTTTCTTCAAGGGAAAACCCCAAGCGCAACGGCAATAAAAATGCAATCAAAAGGGTCGATAACTGCAAGTAACAGGTGTTAAGTTGCGATCCCCGAGCAGCATCAGGATTCTCCGTTCGGGAATACCTAAGTATCCTGAAGCCTGAGCAATACGACAATTAAAAATGCAACATCATTTTTTGATGACTTCCGGAGAATGCTTACAATGCCCCGATTCAATACCCTAGGCTGGCTCGTTGCCGCTTCCACACTGTTGACGCCAATAGCTTCAGTGCATGCGCAACAATACCCCGAAAGGCCGATCCGAATGGTGGTCCCCTTTCCTCCTGGCGGTTCAACCGATGTGCTTGCCCGCTTATTCTCGAAATCGCTAAGCGAAACGCTGAAACAAACCATTATTATCGAGAATAAGCCCGGTGCGGGGACAGTCGTAGGGGCCGATGCTGTGGCCAAGTCGCCCGCAGACGGCTACACCCTTCTATTCAGTGGAGCATCCACTTATTCCGTGAATCCAATACTTTATAAAAAGCTTCCCTACGACCCCGAAAAAGCTTTCGAGCCGCTAGGCATTCTCGCGGCTACGCCTTTGGCGCTGCTTGCCAACCTCAACCTGATCAAAGCCAACACGCTCAAAGAGCTCGAAGCCGAGCTGAAAGGAAGAAGCGACGTCGCCTACGCCTCGTTCGGCGGCGGAAGCACATCGAATTTCGTTGGGGAAATGTTTAACGCCGCGCTGAAAGCCGATGCTCTTCACGTACCCTACAAGGGCAGTGCTCCGGCCATGACAGACCTGATTGGCGGCCAGGTACCGCTAAGCGTGGACACTGTCGTTGCAGCCGCCCCGCAGTTGAAGGCTGGCAAAATCAAGGTTATTGCCGTGTCCAGTGCAAACCGATCGCAAATGCTGCCGCAAGTTCCCACCGCGACAGAAAGCGGTTATCCCGAAGTCCAGTTCAGCACATGGTTCGCTATTGTCGCACCGGCCGGCCTACCTTCAGCGGTACAAGGCAAGCTGGTATCGGCCATTGCTCAAACCATGAAGGACAAAACGCTACAAGAGCAATTTGTGGCGAATGGCTTCGAGCCGGAATATGGCACCCCCGCTGAACAAGACAAGCGCATGAAAGAGGACGGAAAACGTCTGAAAGTCATCGCAGAAAAGGCAAAAATAGCGATCAACTGAAGCCCCATGAAAAGCGCGCAAGGCTTGGTTTTTCGGGTTGGTCTCAATAGCGCCAACGCACATTGAACGAACCCCCATGTTCGCGATTACCCCCGCCATATTGGCCGCTGTAATTCAAGCCTACGGTCGCGTTGCGCGAGATAGCCAAGTCTGCACCCAGCTCAACCAATGCCGCGTTGCGTGCAATGGAGGCGCCGGCCACAGTGAAGGCTTGGCCACCATCAAACGCCATTGTCGATTGCGGCATCACCTCGCCAAACGCATGGCGCCAACCCAGTGTGGCGCGTAGTTTGCCTGCGCTCTGCCCCAGCGAGAAGCCGGTCTGCGCCCGCACGCCCAGCGTGGAGCTGGTTTGCTCGTCGCTGCTGTGCTGACCGCTGAGCGCCGCCGAACCACCTGATTCAGAAAAGCCGCGGGTGCGCATGTTGTTCCAGGCCAGCCCGACAAAGGGCTCAATGCTGGCGCGATCCGATAATGCCATTGCATAGCCCAGTTCAGTAAAGATCTGCGTCGTGTTTGCGCCATAATCCGCCGTGAGCTTTTGCGAGGCGCCGGCCACGTTGGCATAGCGCTCACTATCGATGTTGTGCCAGGTATAGGAGGTGCCTGCCAGCACGTTCAGTTTGCCTGCGCCGACGTCGAATGACTTGCCGCCGTATAAGGCCGCGCTGTAGCTGGACACATCGGCCTTGGAGTTGCGCTCATCGACGCGGATCTTGCCATCGGTGTAACCCAACGCCGCACCCACACGCCAGCCGCCACCCACGGCGTGGTCGGCCCCCACGAAGAGGCCCCCGGTGTGTTGCTTGGCTTGTGCCGCGTTGCCGTTACCATCAAGCGTCTGCCAGTTGCCCACCAACTCGGCCCAGGCGGGCCGTGCGTTGGAGCTGGGCAACACCGAGGCCGGCAGCGCACTGCCCGCTTGCGCGAGCAGTGCCCCGGGCTGCATGCCTGCGCCCAGGTTGGTGCGCAAGTGCGCCAGCGGCAGCGTGCGCACCGTGGCGCCAGCCCCTATCAAGCTGGACGCCACGCTTGCGTGGACTTCGCCCGAGAGATTGTCGAAGACGGCTGGAGGGGCGCCTTGCGGCAGGGTCAGAATGAACTCGTGCAACGGGCTGCTGTCAGCCAGGCTGTCCAGGCCGTTGGCTGCGGCGCGCTGGTTGGCGGTTTGTGCTGCGTCAGCAAAGGAGCCCTTGCGTGCGAGTTGTAGCGTGACGTCCTGCACGCCGTAATTCAGTATTGGATCCAAATAGGCGTAGTTCGAACTGATCGAACCAAACTGCCCTTGCACCGCATTGGCCGTCAAAATGGTGTATTGGCGTTTGCTGGCAAAGCCGCCCTCAGGACCAACGTGGATCACCGAGCCCGCCAGCGTTGCCGTACCCGTGACCGCGATGCGGTCGCTGACGGCTGAATTCGGATCGACCTCGACACGGTAAACTGAGCCGGGCAAGAAGGTAAGGTCACCCGCCACGGTCAAGGTGCCTATGGAATTACCCGGGGCAATGGTGGCGCCGCGTTGCAACGTGGTCGCACCCACCCGGCCCGTGCCGAGCAGCGTGGCGCCATCGGCCACGGTCAGCGTGCCGCCCAGTTGACCCACGCCACCTACACCCACCGCCAGCGTACCGGCTTGCACTCGTGTATGACCGGTGAACGCGCCGCTGTCGCCCGTGATTTGCAATTGACCCGCGCCCGCCTTGACCAGGTCAGCGCTACCTGCGATGGCACCGCTCAGGCCCAATTGCGTACTCGTGGCAACATCGACAATGCCCGTCTGCATGAGCGTGATCACCCGGCCCGTGTTGAAGCTGGCCGTGGTGGCGAATATGCCGCCATTGAGATTAACGCCAGTTGCGGCCGTGCCCAGATTGGCGTCGCGGGAGATTGACAACACGCCTCCACGTATCTCCGTGCCGCTGTTGTACGTGTTGTCGCCCGTCAGAACCAGCGTACCGTGGTCCGACTTCACCAACTTGCTCGCGCCAGTGAGCTTGGCGGCAATCGTGCCCGTCATCGTAGCGCCGCTCGCCGTGCTATCGCCGACCCGGATGATGCTCTCGCCGCCCGCGCCTTGCAGGGCAATCGCGTCACCGTCGATCTTGTAGCCGTCGGTTGCGAATTGCAGACCAGTGACGCCGATTGCGCCCGCCGTCGAGTCAACCGTCACGGTTCCGGCCGTGCCCTGAAACACGGCGAAGGTGGGGGTTGGCTGGAACGAACCATTGAGCTTGCCATCGGCACCGGCCCAGTTGTTGCCGTCGGCTTTCCACACGCCTGCCCCGCCATCGATCACGCCATTGAAATGGCGCGCGGCGTTGCCGCCATCCCAGAAGCGAATTTCCCCACCCATTGTCGAAGCCAGGTTGACCTGGCCGCCGACCGAAGTCTGAACTTCGGCCATTGAACCCGCAGGCACTGAACCGATCAGCAAGCCCTTGTCGGTCAACGTGCCCCGATAGTCGAATAATCGATATACGCCTGCGCCAAAGCCGCCCTGATTGCTCACATTAAGCGTGCCGTCGAGTACAAGGTCTCCCGTCACATCGAACAGCGCACTGCTCGGTGCACCACCCAAGGCGACATTGATCTGACTCGCGCTGTCCAGCACGAAGCTGCCGCCCACCTTCAGCGTCTGGCCTTGCGTACCCTCCAGCGTGCCGCCACCCAGGAAGCTCGTATTGCCGACGACGTTACCAGCCCCGGCCAAGGTGCCGGTTTTTTCCACGGCGACAGAACCGTCGAAGGTGCCGTCCACCTGAAAACGGCCTGCGCTCACGGCGGCGGTGCCACCAAGCGTGTTCGCGACAATGAGCGTGCCGCCTGCTACCGAGGTCGCGCCGCGGAAGGCCGCACTGTCGCCCGTGAGCCGTGTGGCTCCAGCATAGTGATTGAGGCGATGCGTACCTCCACCGGAACTGTGCAGCGGCGTGGCGAATACGTAGTTGCTATCGGTATGGTTGAAATTCAGCGAAGCCGTGCCGGCGGCAAACTCGATGCTTGCTGTCTCGAGCGTGCCGGCCCCTGTGGCGTCACCAGGAAGGACCGAGGCCGCGCCAATATTAATCGTGCCAGTTGAACCGGCATCGAGAGCCAAGCCAGTGATGCCAGCGCCGCTGCCAACGACTACCCTGCCCGCGTCCGCGATGGACAGCGTGCCGGTGGCGGTCCCGAATACACCAACAATGAGGATATTCGCATTATTCCACGTGGAGTCCGTGCCGGACACATCGACCGTGCCATGGCCGTCGGAACTAGCACCCACAATACCGACGGTATTGGAGACGATAGCGCCATCTTGAATGGTCAATGTGCCCGTACCGAAGACGCCAATATTGAGTTCGGCAGCATTGTGCCAGGCGGACCCATCCCCGGAGACATTGACCTTGCCATGACCCGTCAAAATCTCGCCAATAACGCCTCTGTCACTAGTGACCGATGCGCCTTCCATGATGTTCAGCGTGCCGGTGCCCCCATCGCCGACAAGGAGCCACCCACTGTTCGTCCAGGTCGAGCCAATGCCAGACACCGTAACAGTACCATTGCTTCCCAGTTCCGAGCCGAGATAGGTAGAGTCACTGAAAACGTCACCCCCGTCCAAGATGTCTAACGTGCCGATGCCAGATTTGCCGACATAGAGGTTGGTGCCGCTAACCGTCCACGACGGCAGCGGCACCAGGATAGCGGGTATCACGTCCCCGCCCCCCGTGACGGTTTGCGCCCAGGCGAGTTGCGCACTGCAGATGCCCGCCAGAGCCATAACAAGCGTGGCGGCCTTCAATAACACACTCGGGCTGCGGAGATTAGCGGCAGGCGTCAATCGACGACTGCCCTTGCCTTGCCCACGGGCGTTTTCACTGACGGCCTGCAAAATTCCTTGGCTACGGTTAAAGACGATGCGATAAATATGATTCATGAGAGCTTTGTTAGAGTCAGCTACTGAAGGAAACGAAGGGTCACAGCGGTAAAGCGCGTTCAGAGCTTGATGCACGCCATGAAGTGGCGCCTGCATACACAAAATTGGGTAATGATGAATTGGAGGCACGTTTTTTCCTGTCGCTCGACTCATGCTGGTGTCGAATGGCTAGGAACGGGGTGCGCGCACAACGACCTGACGGGAAACTGAGCATAGCAACTTCCCGCCAGTTGAAACTGAGCAAATCTGAGCGCCGCTTACCGATTTCGAGCAAATGCCGCGTGCTGAGCTCTCAACGGCGTACTTACGTTTGAAACGAGACGCTATTGGGCGCGTCGACGCTGGGCTTAAGATGGGAAAGTAACGCCTACGCGTAAAGAACCGCAGTATGAATGGCTTAGATGAACATGAAGTGGCCGCCAGAAATGTCCGGCCGAGCTTTAATATGAGCTTGGTGCTTTTGGCCCCCAAAGACAGATCGTCTTTGGTACCTTTTAGAAAGGCAACAAAAAACCCGCGTCTCTATAGAGAATCGCGGGCCTGATGTACTTCTGTGTGCTACCTGATACTGCTTCTTGGTGCCGACGGCGAGACTCGAACTCGCACAGCTTTCGCCACTACCCCCTC
>NZ_JBEBUX010000017.1:0-41656 GCF_040393045.1 Pollutimonas bauzanensis | reverse complement strand
TCAAATCTACGGAGATTTCTTACATGAAAAAGACTCTGCTCGCTGCTGCTCTAACAGTCGGCTTCTTCGGTGTTGCACAAGCCGAAACATCGGTTACTTTGTACGGTATCCTGGACGGTGGTATTGGCTACCAAAAACTTGAAGTTGGTGATGCAACTGCCAAGAAAACTGGCATGATCAACGGCATTCAGTCCGGCAATCGTTGGGGCCTGAAAGGTTCCGAAGATCTGGGTAACGGCCTGCGCGCTGTATTCCAATTGGAAAGCGGCTTTGATCTGGGTACTGGTAACAGCGCCCAAGGTGGTCGTCTGTTCGGTCGTCAAGCTACTTTGGGCTTGGCTGGCGATTCCTGGGGTCAATTGGATCTAGGTCGTCAAACCAACATCGGTTCCAAGTACTTCGGCGCCATCGATCCGTTCGCTCTGGGTTTCAACCAGGCTAACCTTGGTACAACCTTCAGCTCGGTCAACACCGTGCGTTGGGACAACATGGTTATGTATCAAACCCCTAACTTCTCCGGCTTCCAGTTCGGCGTTGGCTACTCGTTCAATACAAACGGCGGCCAAGGTTGGGATATCGACGTTCCCGGTGTTGCAAATCCTAACGACGAAAACAACCGTGGCATCACCACCGGTATTCGTTACGCTAACGGCCCTATCGCTGTTGCGCTGTCGTACGACCAATCCAAAGTTAAAGCTGACGACGTTACTATCAAACAGTGGAACATCGGTGGCGCGTACGACTTCGAAGTCGTGAAAGCTCACTTGGCTTTTGGTCAAACACGTAACGGCTTGTTCTCCACAGGTATCTCCGACGAACTGGGTGCAAATCCTTTCACTGGCTTGAACCTGGATGGCTTGAAGGTTAATTCCTACATGGCTGGCCTGAGCGCACCTATCGGTAACGGCAAGCTGCTGGCTTCCTGGCAGATGGCTGACCCACGTAGCAACCCAGATGCATTGGTTGGCGATCTGGAAAAGACCCAGATCTACAGCTTGGGTTACACATACGGTCTGTCCAAGCGCACCAACGTTTACGCCATCGGTTCGTATGCTAAGAACGCATACTTCCTGGATGATGCAAAATCGACTCTGGTCGGTGTTGGTCTGCGTCACCAGTTCTAATCGGAATGCATAGCTAGTCTATGCGCCGTAGCAGTCCGGCTTGCCGGGCAGCTAACAGAACTGAAGCAAGCGCAAGCTTGCAGCAAAAAGCCACTCTTCGGAGTGGCTTTTTGTATTTCACGACTAGCTTGGCTTGGTGTCGATCGGATTTGGCAGTGTTGTCTTTGTCGTCCCGGTTATTTTTAACGCCTTTGTTGTTCGTTTTTGTCGGTGCTGGGTAGGCCGTATGGAGCCGTATGTGTTGTGCAAACGCATCGCTGCATATGTCTGGCTGCACACCGTTTGTGCAGCTTTAGGCCGTTGCGCAGGGGCTTCGTGATGGCTATTGTGGTTCTTGAGCTTGATCTGCGTCATCAACATGTTTCAGGCTTGCGGTCTTAAGCGGAATGACGCTCTCAAAATGCTACAATCCGAGGGTTTACTTATCGTGATTGGTTACTTGGCATGAATCTGCAAGAATACTTTCCCGTCCTGCTGTTTATTATCTTTGCGACCGTCATCGGTTTCGCTCTGCTGGGCGCAGGACGCCTGCTTGGTCCCCATCGCCCTTATGCCGAAAAGCTCTCGCCTTACGAGTGCGGTTTCGAAGCCTTTGGCGATTCGCGCATGAAGTTCGATGTGCGCTATTACTTGGTTGCGATCCTGTTCATCATGTTCGACCTGGAAATCGCCTTCCTGTTCCCGTGGGCAATTGCCAATGGTGAAATTGGCATGGTCGGCTTCTGGACGGCTATCGTATTTCTGGCCATTCTCACCGTGGGTTTTATCTACGAGTGGAAAAAAGGCGCACTCGATTGGGAATAAATCGATTGGGCACAGGCCCAGTCGATGTATGCCGGACTGGCTTTGACGCCAGGCGCGTAATCCGGCAATTCGGCACAAGAATATTCGTTGGATTTGGCGGCGGCGCCGCAAAAGTCCGGCAACCTGGCATCAAGACAGCTCGGTATTAGAGGCAAATTATGGCTATCGACGGCATTATGAAAGAAGGTTTTGTAACCACCAGCGCAGACAAGTTTCTGAACTGGGCCAAAACGGGTTCTTTATGGCCCATGACATTCGGCCTGGCCTGTTGCGCGGTCGAAATGATGCACGCAGGGGCGGCTCGTTACGACCTCGATCAGTTCGGTATTATTTTTCGCCCCAGCCCGCGCCAGTCCGATTTGATGATCGTGGCCGGCACCCTGTGCAACAAAATGGCGCCCGCCCTGCGCAAGGTGTACGACCAAATGGCTGAGCCGCGCTGGGTGGTTTCCATGGGCTCCTGTGCCAACGGTGGCGGCTATTACCACTATTCATATTCGGTGGTGCGCGGCTGTGACCGAATTGTGCCTGTCGATGTATACGTGCCGGGGTGCCCTCCTACGGCCGAAGCACTGGTGTATGGCTTGTTGCAAATGCAGAACAAGATTCGTTTGACGAACACCATCGCGCGCTAAGCCGGCTTGGCTGTCACCCTTAACGTTGAACTGCTTGAAATATGACTCGGCTCGAAACGCTACAAACTAATTTACTGGCTACTTTTGGCGAAAATGCTTCGCTGAAGTTGGCCCTGAATGAACTTACTCTCGAAGTTCCAGCAAAGGACTGGGTCGATACCTGTACCGCCTTGCGCGATAACGCGCTGCTGGGCTTTGATACGTGTATCGACCTGTGCGGAATTGATTATTCCGCATGGGGGGCTCCCACATTTGCGGTCGAGCCCGGTTTGCATGCGCAGCGTTTTGCTGTGGTGGTGCATTTGCTGTCGGTCAAGCACAACTGGCGCTTGCGTATCCGTGCGTATGTTCCCAATGATGAATTTCCGGTATTGCCCACGCTGGTCGAAGTATGGCCTGCGGCCAATTGGTACGAGCGCGAAGCGTTCGACCTGTATGGCATCGTATTTGAAGGGCATCCCGACCTGCGTCGCATCCTTACCGATTACGGCTTTATCGGTCATCCATTCCGCAAAGATTTTCCCTTGTCCGGTAATGTTGAAATGCGCTACGACACGGAACAGCAACGGGTCATTTACCAGCCCGTTACGATCGAGCCGCGCGAGATCACTCCGCGCGTCGTGCGTGAAAAAGGCTACGGAGCAGGGCGCTAATTATGGCTGACATTAAAAACTACACACTGAATTTCGGGCCTCAGCATCCGGCCGCTCACGGCGTTTTACGCCTGGTGCTGGAACTGGACGGCGAGGTCATCCAACGGGCCGATCCGCATATTGGTTTGTTGCACCGAGCCACAGAAAAGCTGGCCGAGCATAAAACCTATTTGCAGGCACTGCCTTACATGGATCGCCTGGACTACGTGTCCATGATGTGCAATGAACACGCGTATGTCATGGCGATCGAGAACCTGGTTGGCATCAAAGTGCCTTTGCGTGCGCAATACATTCGCGTCATGTTCGACGAGATCACGCGTGTGCTGAATCACCTCATGTCGTTGGGCTCGCATGCGCTTGACGTGGGCGCCATGGCGGTCTTCTTGTATGCGTTCCGCGAACGCGAAGACTTGATGGATTGCTACGAAGCGGTGTCGGGCGCACGCATGCACGCGGCCTACTACCGCCCGGGCGGCGTGTACCGCGACTTGCCTGATTCCATGCCCCAGTACGGCGAATCCAGCAAATATCGTGGCGAAAAAGAAATGCGCCTGATGAACGACGCGCGCTCGGGTTCGCTGCTGGACTTTATCGAAGACTTCACCAATCGATTCCCTGCTTGCGTCGACGAATACGAAACCTTGCTGACCGATAACCGTATCTGGAAGCAGCGCCTGGTCGATGTCGGCGTGGTCTCTCCCGATCGTGCCAAAGCGTTGGGCTTTACCGGTCCCATGCTGCGCGGCTCGGGCGTGGAATGGGATTTGCGTAAAATGCAGCCTTACGAAGTTTACGACCGCCTGGATTTCGATATTCCCGTGGGCGTGAATGGCGACTGCTACGACCGCTATCTGGTGCGTATCGGCGAAATGCGTGAAAGTAACCGTATCATCCGTCAGTGCGTGGAATGGCTGCGCAACAACCCCGGTCCTGTCATTGTGGACAACCACAAAGTTGCGCCGCCTTCGCGCGAGCGTATGAAAACCGGCATGGAAGACCTTATTCACCATTTCAAGCTCTTTACCGAAGGCATGCACGTACCGGCTGGCGAAACTTATGCCGCCGTCGAGCATCCCAAGGGCGAGTTCGGCATCTATATGGTGTCAGATGGCGCCAATAAGCCTTATCGCATGAAAATTCGTGCGCCAGGCTTTGCGCACTTGCAGTTCCTAGACGAAATGTCGCGCGGCCACATGATTGCCGACGCCGTTACCATTATTGGTACTCAAGACATTGTGTTTGGCGAAATCGACCGTTAACCGGCGTTAGCCAAGGTAAATACCGGATTCAAACTATGCTGCTTTCTGAACAAGCGTATCAAAAAATCGACCGGGAACTCGCCAAGTTCCCCGGCGATCAGAAACAGTCGGCCATAATGGCCGCACTGACTATCGCCCAAGATGAAAAAGGTTGGGTATCGACGGAAGTCGTCAACGACGTCGCCAAGTACCTGCAGGTTCCGCCAATTGCGGTGCAAGAGGTCGCGACTTTCTACAACATGTTCAACATGCATCCGACCGGCCGTTTCAAGATCACGGTATGCACCAATCTGCCCTGTGCCTTGCGCGACGGGGTCAAGGCGGCCGATTACCTGAAAGAAAAGCTGGGTATCGGCTTTCACGAAACCACGCCCGACGGCATGTTTACGCTGGCGGAAGGCGAGTGCATGGGTGCCTGTGGCGATTCGCCGGTCATGCTCATGAACAACAAGCACATGTGCGTACGTATGTCGTCCGAAAAAATCGATGCCATGATTGAAGAACTTAAACAGCACGGGGAATCGGCATGAACGCGCCGGGTCTATTGCAGCAGTTTTCCCAAGGCCTGACGCCGAATCCGGCCAGCGACCTGTCGACCAGCATGATCTTCCACGATCGTCACCTGAGTCCGCAGATTATCGCGGGCCTGGACGGTGATAATTGGGGCCTTGAAGATTACGTCAAGCGTGGTGGTTACGAGGCCTTGCGCAAAATTTTGACCACGGGCATGACGCCTGACGAGGTCATTGCCACCGTCAAGGCCTCAGGCCTGCGTGGACGTGGCGGTGCGGGCTTCCCAACCGGTTTGAAGTGGAGCTTCATGCCGCGTACTTTGCCAGGCCAAAAATACCTGGTGTGCAATTCTGACGAAGGCGAGCCTGGCACTTTCAAAGACCGCGATATCCTGCGCTTTAATCCGCATATCGTGATCGAAGGCATGGCCATTGCCGCATATGCAATGGGCATCACCGTTGGCTATAACTACATCCACGGCGAAATTTTCGACGTGTATAGCCGTTTCGAGGAAGCACTGGAACAGGCTCGCGCCGCAGGTTTCCTGGGTGACAAAATACTGGGTTCGGAATTCAATTTCCAACTGCACGCGTTCCACGGCTATGGCGCTTACATTTGCGGCGAAGAAACAGCCTTGCTGGAATCGCTGGAAGGCAAGAAGGGGCAGCCGCGCTTCAAGCCGCCTTTCCCCGCCAGCTTTGGCTTGTATGGCAAACCCACCACCATCAATAACACCGAAACCTTTGCGGCGGTGCCTTGGATATTTCGCAACAGCGCCGAGGAATACCTGGAAATCGGCTTGCCCAACAATGGCGGCACCAAGCTGTTTTCGGTTTCCGGCGACGTCGAACTGCCCGGCAACTATGAAATTCCCCTGGGCACGCCTTTCAGCAAATTGCTGGAGCTGGCTGGCGGGATGCGCGGCGGTCGTAAATTGAAGGCTGTGATCCCTGGCGGCTCCAGTGCGCCAGTACTGCCAGCCGACATCATGATGCAAACCACGATGGATTACGATTCCATCGCCAAGGCCGGCTCCATGCTGGGTTCTGGCGCCGTCATCGTGATGGACGAAACCCGTTGCATGGTCAAGTCGCTGATGCGCTTGTCTTATTTTTATTTCGAAGAAAGCTGCGGCCAATGTACGCCTTGCCGCGAGGGCACTGGCTGGTTGTATCGCATCGTAGAACGTATCGAAAACGGCCAGGGTCGTCCGGAAGACCTGGATGTTCTGGATTCGGTTGCCTATAACATCATGGGCCGCACGATTTGTGCGCTGGGCGATGCTGCCGCCATGCCGGTACGCAGCTTTATCAAGCATTTCCGCGACGAGTTCGCACACCACATCGAGCATAAACGCTGTGTGGTGCCCAAATATTTGTAGGGTCAGGACACGCTAATGGTTGAACTCACCATCGACGGCATTAAAGTAGAAGCTCCCGAAGGCAGCATGGTCATACAGGCCGCGCATAAGCTTGGGGTTTACGTGCCGCATTTCTGCTATCACAAGAAACTCTCCATCGCGGCCAATTGCCGCATGTGCCTGGTAGACGTCGAAAAAGCACCTAAGGCATTGCCTGCCTGTGCCACTCCCGTCACCAATGGCATGGTGGTCCATACGCGCTCCGAAAAAGCCGTTGCCGCCCAAAAAAGCGTCATGGAATTCCTGTTGATCAATCACCCTCTGGATTGCCCTGTGTGCGACCAGGGTGGTGAGTGTCAGCTCCAGGATCTGGCCGTAGGCTACGGCGCTTCGGCTTCGCGCTACCAGGAAGAAAAACGGGTTGTGGTCGGCAAATCCATGGGCCCGCTCATTTCCACCGACGCCATGCAACGCTGCATCCATTGCACACGTTGCGTGCGTTTTGGCCAGGAGATCGGTGGTGTGATGGAAATCGGCATGGTCAACCGTGGCGAGTTTTCCGAGATCACCACCTTCGTGGGCCAGGCCGTAGAGTCTGAGCTGTCGGGCAACATGATCGACATCTGCCCGGTGGGCGCCTTGCTCTCCAAGCCCTTCAAGTTCACCGCCCGTACCTGGGAAATGGCTCGACGTCGTACGGTCAGTCCGCACGATAGCCTGGGTGCCAACCTCGTGGTGCAAGCCAAGATGGATCGTGTTTTGCGCGTGGTGCCTTTCGAAAATGAAGAGGTCAACGAGTGCTGGATCAGCGACCGTGACCGCTTTTCATATGAAGGCTTGTATACCGCAGACCGCCTGGCCCATCCTATGATCAAGGGTGAAGACGGCCAATGGCGCGAGGCTTCCTGGAGCGATGCGCTCCAAGTTGTGGTGCATGGTTTCAATAATGTCCGCGAGCAATTCGGCGCGGGGCAGATCGGCGGTATCGGCAGCCATGGCGCCACCACCGAAGAGCTTGCCTTGCTGGCGCGCCTGATGCGTGCCCTGGGTTCGGAAAACGTGGATTTCCGCTTGCGCACTATCGATCCTGCATTCGATCAGGCGATCGCAGGAATACCATGGCTGGGCATGCCGGTTGCCGAGCTCGGTCAATTGGACCGTGTGCTGGTGGTCGGCTCATTCATCCGCAAAGACCATCCCCTGATGGCGCAGCGCCTGCGCCAGGCCGCCAAGCACGGTACTCAAATTTCATTCATTGATTCGGCTGCTGAAGATCCGCTATTTCCGGTAGCTGGGCGCATGACGGTTGCGCCAAGCGTATTGCCCAACGCATTGGCTGAAGTCCTGGTCGCGCTGAGTAACGCCAAATCTTTACCGGTTCCAGAAGCCTTTGCCTCGGTAGAGGCTTCACCGGCCGCTCAACAAATTGCTGCAAGCCTGTTGTCCGGTGAGCGCGTGGCAGTGATGCTGGGCAACATGGCTGTAGCCTCCGGCCAGGCCAGTTTGATTGCCGCCAATGCTGCAGCGCTGGCCAAAGCAGTTGGCGCGAAGTTCGGCTTTCTTACCCCGGGCGCCAATACTGTCGGTGGCTACCTGGCCGGCGCCATACCTGGCCAAGGCGGCTTGACCGCCGAGCAAATGCTTAGCCAGCCACTGAAAGCTTATCTGGTGTTGCATGCCGAGCCGGCCCTGGACAGCGATAACGGTGCGCGTGCGCTTGAATCGCTAAAAGGCTCCGGTTTTGCCGTCGCGCTGACTTCCTTCAAGTCGGCAGCCCAGGACTGGGCCGATGTCATGCTCCCAATTTCGCCGTTTACCGAAACGTCCGGCACCTTTGTCAACGCGGAAGGTCGCGCTCAAAGCTTCAAGGGCGCCGCCGCGCCGTTTGCCGATACGCGCCCGGGCTGGAAGGTTTTGCGCGTTTTGGGCAATCTCTTCCAGTTGCAAGGTTTTGATGATGAAACCTCCGAGTCGGTGCGCGATACGGTCATGGTAGGCGGCATTGACGGACGCTTGTCCAACGACATCACAGCAGGCATAGGTCTGACAGTGGCGTCGCAAGGGCTGGAGCGCGTTGCTGATGTGCCGATCTATCGTAGCGATGCCCTGGTGCGCAGGTCGCAGCCCTTACAAGAAACGTCTGCTTCGCAGTCGCCTCGCGCCCGCATGTCGGCAAGCACGCTTGCCGGCCTGGGCCTGGAATCGGGCGACGCCGTACGTATTGGTTCAGCGCAAGGCCAGGCAACCCTGGCGTCATTGCTTGACGATACTGTAGCGCATGGATGTGTGCGGATCGCCACTGCGTTCAATGAAACGCTGGCGCTGGGTAGCGGCTTTGGCCAACTTACGGTGGAGCGTGCCTAATGGAGTGGTTTGAATTCATAAAGACTTTCGGCACTGATCTTATCGGTCCAGAAGCTTGGTATGTAGTGTGGTTGCTGATCAAGATTGTCGTAATCGCAGTACCTATTATTTTGTGTGTTGCCTACCTGACTTATTGGGAACGCAAAATGATCGGTGCGATGCACGCGCGCCGAGGACCGAACCGGGTGGGTTACCGGGGCTTGTTGCAGCCCTTTGCTGACGTATTCAAACTTCTTACCAAAGAAGTGATCATGCCGGCCAAGTCCAATAAGGTCTTGTTCGTGCTGGCGCCAGTCGTTACCCTGATGCCCGCATTGGCAGCCTGGGCTGTCATTCCTTTCGGCCCTGAAATCGTTCTGGCCAACGTGAATGCCGGCTTGTTGTATGTCATGGCGATTACATCGCTAGGTGTATACGGCGTCATCGTTGCTGGCTGGGCGTCCAACTCCAAGTATGCGTTGCTGGGTGCACTGCGCGGTGCAGCGCAAATGGTGTCGTACGAGTTGGCCATCGGTTTTGTGTTCATCACAGTTTTGCTGGTGTCGGGTACGCTTAACCTTAGCGGTATTGTCAACGGGCAGGGCGCGGGTTGGTTCGCTGATAAAGGCATCAACTTCATGTCCTGGAACTGGTTGCCGTTGCTGCCACTGTTTGTTATCTACGTGGTATCGGCTGTAGCAGAAACCAACCGCCACCCGTTTGACGTCGTCGAAGGCGAATCGGAAATCGTGGCCGGTCACATGGTCGAATATTCGGGCATGGGGTTTGCGCTGTTCTTCCTGGGCGAATATGCCAACATGATTCTGCTGTCGGCAATGGCTTCCATCATGTTCCTGGGCGGCTGGATGCCTCCTTTGGAAATCGCACCGCTTACCTGGATCCCAGGATGGCTGTGGCTGGGGCTGAAAACCTTTGTGGTGGTTTCGATGTTTGTGTGGTTCCGTGCGACATTCCCGCGTTATCGCTACGATCAAATTATGCGTTTGGGCTGGAAAGTATTCATTCCATTTACCGGCATATGGTTGCTGGTGGTGATGATCTGGATGAAAACGCCCTGGAATATATGGCAATAGGACACAGGGGCTAGATTATGCAAGCTATTAAAGATTTCTTCGGCAGCCTGATGCTGACCGAAATGTTGCAGGGTATGCGCCTGACCGGCAAGTATTTCTTCAAGCGCAAGGTTACTTTGCGTTATCCCCAAGAGAAAACGCCGGCCTCGCCGCGCTTTCGCGGGCTTCATGCTTTGCGTCGCTACCCGAATGGGGAAGAGCGCTGCATCGCATGCAAACTGTGCGAAGCAGTTTGCCCGGCACTGGCGATTTCCATTGAATCGGAAGAGCGCGATGACGGCACCCGCCGCACCACTCGTTACGATATCGACTTGGCCAAATGCATATTTTGCGGCTTCTGTGAGGAAAGCTGTCCGGTGGACTCCATCGTCGAAACGCATATCTCTGAATACCACGGGGAAAAACGCGGCGATCTGTACTACACCAAAGATATGTTGTTGGCTATCGGTGATCGCTACGAGCCTGAAATTGCACGTCGTCGTTCCGAAGACGCCCCTTATCGTTGATGCCGGGACCTGACACTTATGATTTTTACTACTGTCCTGTTTTATTTGTTAGCGCTGGTGATGATCGTCGCCGCGTTTCGCGTCATTACGGCCAGCAGCCCGGTTGTCGGCGTGCTGCACCTGATCCTGACGTTTTTTACGGCCTCAATGATATGGATGCTGCTGGGGGCCGAGTTCGTCTCGTTGTTGCTGGTGGTCGTCTATGTTGGCGCAGTCATGGTTCTGTTCCTGTTCGTGGTCATGATGCTCGACGTCCGCACTGACGCATTGCGCGCAGGCATGAAAACCTATTTGCCAATGGGCTTGATTATCGGCCTTATCATGGTGCTGGAGATGGCGTTCGTCCTTGCCAAGACCTGGTTCGAGGCCGGTCCTCAGGCACCAGTCGCCGATGACTACAACAATACGCACGCATTGGGCGTGGCCATGTACACCGACTATGTATTTGCCGTGCAGGTTGGCGGTGTGATCCTGTTGGTTGGCATGGTTTCCGCTATCGCCCTGACCATGCGCCGGCGCGCCGATTACAAGCGCACCGATCCGTCGGCGCAAGTCCGGGTACGCGCCAAAGATCGTGTACGCATGGTTAGCATTCCCTCGCAAACCGAATTGCCTTCTACGGCTACGGATGCCAGTCAAGCCCAAGGGGACAAAAAATGACATTGACTCTTGCCCACTACCTGATACTTGGCGCCATTCTGTTCGCCACGGGGATCTTCGGTTTTTTCCTGAACCGCCGTAACCTGCTTATCTTGTTGATGTCCATCGAGCTGATGCTGTTGGCAGCCAACATGAATTTCGTGGCGTTCTCGACCTGGTTCGGTGATACCGCCGGTCAGGTCTTCGTCTTTTTCATTCTTACGGTGGCTGCCGCTGAAGCCGCTATCGGCCTGGCGATTTTGGTGTTGCTGTTCCGCAACCTGAATACGATCAACGTTGAAGAACTTGACCAGCTCAAGGGTTGATGGGATTGCACATACTATGAATTCACCAAGTCTTTATTTATTAATCGCATTAGCTCCGCTGGCTGGCGCCCTGATCGTCGGGTTGTTCGGCACGGGGTTTCTGGGCAGCTTCATCGGCCGGCGAGCGTCGCATCTGATCACTATCGCGGGCGTGCTGATTTCGTTTATAGGGTCTGTCATTGTCCTGTTCCAGGTGCTAGACGGCCATACCTACGACGGTGTGCTTTATACCTGGAGTGTCATCGGCACGACCAAGCTTGAACTGGGCTTCCTGATCGATTCGCTGTCGGCCCTGATGATGGTGGTGGTCACCGGCGTTTCGCTGATGGTGCATATCTACACCATAGGTTATATGGTCGATGATCCCGGCTATCAGCGTTTCTTTTCCTATATCTCGTTGTTTACGTTTTCCATGCTGTTTTTGGTCATGGCCAACAACATGGTGCAGTTGTTCTTTGGCTGGGAAGCGGTGGGGCTGGTTTCCTACCTGTTGATCGGCTTCTGGTACAAGCGTCCTACTGCAATATTTGCCAACATGAAGGCCTTTCTGGTCAACCGTGTAGGCGACTTCGGTTTCGTGCTGGGAATAGGCCTGTTGTTTGCCTACGCCGGTAGCATGCATTATGCCGAGATCTTCTCGCAGTCCGATAAATTGGCTGGCATGACTTTTCCTGGTACCGATTGGCAATTGCTGACGGTGGCTTGTATTTCCCTGTTTATCGGGGCGGCGGGTAAATCGGCACAAGTGCCTTTGCATACCTGGTTGCCTGATTCCATGGAAGGCCCTACGCCTATTTCGGCCTTGATCCACGCGGCAACGATGGTGACTGCCGGTATTTTCATGGTGGCGCGCTTTTCGCCCATATTTGAACAGTCGACGACCGTGCTTTCGGTGATGATAGTCATTGGGGCTATCGGCGCCTTGTTCCTGGGTATCCTGGGTATAGTGCAAACCGATATCAAGCGCGTTATTGCCTATTCCACGCTGTCCCAACTGGGCTACATGACAGTGGCGTTGGGCGCTTCGGCCTATTCGGTGGCGATTTTCCACCTGATGACGCACGCGTTCTTCAAGGCCTTGTTGTTCCTGGGCGCCGGTTCGGTCATTATCGGCATGCACCACGACCAGGACATCCGCAATATGGGCGGGCTGCGCAAGTACATGCCCATTACCTGGATTACCTTCCTGATCGGTACATTGGCACTGGTCGGTACACCGTTCTTCGCAGGCTTCTATTCCAAAGAGCACATTATCGAAGCGGCCGGGGCGGCCAATGTGTGGGGCGCAAGTTTCGCTTATTACGCGACCCTGACCGGCGTATTCGTCACCTCCTTGTATTCGTTCCGAGTTTATTTCCTGGTGTTCCACGGTAAAGAGCGTTTCAATACCGACGCACATGCCGGCCATGACCATGACGGCCACGACGAGCATCATGGCGGTACGCCGCACGAATCACCGTGGGTCGTGACTCTGCCATTGGTGCTGTTGGCGATACCTTCGGTTATTGCAGGCGCCTGGTTTATCGACCCCTTGCTCTTCGGCGACTTCTTTAAGGGCGTCATCACGGTATTGCCTGCGCATCCCGCCATGGCAGACCTGGCCGGACACTGGCACGACTGGGTTGCGTTCGCGTTGCACGGCTTTGTTACCTTGCCGTTCTGGCTAGTGATAGCAGGCCTGGTCGTTGCCTGGTACTGCTACGTCATCAACCCCAAAGTCCCTGCGGCAATACACAGCAAGCTGTCGGTGATCAATCGTGTACTCGACAACAAGTACTATGCCGATTGGTTCAACGAGCAAGTCATCTCCCGGGGTGTGCGTTGCCTGGGGCATGGTTTGTGGCAGGCGGGCGACCGAGGCTTGATCGATGGTGTGCTGGTTAACGGCAGCGCCCGCGTGGTGGGCTGGGTGGCGGCTGTCAGCAAGCATCTGCAGTCTGGCTATATCTATCACTATGCCTTCGCGATGATCATCGGGATCATGGCTTTATTAACCTTTTTTGTGCTGACGGTTCACTGATGGCTAGCGATATGGCGTCTTCTACTTTTCCCTGGTTAACACTGGCAATTTTTGTACCGATCATTGCGGGCCTGATTGTGCTGCTGCTGGGTCGCGACGATCGGCCAGGTTTTACGCGGGTGTTGGCCCTGATCGGGTCGGTTGCCGGCTTCCTGGTTACCTTGCCGTTGTATATGGGCTTTAATCCCAATACAGCCGACATGCAGTTCGTTGAAAAGACCAGCTGGATCGAAACCTTTGCAGTGAACTACCACTTGGGCATCGATGGTATCTCCATCTGGTTTGTTCTGTTGACGGCTTTTATTACGGTCATCGTCGTATTGGCCGGCTGGCAAGTCATTACCAGCCGCGTTGCGCAATACATGGCGTCTTTCCTGATTTTGTCGGGCTTGATGGTCGGTGTATTCGCATCGTTGGACGGCATGCTGTTCTATGTCTTCTTCGAAGCTACCCTGATACCGATGTATTTGATTATCGGCGTGTGGGGTGGGCCTAACCGGGTCTATGCAGCGTTCAAGTTCTTTCTGTATACCCTGATGGGCTCCTTGCTCACGCTAGTAGCTTTCATCTATCTGTGGCATGCCTCAGGTGGTTCGTTCGATATCCAGACTTGGCATGACTTGAAGCTGGGCTATACGCCTCAGATCTTCGTTTTCGTCGCCTTCCTGGCTGCTTTCGCTGTCAAAGTGCCGATGTGGCCGGTGCATACTTGGTTGCCGGATGCCCACGTCGAAGCGCCTACCGGTGGTTCGGTGGTACTGGCGGCCATCATGCTTAAGTTGGGGGCTTACGGTTTCCTGCGTTTTTCGCTTCCTATCGCGCCGGACGCGTCGCAAAGCCTGGCCGGCATGATGATTGCCTTGTCGCTGATCGCCGTTATTTATATCGGTTTGGTTGCGATCATCCAGGATGACATGAAAAAGCTGGTGGCCTATTCATCGGTAGCCCACATGGGTTTCGTGACATTGGGTTTCTTCGTATTCAATACGGCAGGCCTGGAAGGCGCGATCGTGCAAATGATTTCGCACGGTTTTGTGTCGGGCGCGATGTTCCTGTGTATTGGCGTACTGTACGATCGCCTGCACACTCGGCGCATCGACGCCTACGGTGGCGTAATCAATGTGATGCCTCGTTTTGTCACCTTCTTTGTGTTGTTTTCCATGGCCAACGCCGGGTTGCCAGCGACCAGTGGATTCGTGGGTGAATTCACGGTCATCATGGGCGCTGTCGAATACAACTTCTGGGTAGGCTTGTTGACTGCATCGGCATTGATCTGGGGCGCCGCTTATTCCTTGTGGATGCTCAAACGCGTGGCGTTCGGCGAAATTGCCAACGACAACGTACGCGCCATGACCGACCTGAGTTCGCGTGAATTCTTCATTTTGGGAATCATGGCGATCGCGGTGTTGTTCATGGGTATTTATCCCAAACCGTTTACAGATGTCATGCACGTGTCGGTGGAAGCCTTGTTGCAGCACGTCTCTATCTCGAAACTGTAGACCAGAAATATTATGCAAAATCCTTTTGACTTCGCCTTGGCTACGCCCGAGATTCTGCTTTTGATTTTGGCTGCAGTGACGCTGCTTATCGATGCCTTTGCCAAATCCGAATCGCGTCATGTCACGTTTTCGATCAGTATCGTCACGCTGTTGATCTTGACCGCCACGTCGCTGTGGCAATGGAACGAAGGCGTGCAGGGCAGCTCGTTTGGCGGCCTGTATGTAGTGGATTCGTTATCTCACTTCCTGAAGGTGCTTTCCTACCTGACAGTCGGCGCGACGCTGATTTACGGCAGGGAGTATGCTGAACAGCGCGACATGATGAAGAGCGGCGGCGAAATGTATTCGCTGGCGATGTTCGCGCTGCTGGGCCAGATGGTGATGATTTCCGCAGGTAGCATGCTTACCGTTTACCTCGGCGTCGAACTGATGTCCTTCGCGCTGTATGCGTTGGTGGCCTTGCGCCGCGACGATATCAAGGCGACTGAAGCGGCCATGAAGTATTTCGTCCTGGGCGCTTTGGCTTCCGGCGTGCTGCTGTATGGCATGTCGATGATCTACGGCGCGACCGGCCAGCTCGATTTGACGCAGATTGCGCAGGTAATCGGCAGCGGCAAAGCAGAGCGCCTGCCTCTGGTCTTTGGCGTGGTGTTCATTGTGGCCGGCCTGGCATTCAAGCTGGCGGCGGCGCCATTCCATATGTGGACACCCGATGTCTACCAAGGAGCGCCTACTTCCGTCACGCTGATATTGGGCGCCGCACCCAAGCTGGCAGCATTTGCGATTACTTTGCGCTTGCTGATCGAAGGCTTGCATGGCATAGCCATTGATTGGCAGCCTATGCTGCTGGTGCTGGCGGTGCTTTCGCTTGCCATCGGTAATATCGCTGCCATTGCGCAAACCAATTTCAAGCGCATGCTGGCGTATTCGACCATTTCGCATATGGGCTTTGTATTTCTGGGGCTGCTCTCGGGCGTGGTCGAGGATCAGGCAGCAGCCACCGGCGCCGCCTACGGCTCGGCGCTGTTCTACATGGTCATCTATGTTTTGACCACATTGTCCACTTTCGGGCTCATACTCTTGTTAAGCCGCAAGGGCTTTGAGTGCGAAGAAATCGCCGACATGAAAGGGCTGAACCGCCGCAATCCTATTCTGGCAGGTATTTTGCTCCTTTCCATGTTCTCGCTGACCGGCATTCCGCCTATGGCTGGCTTCTATGCCAAGCTGGCGGTATTGCAGGCTCTGGTGGGGGCAGGCTACCTTGCAATCGCTGTGGTAGCTGTCATGTTCTCGCTGATTGGCGCTTTCTATTACTTGCGCGTAGTAAAAATGGCTTACTTCGACGAACCTGAAGGCGAAGTCGAGCCCATCAATAATGGCGTGATCACCAGCGGCCTGATGTCGATCAATGGCTTGCTTATCATTGTCCTTGGCATACTGCCTGGCGGCCTGATGGCGTTGTGTGTCAGCGTGATCGAAGGTTCTTTGAAGTTTTAAGGAAGTACATGAATCAGTCATTTGCCGTTTGGATTCTTATCGGGCTATCCCTGATAACGGCTAATCTTCCTTTTGTCCTTGAGCGCCCCTTTCTGGTTTTGCCTTGGGCGCAAAAAGGCGAACCCGTTGCCCCGGCATGGATGCAGTGGATATTTTCTTTGCTGTTTCTGTGCCTGTTGGCGGGTGTGACTTATTTCGCCTTTGGGCTTATTGGCGGCGCATTTGTCGTGGCATCGGACTTGGCGTCTGTCGCGTTCTTTCTGCTCAAGATAGTCGGTATTGCATTCGTGGCGGCCTTGTTGCTGACCTACCCCGGATGGCGCAATCGCACTCGCGTCATAGAAAAGTCTTTCCTGGTGCGACTGTTGGAAATGCTGGTGTTTTACGCATTGGTCGGCGTCCTTGGCTTTGCTTTCGAAGTCAATATCGGCAACAGTTTCACCCAGACCTGGGAGTTTTATGCCATTACGCTCAGTCTTTTCGTTGTGCTGGGTTACCCGGGGTTTGTGTACCGCTATTTGCTGCGTCGTCGCAAGCATTAATCATTAGTCGGCAGGCCGGGTTGGCTGGGGGCTGATTCTTTCAATATCATCGTAGGCGGGCTGACCAACGGCAGCTTGGCCTCGTGCAGTTGCTTCAGTATTTCGAACAAGACGGCGCTGCGCACCCGATAGGCGGATCGCGGTGAACCCACATAGCCTGTAGCGCTAAATATTAGACCGGTGGCATCTATGCCGTCCAGCATGACGTCGGGCATGGGTTCGTCGAGTATCTCGGCATTTTCCTGAAAAACCGCCAGCATCAGGTCATGCACTCGTTCTGCGTGGGTGTCGATAGGCAAAGCCAGCTTTATTTGAACCCGTCCTAAAGGTGAGCCATGGGTGACATTGCGCACGACTTTAGTGATGAATTCCGAATTTGGCACGATCACGGTAGACCGATCACTCATCTGGATTTCGGTAGCACGCACATTAATGCGGCGAATGTCGCCTTCGACTCCGCCCAACGATACCCAGTCACCCACTTTGACCGGCCGTTCCGCCAACAAAATCAGGCCGGATACAAAGTTCTGGACGACTGCCTGCAAGCCAAAACCTATCCCTACAGAAAGTGCGCTGGCGATCCACGCCACCCGCTCCAGGCCGATACCGACCGCCGAGAGCGAAAACGAAGCCACGATCACATATCCGGCATAGCCAAACAATGTAGCGGCAGAAAGGCGCATGCCGGGATCTAGGCTAGTTGTCGGCAAGTATTGAGCCGCCAGCCAGCGTTGCAATAATTTGACCGCTCCGAAGCCTAGCAGCAGAACCAGGATCGCCAAGATAACGGAAGTAGGGCGGACTTGTATTTCGCCGATGGCAATGCCGGAATGCAGGTGATCGATTTGCCGCAGCCATTCTGTGGGTCCGCCACCGAAGGGCGATAGCAGCAGCATAAAGGCAAAGAGCACGACCAGTACGCGTGTAATGCCCGACAGCAGCACGATGGCCTGATTGCGGGCACGCGACATGGGTGACGTATTGTGGTCGTCTGTGCCCGCGCGCTTGGCTGATGCCAGCAAGCTATTGCCCCCGTCTTCTATCAGGCCAGTGATCAGATAGGTCGTGCCAACAACGAGGCCTATCCACACCACTTGCTTGGTAATAAAGCTGCCCAGGGCGACGTAACCCAGCAACAGGCTGACTATAGCGACCGTTATCGCCGCCCATATCACATTCAGCAGCAGGTTTAACCAAGGCGAGGCCAGGGCCGGGGTCCCTTTAGCAGCAGTATCTTGTGCTGCAATCGCCGTGCGGCGTGCTCGTTGCATGGCCATGCCCAGCATAAGGCTTATCGTCAGCGCCATGATGCAGTCAATCGCCACGGTGACGATAAGACTGGCATTGATCAAAGTGGCTAGCCGTTGGGCGCCCCAGTCAGCACAGAGGACGATTGCCAGGAGCAATGGAAACCAGCGTAGCTTCAGTGCCTGTGCATCGTCCATGGATGGCAGGCGCCACGAAGGCCGATCAGGCGCCAGCAAGGCATTGCCCAAACCCGCTACGAAACCGCCAAAACAGGCAATGCCGACCAATTGGTCCAGCACTGATTCCATGGTGTCGGATAACGCGCTGTTCCAGCCTATCGCCAGGCTGAAGATTTGGGCGATGAGCGCTGGAACAGCCGCGGCCAGAATGACTCGCGAGACAGCATATAGGGATCGGCGTAGTCTTCCCGGCGCTACACGCGTCGTACTGATCTTGAAGAGGATGCGCCCAGCCAGCAAGCGTAACGCAATCACCAGGGCCGTGCCCAACAGTGCGACGAGCCATACACCACCTACGCCAGCCTTAAAAGCGGTGTTCAGCTCAGTGCGCAGAGGCTCCAGACGTTCCAGGTCTCGTTCGGATTCGTCTGCTAATTCTTCCCAGAACGTGGGCACCAGGATCGAAGAGGTACGTTGGCCTAGTTGTTCCTGGAACTGGGCGCGCCTGAACTTCAGGATTTGCTCGGCTGCTTGCCCTGCCTCGACGCTGATTAGTCGCGCTAGTTTTATCTGGGCATCCAGGGTGCTGCTGCTTTTTGTAAGCTGTTTGCGTTGTACCGCGATGTCAGGCGCGTCGGGCGCACTGTCGGTAGGCGTGCCCAACTCTGCAAGGCGAGCCTGTACACTTGTCAGTTCGGGCTCAATAGCGGTTCCGGCGGCTTCAGCTTTGGCTTGGGCATCTAGCGCTTTGGTGCGCAATTGCACCAGTTGCGTGTCATCCAGCGGTTCTTTAGGAAATGCAGCGAGCTTTTTTTGCAGGGAGGCTATTTCCGTGCGTACCGTATCCAGGACTACATCGGTGTCGATTTTTGTGTCTGAGCCGGCGGCGCGGACCGGTGCAAGCGCCATCAAGGCCACGAACGCCAGGAGTGGCAGCAAGGCGCGCAGCCAATAGCCGACTGAGTGATACGGGGTGGGGTAGTCCAGGCGATGTAGCAAGGGCATCGGGTCTATTTTAGAAAAAACACGGTTGGAGCCATTGGCGGCTCCAACGTTATTTACGAGACGCGCCTATGACTGTGCCGCTAATCATAACGCCGAATTGGCTCTGAATCGGGGCTGATTCGTAAGCAGTTAAAATGGCCGGCAACATTTATATTTCCATCAAGCCGGGACAGGCTTGTTCGTTTCATGCGTGGCGATCCACTATTTTATTAAACACGGTTATGACCCATCTTATTCTTCAAGCTCCAAATCTTGTCGCTGCCAATATTGAAAAGGTAGCCGCCATCGCGAACGCGGGCGGAGTTCAGGAACTGGGCAGCACAGCTGTGCGCCTGCTTGACGTAGATAGCGCCGAACGCGCCGCCGTCGAGACATGCTGCGCAGAGTTCGGCATGGATTACGCCTTTTTTGAACAGATTGCACGGCTGCGCGATTGCAAGATCCTGGCCATGGACATGGATTCGACGTTGGTCAATATTGAATGCATCGACGAAATCGCCGATATGGCAGGGCGAAAAGCTGAAGTATCGGCGATTACCGAGGCGGCCATGCGGGGCGAAATCACGGATTTCGCAGAAAGCTTGACGCGACGCGTCGCTTTGCTGGAAGGCGTGCCTGTCACGGCCTTGGAGCAAGTCTATAACGAGCGCTTGCGACTTAATCCAGGCGCGGAGAACCTGATTTCAGTGGCCAGGAAGACTGGCTTGAAAACCTTGCTGGTGTCGGGGGGATTCACCTTTTTTACCGAGCGTCTGAAAGAGCGGTTGGGGTTGGATGTCGCGCATGCCAATGTGCTGGACGTCAATAACGGCAAACTGACGGGCAAGGTGGTCGGAGAAATCGTGGATGCGCAAGGCAAGGCCGACCGTCTGCAGGCCTTGGCTGAACAGTTGGAGGCCGATGCAGAGCAGATAATCGCGGTGGGAGATGGGGCCAACGATTTGAAAATGATGGCGTTGGCCCGGTTTTCGGTGGCTTATCGTGCCAAGCCTGTCGTGCGCCAGCAGGCTAATTTTGCGCTGAATGTCAGCCCGCTGGACGCGATCTTGAATTGGTTTCGCTTGAGCCATTGACGGCAGATGCCGTCTTTAGATTAGTACTTCAAGTTGGCGCTCAAGATAACCTGCCGGCCCGCACCGAAGTCGGCGTGATGCACGCCGTTGGTGTGCGTGTAGTAGCTTTTGTCCGTCAGATTGAGAGCATTAAGTTGGAAGCCCAGGTTTTTGTTCACCTGGTAGGCCGCCATTGCATCGAATCGCCAGTATGAAGGCATATAGACTGCATTGGTACCGCCGCCTGCTCCACCCTGATTTCCGCCGAAAGTTTTGCCCACATAATAGGCGCCTCCTCCGATGGTCAATGGGGCAGATACTTTGTAGGTCGTCCATAAGCTGAAACTGTGCTTAGGGGTATTTGCCAGCGGATCCCCTTCATTGACACTGCTATATGCGCCTTGTACGAGTTCGCTGTCCATATAGGAATAGCCGCCGTAAACATTCCATTGCGGTGTCAATTCCCCTGATATGCCCAATTCGAAGCCTTGCACTCTGGTCTTTCCGGCCTGTGCGAAAACACCCTGATCCACTTCGATTTGGGCATCGCGCCGTTCATTCTGGAAAATGGCTGCTGTCAAACCTAAACGATCATTGAGCACGTTCCATTTCGTGCCCAGTTCTATCGTACGGCTTTGTTCAGGGTCGAGCGCACCCATTCCCGCCGAAATGGATTCCTGATCTCCGCCGCTTATGCTGGGTGGCGTGGAGGCAGTTGCGTAGGAAATGTAGATGCTCCCGTTCTTGCTGGGTTTATAGACCAAGCCTAACTGGTAATTGAACATATTCCACTCGCCGCTCTCACTTTGCGATACGGTCGCGCCACGCGGTAAAAATCCTCCGGATACGCGGTAATTATCGAAGCGCACACCAAGATTGGCTTGGAACTGTTCGGAAAATTCGATAGTATCGAAGAGATAGGCGGCGCGTGTGGTCGATGTTGAATCGACGCTCAAAGGGCCGCGTGTGACTGATCCCATCCAGGAGTCGCTGGGGTTGGGCTGATAGAAGGGGGTGCAGTCAAACTGGCTTGCTCCATAAACAGTAGGACATGCCGTGCCGTTCGAGGTCTTTACGCTGTAGCTGGCATTCTTGTTGGTTTCGCGCGTTAATTCCACACCAAAATTAAAGCGATGTTTAAGACTGCCGGTATCCAGTTGCCCATACAGTTCGGTCACATTGGTCAACATCGTGCTTTTTTGCCAGCGCGACTTGGTGCCGCGCTGCATCCAGTATTGACTGCTTAGCGGATCGAAGAGAACTTTTCCGTCGCCTGGATTGGTGACGACGTAATCATTGAGCGTTTCGCCATAACGAGTGGCGTTGCGCAGCGTAAGCCGGTCATTGAAATCATGTTCAACTTCAATCGTACCTATATCAGCCTTGGTTTTTTGGTAGTCGCGATCGTATAAGCCATAGAAGGTATCGCGGTCTACGTCTGCAATACCACTATCCGTGTGCAAGCCGGGAATCTTCGCAGCCAGAGGTACGCCGTAGTCCGACATTCCATCGGTATTCAAATGATAATAGCTCAGCGTTATGCGAGTAGGGGTGCCTATCCCTAGCGACAGAGATGGCGCGATGCCGAACTTCTTGTAATCGACTTGGTTGCGTCCAGGTATGTTTCCCTTGGCTTCCAGTACGTTCAAGCGAAATGCGGAGCTCTCATTGAATTGCCAATTGCCGTCGGCTGTTCCGCGCAAGTACCCGTCGTTGCCATACCCTAAGCTGCCTTCGGCGAAATTACCCAACTTAGCTCGTTTGCTGACCAGGTTGATGCTGCCACCACCGGAGCCGCGGCCGCCAAAGGCTGAATCCGCGCCTTTGATAACCTCGACGCTTTCAAGGTTGAAGATTTCGCGTGTCTGGCCGCCTGGGTCGCGTACACCATCGACATACACATTATTACCCGATGCACTGCCGCGGATCACCGGCCGGTCGGCGAGAGGTTGACCGCCTTCTCCGGCTCCGAAAGTAATGCCCGGTGTATTCCGCAGGACATCTTGCAATGAAGTCGCCGCGCTATCTTGTATGACGGCTTTGGGAATGATTTGTATTGTTTTTGGGGTGTCAAGCAGAGGGGCTGTAAACTTTGTTTGAGCCGAATCGGGCACGTTATATGAATTGTCAGTTGCTGTGCCTGTGACCCGTACTGGGGCGAGGGTAGTGGCGTTGTCTGTGGCAGCTTGGGCCTGGACGCTGGTAGTAAAAAATGTGCCCGGACCGACTAGCGCCAACGCGAGAGATGAGCGCAATAAGGTATGCGGTGACGGAATCTTGTTAACCAACAGCTTCTCCCAGGAGTTTGAATATAAATGAGAATGATTGTCATTAGAAGTCAAAATTCTAAGGGGCAGAAGCTGAACGAACGCTGAATTAAGGATTAAATAATTCAGCGTTCTAGTAAAACGGTGGATATCTGTGGCGGTTGGCCTACTGTTGTCAACCAGCGGATAGAGAAGTTCAGGCCAACGCCCGCAGTACCATGCGTACCGCATCGATGCGGGCGCTGACTTTTTGTCCATTCTTGATGTCGATTTTCAACTTATCCTGCCCGGCGAGTTTGACTTCACGCTGCTTCTGCACCAGCTCGATAATGCGCATTGGCTCGACATTGGGCTTGGCTGAAAACTGGATCATCGCCTGCGCCTCGCTGGCATCGATCTTGATCACGCCCAAAGGCTCGGCATTCAATCGCAGACGATGTGTCGCCAGCAGTGTTTGCGCGGCTTCGGGCAATTTTCCATAGCGATCGATCAGTTCTTCCTGGATCAGGATGAGGTCATCCTCGTGCTTGGCATGTGCCAACTTCTTGTATAGACCCAGCCGTGCGTGCACATCGGGACAATAATCGGAAGGCAGCAGGGCTGAAGCGTGCAAGTTGACTTCGCACAGTGCTGAAAAGGGCGAATCCAGATCGGGCTCTTCGCCCGACTTCAAGGCGCGTACCGCAGCATTGAGCATGTCGGAATACATCGAGAAGCCGATTTCCTGAATGTTGCCGGATTGCGATTCGCCCAGTACTTCGCCAGTTCCCCGTATTTCCAGGTCGTGCATGGCCAGGAAAAAACCGGCGCCTAATTCTTCCATGGCTTGAATGGCCTCCAGCCGCTTTTTTGCATTGGCGGTGATGGCGTCTTCGCCGGGTGTCATCAGGTAGGCATAGGCCTGGTGGTGGGAACGACCGACGCGGCCGCGCAATTGATGCAGCTGGGCCAGGCCCAGCCGATCGGCGCGGTGAATGACAATGGTGTTGGCCGTGGGCACATCGATGCCGGTCTCGATGATCGTCGTGCACAGCAGAACGTTATAGCGCTGCTGATAAAAACCTTTCATGACCTCTTCGAGTTCGCGCTCGGGCATTTGCCCGTGGGCAACCGCGATGCGCGCTTCCGGCACCAGCTCTTCCAGGCTGGCACGCCGGTTCTGGATGGTGTCGACTTCGTTGTGCAGGAAGTAGATCTGGCCGCCGCGTTTGAGTTCGCGCAGCAGGGCTTCGCGTATCGTGCTTTTGTCTTCGCGCCGTACAAACGTTTTGATGGCCAGCCGCTTTTGCGGCGCCGTGGCGATCACGGAAAAGTCGCGTATGCCTTCCAGCGACATGCCCAGCGTGCGGGGTATGGGCGTAGCGGTAAGCGTCAGGACGTCGACCTCGGCGCGCAAGGTTTTCAGTGCCTCTTTCTGGCGCACGCCGAAACGATGCTCTTCATCGATGATGACCAGCCCCAGGCGCTTGAATACCACGTCTTTGGATAAGATTTTATGTGTGCCGATGACGATATCGACTCGGCCGTCGTTCAGGCCTTGAATGGCGGCGCTGACTTCCTTGCTTGAACGAAAGCGGGATAGTTCTACGACTTTGACGGGCCAGTCGGCGAAGCGGTCGGAAAAGGTCTGTGCGTGTTGTTCGGCCAGCAAGGTGGTAGGGCAGAGCAGTGCTACCTGTTTACCGTTAAGCACGGAAAGGAAAGCAGCGCGCAGCGCTACTTCCGTCTTGCCGAAGCCGACGTCGCCGCACACCAGCCTGTCCATGGGGCGGCCCGAGGTCATGTCGCCGATAACGGCTTCTATGGCGGCGGCCTGGTCGGGCGTTTCTTCGAAGCCGAAGCCTTCAGCAAATGCCTGATAGTCGTTGACGGGAAGCTTGAATCGATAGCCTTCGCGCGCTGCGCGCATGGCATACAAGGCCAGTAACTCGGCCGCTGCGTCGCGGACCTGCTTGGCCGCTTTGCGCCGTGCCTTGTCCCATTGACCGGAGCCGAGTTGATGCAACGGTGCGTGTTCCGGATCGGATCCGCTGTAGCGGGCGATGACATGCAACTGTGCCACGGGTACGTATAAGGTGCTGCCGTTGGCATACTCCAGGTGCAGCAGTTCTATTAAGCCTTCGCCCAAGTCCATGTCGATCAGGCCGCGATAGCGTCCGATGCCGTGCTGTGCATGGACGACAGGGTCGCCTTCGCGCAACTCCGACAGATCGCGCACCATGGCTTCCACATCGCTGGCATGTTCTTGTGCGCGCTTGCCGCGACGGGCAGGCCTGACCTGGCTTGGATATAAATCGTTTTCGGTGAGCAGCGTGAGCGCTGGATCCGTCAAGCTAAAGCCATTGGACAGCGGTGCAGTCACCAAGGCAAAGCGGCTTTCCGAAGCAAGGAACTCTTCCAGAGTTTCGTTCGCGAAATCTGGCTTTATGCCGAACTCTTCCAGCATTTGCAGCAGTGTTTCACGCCGTCCGGCGGAATCGGCGCATAGCGCAATACGCCCCTGGTGTTTATTCAACAGCGCGCGTAAATTGGCGACAGGGTCTTCCGCGCGTCTGTTAACCGCTACCGCAGGAGCCGCCTGGAAGTCAGGGTGGGCGCTGTCGCTAGTCAGCGCGAGCCTGGCAAATGGCTTGAGCTGCAGAAACAGGTCTTCTTCATTCAGGAACAACTGTCCCGGCGGCAGTACCGGACGCTCGCGATCACTTTTCAGGAACTGATAACGGCTGTGGGTGTCATTGGCAAAACGCTGCACGGCCTGATTAATATCACCGAGCGTAACCGTTAGCGATTTCTCGGGCAGGTAGTCGAACAGGGTTGCCGTGTGTGTAAAAAACAGAGGCAGGTAATATTCGATGCCGGCAAATGCGATGCCGTTGCCGATGTCTTTGTACGGTAGCGCACGTGACGGGTCGCCTTCGAATAACTCCCGAAACCGCGCACGAAACTGATTGCGCGCAGTTTCATCCATAGGGAATTCACGTCCCGGCAATAGTTGGACGTCTTTGACCGGATACAGGCTGCGCTGGGTGTCAATGTCAAAACTGCGTATGGATTCGATTTCGTTATCGAACAGGTCGAGCCTATAGGGTACGATCGAACCCATGGGGAACAAATCGATCAGTCCGCCGCGTATGCTGAATTCGCCGGGTGCAGTTACCTGGGTGACATGGCTGTAGTTTGCCATCGTCAATTGGCGGCGCAGGCCTTCTTCGTCCAGCTTGTCCCCCTGCTTGAACGAAAACGTATAGGCAGCAAGAAATTCAGGCGGCGCAATCCGGTATAGCGCCGTCGTGATGGGCACGGTCAGGATGTCGACGCTTTCCTGCATCAGGGCGTGCAGGGTTCGCAGGCGTTCCGAAATTAAATCCTGGTGCGGCGAAAAGCTGTCGTACGGCAGAGTTTCCCAGTCGGGCAATTGCCGCACCCGCAATTCGGGCGCGAATAATAAAATTTCCTCGGCCAGGCGCTGGGCGGCCAGGGGCTCGGCGCAGAGTACGACCAGAGTCTGTCGCGACGCGCGCGCCAAGTCGGCCAGCATCCAGGCGTCGCCTGATCCCGGGGGGCAAGGTTGCGTATGACGCTGCCCGGGTTTCAATGCGGCGAGCACGAGTTTGGTGGAGGAAAGGGACGGGGGAGGGGTTGTTTCTATGACCATGTAGCTTGTCATTATAAAATGTCTTTCGTATGCACAAGAAACTGATTGCAATTGTTCCCGCGGCCGGCATCGGCACGCGTGCCGTGGATGCCGATTCTACCTTGGCTGACGGCGGCTGCGCGTTGCTTGGGGCTGTCAGCCCGGCGCGCCCTTTACCCAAGCAGTACCGCATGCTGAATGGCGAGCCTATGCTGCGCTGGGCCGTCAAAGCCTTGCTGGCTGACGAACGGATCGCTCAAGTCAGGGTGGCGGTGGCCGCGCATGATCAGTGGGCTGCGCAGGCGCTTACCGGCCTGCCCAGAACCGTATGGCGGCCCTGCGGCGGGCCCAGCAGGGCCGAGACCGTGACAGCTGCTTTGCTGGATGCGGGGCTGGATGACGACGACTGGGTGCTGGTTCATGACGCTGCGCGGCCGGGTCTGCCGCTGCAGGCCTTGAGACGTCTTATCGATAACTGTCTGGATTTGGGTGTTGGTGGCTTGCTTGCGCAGCCCGTGGCCGATACCGTGAAGCAAGCGCAGGAATCGACTGCAATGTGTGCGTCGGTGGGGAGGTCGGTTGCGCGCGAGCGGCTATGGCTGGCGCAAACGCCGCAAATGTTCCAGGCAGGCCGCCTGCAGCAGGCTTTGCTGATGGCGGGGGCATCCAATGCGGTGCTTACCGATGAGGCGTCGGCTATGGAGCTTGCCGGCTATTCGCCTTGCCTGATTCCAGGCTCGGTGCGTAATTTCAAAGTGACCTGGCCAGAAGATTTCGAATTAATGGAGAAGTGGTTGTGAATAATTTCCCGTTCCGCATCGGGCAGGGTTTCGACGTGCATGCTTTGGTCGAAGGCCGGCCATTGATTATTGGCGGGGTCGTCATTCCGCATACGCATGGCTTGCTGGGGCATTCAGATGCCGACGTACTGCTGCATGCGGTAACGGACGCTATTTTGGGCGCTGCAGGCCTGGGCGACATCGGCCGGCATTTTCCGGATACCGATCCGGATTACAAAGGGGCCGATAGTCGGGTTTTGTTGCGGGCGGCAATGAAGAAGGTGACGGATGCCGGCTGGAGGGTGGTGAACGTGGATGCAACGGTGCATGCTCAGGCCCCGAAAATAGGGCCTCACGCAGTTGGTATGGCCGCCAATATCGCTGCCGATCTGGCTGTGTCGCCGCAAGATGTCAATATCAAGGCCAAGACCAACGAGGGCCTGGGTTACCTAGGGCGCAAGGAAGGCATATCGGCGACAGTCGTGGCATTGTTGACCACAGTGTAGATAGCTTCGTATTGCAGCGGATGGTCTGAGCCCGAATGGGGGTCGTGCCCCACTTCTGCTTATTTTCCTTCGGCAACAAGCACCAGCGAAGCCGCGTTGACTACCGAGGCAATGCGGCCCACGTCGCGTAATTGCTCAGACGCGTAGCCCGCCTTTTTCAAGTTGCCGTAGTGCGAACTGACACAGAAATGGCATTTCCCCACGATTGAGGCGGCCAAGGCAAAGAGTTCGAAGCGGGCCTCGTCGATGCCGCCGTGGGTTGCATAGGCGTTCATGCGAAGTTGAGCGGGCAGCGTTTTCAGTTGCGCATCGCCCGACATTTCTACGTAGGGATAATAGGTGTTGTTCATGCCCATGAGTGCCGCTGCGGTCAAGACACCCGTTACGTCGGCATCGGATAAGCCAGTTTTGAATGCAGCGATCAGGGTCGGGTTGCGCGCCGCGTAAGCTGCTGCCAAGGCGACGCCAACAGCATCTTCGGGTTTCAGGCTGGAGCGGGCAATGGCGCCGTCAAGATTCAGGCGAATGTCTTTCGCCCAATCGGGGATCATAGCCTTTATGCTAGGTAGGAATTCCATGGCGTTACCCTGTTTGTAGAATTAAAAAAGCCCGGAAAAGACCGGGCCTTGAAACGGTAATGCTTGTGCCAAGAGCCGGTTTATAGCGTATCGCCGCCTACCTTGCGATTGCAGGGGCAGAGTTCATCGGTTTGCAGGCCATCGAGCACGCGCAGGATTTCTTCCGGGTTGCGTCCGACATTCAAATTGTTGACGGAAACGTGCTGAATCACATTGTCCGGATCGACGATAAAGGTGGCGCGAAGGGCGACACCTTCCGATTTTTCACGTACGCCTAATTGGTCAATAAGGGCGCCAGCGGTGTCGCCGAATTGATAGTGGCCTAGCTTGCTGAGGTCGGTATGTTCGCGGCGCCAGGCTAGCTTGACGAATTCGTTGTCGACTGAGCCGCCCATGAGAATGGCATCCCGGTCGGCGAAGTCATCGACCAGATTGTTGAAGCCGACAATTTCCGTGGGGCACACGAAAGTAAAGTCTTTAGGGTAGAAATAAATGACTTTCCACTTGCCTGGAAACGAACTTTCGGTGATCTCTTCGAATGCAGACACTCCGTTTTCTTCATGTTGATTGAATCCTGGCTTGACGCCGGCAACCTTGAAGGGTTCGAGTTTATCGCCTACTGTTTTCATCTGAGCTCCTAATAGTGAGTCCTAAACAGGCACACGCATGCGTACGCCGCTGATGGTCAAATTTTACGCTATTAGGTGTTAGTGTCTAATTGAAAATTCCTAACGCGAACCTTAGGTATTTCGATGCGCGCCACCAGACCGGCTGGCGGGTGGGAAATCAGCTCTAGTTGGCCGCCTACCTGCCCCAGAAGACGTTCGACGATGGCCAGGCCCAGGCCAGCTCCGCTTACGCCGGTACGGGCCGATTCGCCACGCGAGAACGGCCGCAACAGACGCTGTATATCGGAATGCGCAATGCCTGTGCCGTGATCTTTGACTTCGATCGCCAGGATGTTGCCTTGTTGTCTGGCAGCCAGTTCGATATGGGCGCGGCCATCGGTGGGCGTTCGGCCATAGCGGCGGGCGTTTTCTATCAGGTTGCTGACGATGCGTTTAAGATCGTGAGCGCTGATCTTGGCGTAGAGATTGGGTTCGATAGAGGCAGTAAGTATGCCGCCCAGAGATTCCGTATGGCTGCGTTCGCGTTCATACAAATCGCGCAGCACCGAGGACACATCAATCCCTTGTTCTGGTACGGCGGCCGCGGGCCGTGCGTACTCCATGAGCTGGCCGATGCTGTGGTCGATTTGGCCCAGGTCTTCGTCGATGGCTTGGCGGGCCTCGTCGGTAACATTGCTCATTTCTATTTCCAGGCGCATGCGGGCCAGCGGCGTGCGCAAGTCGTGGGATATGCCCGCCAACATAATTTCGCGGTCAGTTTCGGTTTGGCGAATGTCGCGCGCCATGCGATTGAAGGCAATGTTCATGTCGCGGATTTCAGCAGGCCCTTTTTCCGGCAGGGGCGAAGGCGTTTCGCCGCGCGCAACCTGTTGCGCCACTTTGGCCAATTGAGCCAGTGGACGGTTCACGAAGCGGACGCTGACCGCTGCGCCGATGAGGGCCAGCAACAGCGCCGTGGCGCCCCATCCGAACCATTCGACGCCGGCGGTCAGGCCGAGTTGCTCGCGGTCGAAAACCAGCCAGTATTGATCATTATTGATTTCGAAGCTTACCCAGACGCCGGCAGCTTGGTTGACCGACCACATGACGTGGGTGTTGGAACCCAGCCGGTCTTTGATTTCAGCAGCAACGTGATTCCAGTAGTTGGAATTGGGCAGCGGTTCCAGGACGTCGGTTTCTTCGCGCGGCTGCACGCGCAGGCTTTCCTTGGTGGCCAAGTCCAGTAGCAGGGCAGGTCTTACGCTGCGCGGCGCATAGACCAGGGCAGAGCGCGTAATACTGACTGCGGTGGTTACCCGTTGCGCCATTTGCGTGGCGCGCGGACCTTCTTCCATGCTGAAGAAAACCTGCAGCCACGCGCCCAGGCTGACCAGCATCAATCCTGCCAGAAGCAGGAATGAGCGGCTGAACAGGCCAAGGCGGAAGCGCGAATTGTTTTTTGGTCTTTGTTTGGGTAAAACAGCCATAACCCCTTCCTGCGTGGTCATGCCTGCTTTGGGTTAATGCCCGCCATCAGGAACAAAAACATAACCCAAGCCCCACACTGTCTGGATGAAAACAGGTTTTGAAGGATTGGGTTCTACCAGTTTGCGCAAACGTGAAATTTGAACGTCGAGACTGCGATCGAAAGCTTCGTATTCGCGTCCGCGGGCAAGTTCCATGAGCTTGTCGCGCGAGAGCGGAATTTTCGGATGGCGCGCAAACACTTTAAGGACGGAGAATTCGCCGGTAGTGATGGGTACTTGTTCGTTATTGCGGGTAAGCGTACGCGTGGAAAGGTTCAGCACATAGGGGCCGAATTCGATGGATTCGTTTTCCTGGCTTGGCGCACCGGGGTGTTCTTCGGTCCCGCGGCGACGCAGGATGGCGTTGACACGGGCAAGAAGTTCGCGAGGGTTGAATGGCTTGGACAGATAGTCGTCGGCGCCCATTTCCAGACCGACGATACGGTCGATCTCTTCTGCCTTGGCAGTAAGAATGATGATTGGTGTGTTGTCATGGCCGCCGCGAAGGCGCCGGCAGATCGAAAGCCCGTCTTCACCAGGCAGCATGAGATCAAGCACGAGCAAGTCAAAATGTTCGCGCTGCCATAGCTTGCCCATTTCTTTGGCGTCTTCGGCTACGAAAACATTAAAACCTTGTTCCGACAAATACCGGCGCAAGAGATCGCGCAGTCGGGGATCGTCGTCCACGACGAGAATTTTGCGAGAGAGAGATTGGTTTTGTGTGTTCATGGGGAAAATGTAACAGGGCTGAGTTTGCCCGTATAGGCCTCGTAGCAAGATATTACACATTAAGTGTTTGGTTGAAAATGCCTTAACAATTTCCGCCAAACTTTCACATCTCAGCAGTTAACACTAATAGCCTATTCTAGCCTTAAGTAGCATATTGTGATACTAGTCTAAGACTGGAAAATGCAGCTGTCTGCCCGCCGAATGCCTTACGCTACTGTCGGCGTGCCCAACGATTGTGCTGCGGCGTTTAAAATGATGGCATGACTCTACATATTCTTGCGCTTGAGACCTCGTCCAGCTTATGCGGCGTGGCATTGTTGACCCAGGCCGATGGCCTGTTGAATGTCCGTACCGCGGAGCATGACGCTACCGGCGAGCACGCTGAACGCCTGCTGCCGATGGCTGACGACTTGCTGGCTCAGGCCGGCATAGCGCGGTCCGAATTGGCCGCAGTGGCTTTTGGGCAGGGGCCTGGCGGATTTACCGGCTTGCGCGTTGCTTGCGGCGTGGCCCAGGGCATGGCATTCGCCTTGGATATTCCCGTGATCCCTATCGTTTCCTTGCTGGCCGTGGCCGTGCGGGGTCATGACGCGGCAGTCGCGGCAGCGCCTCTTTCTGTGGTGGTGCAGGATGCCCGCATGGGCGAAGTCTATCTTGCCGCTTATGTGGCGGACGGGGATGCCGCATCTGGCTGGCGGGAACTGCAGGATCCTGTTTTGCTGAGCGCCGGGCATGTCGGCCGGTGGCTTCAGCAAGCGCTGCCAGGCTGGCAGGCTGCCTATGGCAACGGACTCACGGTTCGTCTGACGGGGGACGCTTTGCTGGCATATCCCGCACTGTCGCAAGTTGAGGTCGGCGGTGCGCGGGTGGAACTGGGCGAGCCATTGCGGCCGGATGCGGAAACCATTGCCCGTTTGGCTTTGATTGGTTGGCATACGGGGGCCGCCATTGCTCCCGAGCTGGCGGCGCCTTTGTATGTGCGGGATAAGGTGGCATACACGACACTAGAGCGCGAGCGGGGCCTCGGCGGCAATCCCAAAGCGCCCGAACCGGGCATCTCTGTCGTGAAAATGTTGCCGGAGCATCTGGACGAGGTGGCCGATATCGAGCAATCGGTACAGGCATTCCCCTGGACGCGCGGTAATTTCGCCGATGGGTTGAATGCCGGCTATGGGGCTTGGGTGGTGCGGCAGTCGGGCCGTGTGGTTGGTTTTAGCATGGTCATGTTTGCGCCGGATGTGGCCCATTTGCTGGTGATAGCCGTGGCGCCATCCTGCCAGAAACAAGGCATCGGTACGTTGATGCTGCGGCATTGCGAAAGCGAGGCCCGTTCGCGCGGCTTGCCTGCGGTTGTGCTTGAAGTCAGGCCATCCAACATCAACGCGCTTGGTTTTTATCAGCGGCACGGGTTTGCGCAGCTTGCTGTCCGCAAAGATTACTACCCGGGCAGCGATGGCAAAAGGGAAGATGCTTGCGTAATGGAAAAAAAGCTGGGTTCGACATGACGGAAACCTTGCTGCCCAAGGCGCCTGAACTGACGGCGCTGCAAATTACCTGGTTGCAGGAAATTGGCATTGATAAACGTATGCTCGCTCGCTATGCGACAGGGAGCGGGCCTTTTCCCAAGCCGCAAGTGGCGGCGCTCCAGGGGCAGGCGGAATCTGCGCCTGAGCCTCGTCCAGAGGCACCAGCCGCTGCTGCGGACGCGGCCCAGGGGTTGACGCACGTTGCCGCTGTATTGGCCCAGCGGCAGCCGGGTGCCGGCGCGGGGCGGCTCGCAGCAGGCGCCAAAGGAAAAAGTACAGTGGTCGACACGCCGGTTCGGGCGGAAGCCATGCCGGACGATTGGGATGCGCTGGCTGACTATGTCGCCGCTTGCCAGGCATGTGACCTCCACGCGGGGCGTAGTCAGACCGTATTCGGCACAGGCGCCGTGCAGGCACCAGAGTGGATGGTCATTGGGGAAGCGCCGGGCGAGCTCGACGACAAGGTTGGCTTGCCGCTACAAGGGCGGCCGGGCGTGTTGTTGCAAGCAATGCTGGCTTCTATCGGCGTTCTTCCGGACTCGGCAGTGTTTTTGACCAATTTGATCAAATGCAGGCCGCTGGGCAATCGCACCCCCAAGCCGGCAGAGATCGCCGCCTGCCTGCCCTATCTACAGCGCCAGATTGCGATCTTGAAGCCGCGTCGTATTCTGGCTTTGGGTAATCTGGCGGCGCAGGCACTGCTGGGCGTCGAAACCGAACTGGATCAATTGCGCGGTCAGGTTCACCACCTGCAGACCGAAGCGGGGCAAGACATTCCGCTAGTGGCCACTTACCATCCTGCGTCGTTATTGCTTCGTCCGCAGCATAAGGCCGATGCCTGGCAAGATCTTAATCTTGCCCGCACCATGTTGCAGGATTAGCAGGCCCGCCGCTGCATTTTCTTAGTGCTTGAGGGCCTGGCCGTGGCCGTGCTGGCCTATGGTGTTTTCCAGGCCCGGGTTAGCACGGTGATTGAGCTTATTCCAGTGTATGAAGACCACCATCAAAGCCGATACGGACAAACCAAAGATGATGATAATCGCGTTGATGGACAGGTTAAGCCATAGCATCAGGCTATAAAGCGCCAACATCAGCAGGATGTTCAGTTGTTCGTTGAAATTTTGCACCGCAATGGAATGGCCGGCTGAAAGCAGTACGTGTCCGCGGTGCTGCAGCATCGCATTCATTGGGACGACAAAGAAGCCCGATAAGCCGCCTATGAGCAGCAAGACGGTATAGACCGCCCAGGCTTCTGTGACCAGCGGCATAAGCATGACGGCGAAGCCCATGATGATGCCGACGGGCAGCACCGACAAGGCGCGCTTTAGTGGTACTCGGCCTGCCAGAATAGAACCTGCAACGGTGCCTGCGGCGGCGACGCCCATCAGTACCGAAGCCTGATCCAGACGGTAGCCCAGGTGCCGCGCACCCCATTCGATGACAATGAATTGCAGCGTAGCTCCCGCGCCCCAGAACAATGTGGTGACTGCCAGGGATATCTGGCCTAGCTTGTCGTGCCAAAGTATTTTTACATAGCCCATGAAGTCACAGACCAGGCGGGCGGGGTTGGTTTGCTGCTTGGGGTAGCGCACATTGGTGCGCGGTATCAGCAAGTTGGTGGTTGCCGCCAGCAAGTACACCATGCCAATGACAAGAATGGCGGCTTCTGTGCGTGTCTGCACCAAAGCACTGATCCATAGATGGGACAGTAATACATCCGAGACTGCCGGATTGATGAGTATGCCGCCCAGGACGGTGCCCGCAATGATCGATAAGACGGTCAGGCCTTCTATCCAGCTATTGCCTTTTACCAAAAGTTCTGGGGGCAACATTTCGGTGACAATGCCATACTTCGCAGGCGAGTACGCAGCGGCACCGATGCCCACCAGCGTATAAGCGCAAAACACCATGAATAGTTGCCCTTGATCGTCCAGCCCAAGACTTTGGCAACTGAACATCAGCAGGCAGCCAGAGACCTTGACCGCGTTGGTGGCGAACATGACCCTGCCTTTTGGGAACGCATCGGCAAAGGCGCCGACAAAGGCGGCAAGGGCGACATAAGCCAGGGCAAACCACCATTTCATCATGGGGGCCATCCAGTCGGGGCCTTGTAAATCGGCTATGAGCGCTATGGCGGCAATAAGCAACGCATTGTCTGCCACGGATGAAAGCGCCTGGGCTATCATGACCAGATAAAAGCCTTTTTTCAACGTGTAGTCTCGATTGAATGGTTAGTGGAAAGCCAGGGGGCAGCCGGATTGCGAAAAATGTCTACGAGTATAGCTTTGGGCCGCAGTGCAAACGGAAAATCATAGCGCATTTGTTTCCGGGACCCGATTCTCCCATAGTGTGCGTTATCATACGAGACGATTGCAGGTGAGAATGTCAGGCCCGGTTTCCGGGCCATTTTGGTAGCCGCGTTTGCACGCTTGGCGTGTCGCGCTATTTCCTTTTTATTGCTCGCTTATTGTGCGTCTTACCCAAATAAAACTTGCCGGTTTCAAATCCTTTGTCGAGCCGACAGTAATACCCACGCCCAGCCAATTGGTTGGCGTGGTCGGACCCAATGGTTGCGGCAAGTCCAATATTATCGATGCCGTTCGCTGGGTGTTGGGCGAAACCAAGGCTTCGGAATTGCGTGGTGAATCCATGCAAGACGTCATTTTCAATGGCTCGGGTCATCGCAAACCGGCGGCCCGGGCGTCGGTCGAGCTGGTTTTTGATAATACCGAAGGCCGCGCCGTCGGGCAATGGAGCACTTACGCGGAAATCGCTGTAAGGCGTGTGCTGACCCGCGATGGCGCCAGCAGCTATTACGTCAACGGTCAGCAGGTGCGTCGGCGCGATATCCACGATATTTTTCTAGGTACGGGGCTGGGGTCGCGGGGATACGCCATTATCGGACAGGGCATGATCAACCGCCTGATCGAAGCGCGTCCCGAAGAGCTGCGTGTATACCTCGAAGAGGCTGCCGGCGTCTCGCGCTATAAAGAACGGCGCCGCGAGACAGAAAGTCGTCTGGGCGATACCCGTGAAAACCTGACCCGTGTCGAAGATATTCTGCGAGAACTGACCACCCAGCTTGAGAAGCTGGAGGCGCAGGCTGAAGTTGCGCGCCAGTACCGTGGCTTGCAGGAAGAGGGCGAACTGAAACAACATGCCCTTTGGTTGCTGAAAGAAAGCAACGCGCGGCAAGATCAGCAAAGCAAATTTTTGGCCATAGAACAGGCGCAGACTGAGCTTGAGGCGGCCACGGCCAGCCTGCGGGCTGGCGAGTCGGCACTAGAGTCGCGGCGTCAGGCGCATTATGCAGCGGGCGATGCGGTGCATGCCGCGCAAGGCTTGTTATTCGAGGCGGGGGCGCAGGTCAGCCGATTGGAAGCAGAGATCCGCCATGTGGTGGATTCCCGCAATCGCGTGCAGTCCCGCCGGACGCAATTGCAAGAGCAAATGCAGGAATGGGCCGATCAGCAAGCGCATTGTACCGAGCAAATAGCCCAGGCCGAGGCTGATCTGGAAGCCGCCACCGCACGCACCGAAGAGTCTCGCGCCAGCGTCGAAGACGCACAGGCTCATTTGCCCGATGTCGAGAGCAAACTGCGGCTGGCTGCGGCCTCGCGCGATGAAATGCGCGCTGTTCTGGCTCGTGTCGAACAAGAATTGGCGCTGGTCGCCCAGGCCCAGCGCGATGCGGATCGCCAGATGCAGGCACTGGAATTGCGTAAAGAGCGATTGGAACAGGAATTGCGTAGCCTGAATGCGCCAGACCCGGAAAATATCGCCCGTCTGGCCGGCGATAGCGCCGCCATGGAAGAACAACTGCAAGAAGCCCAGGGTCAGCTGGTCGAACTGGAAGACCAGTTGCCTGAATTGGATGAGCAGCGCCGTAAGGCGCAGGCCGCATCGCAGGAAGAGTCGCAGGCGGTGTCACGGCTGGACGCGCGCCTGGCTGCCTTGAGCAAATTGCAAGAAGACGTGCAAAAGCAAGGCGCGCTGGAGCCATGGCTCGCTCGCCACGAATTATCCCGTTTAGGCCGCTTGTGGCAAAAGCTGCATATCGATGCAGGCTGGGAAACGGCGCTGGAAGCCGTTCTTCGCGAGCGTATGGCAGGGCTTGAGGTCCGCCAGCTAGATCATGCCCGTGCGTTCGTCAATGATGCGCCACCGGCTCGGCTGGCGTTTTACCAGGTCCCGCCTGCGGCAGCAGCCAGTGCGCCGGCACCCGGCCTGAGCCCATTGAGCGCGCTGCTACGCCTTACCGATCCCGATCTTCGCACTTTGCTCAACGACTGGCTGCAAGACGTCTATGTTTGCCCCGACGTGACCAAGGCGCTGTCCCAACGTGGCGAACTGCCTCCTGGCGGCCTTTACGTCGTTAAGGAAGGGCATGTGGTGGACGCCCATAGCGTACGTTTTTACGCACCCGATTCCGAGCAGGCGGGCTTGTTGGCTCGGCAGCAAGAAATCGAGAACCTGCAGCGTGAAGTGAAAGGCCGGCAAATGATTGCTGATCAGGCGCTGGCGGGCGTAAGCCGCGCTGAATCTGCCTGGCAGCATGTTTCCCAAGCGTTGGCTCCGGCGCGTATGCGGGTATCGGAACTGACCCGGCGTCTGCATGACGTCCAGCTAGAGCACTCGCGTTTGCAACAGCAAGCTGAACAGTCCGGCGAGCGTGCGGCACGTATTCGGGAAGATCTCGCTGACATTGCGCTCCAGGCGGAAGAGCTCTTGGCAAGCAAAGAAGAAGCGGAAGTGCGCTTCGAAGAGTTCGATATCCGTCTGGGCGAGCATCAAACCCAATTTTCCGATGCCGAAATTTCGGGGGAAGAGCTGGCATTGCAAGCGGAAAAGGCGCGCCAGCATTTGCGCGATCTGGAGCGCACCGTACATGAATCCGAGTATGCCGAGCGTACCTTGCAGGCGCGCATCGCCGAGCTCAAACGCAATTGGCAATTGGCTGCCGATCAGGCGGGCCGAGCCGGATCGGAATTGGACGGCTTGCAGGGCGAACTATTCGAACTGGATGCATCTGCATCGCAGGCGGGCTTGCAAGATGCGCTGGAACTTCGTGCCGAACGTGAAGAAGCGCTGAATCTTGCGCGTATTGAACTGGATAACCTGGCTGCCTTATTGCGAGGCGCCGATGACGAGCGCCTCTCGCTGGAGCGCTCTCTTGAACCACGTCGCGCCCGCATTATGGAATTACAGCTGCAAGAGCAGGCGGCGCGCCTGGCGGTAGAGCAGTTCGCCGAGCAACTGGATGCCCACGAGGTGGATCGCGACGCGATGCGCCAACTATTGTCCGAGCAGCCTGATGAATGGCAGCGGGCAAATTGGCTGCAATCCGAAGTGCAACGAATTTCACGCGTGGTCGACGGACTAGGGTCAGTCAACTTGGCAGCGCTCGATGAACTGAATACCGCCCGGGAACGCAAGGGTTTTCTGGATGCACAACATCTGGACCTGACTACAGCGATTGAAACCCTGGAAGATGCCATTCGGAAAATAGACCGCGAGACGCGTGAGCTATTGCAAGATACGTTCGATAAGGTCAATGGCCACTTCGGTGAGCTGTTTCCGCGTCTTTTCGGGGGCGGCGAAGCCAAGCTTTCCATTACTGGCGACGAAATTCTTGATGCCGGCGTGCAGGTCATGGCCCAGCCGCCTGGCAAGCGCAACAGCACCATCCACTTATTGTCCGGTGGTGAAAAGGCGCTTACTGCGACTGCGTTGGTATTTGCCTTGTTCAAGTTGAATCCCGCTCCATTTTGCCTGCTCGACGAGGTCGACGCGCCGCTTGACGATGCAAACACCGAGCGGTATGCCAATTTGGTCAGCAACATGAGCGAGCAGACTCAGTTTTTATTTATTTCTCACAATAAAATTGCCATGCAGATGGCGAAGCAACTCGTAGGCGTTACCATGCAGGAACAAGGTGTATCGCGCATTGTGGCGGTAGATATTGACTCGGCCCTGCAGCTGGCCGAAGTTTGATTAAAAACTATGCATAAATATTTGGTGATACGGCGGACTGACAATGAGTGATTTGCAAATCGGTTTAATTCTGCTGGGCGTTGTATTGATCCTGGTCGTGCTGCTATTTAATTGGTGGCAAGACAGGCGCATACGGCAAAAAATGCAAGAGCACTTCCCCGAGCGGGAACATGACCCGTTGATGGGGACCGCACCCCCCGGCAGGCGTGAGCCGGGTTTCGGCTTGCGCGATCCCGAGGAAGAGTTGGCGGCGGATGATCCGGCCGAAGTGGATCCCGGCTCTGAAGTTGTTATCGACATCAGTTTTGCGCAACCTGTGGCTTCAGAGCTTTTGCATGCCGCTGTGCAGTCCGTACATACTGCGGGCAACAAGCCCGTGCGCATCTTTGCGGAACGCGAGGGCGGCGGCCATCGGGCACGCCTGCGGCCCAATGAAAACTATGTATCCATGCAGTTGTCGGTATTGCTGGCTAATCGCAGCGGGCCGCTTACGGATATTGAATGGTCCCATTTGTGGTCTATGGCGCAACGGTTGGCAGAGCGTTTTGACGGCGTCATCGAGGCCCCCGAGCAAGAACAGGTCATGCAGCACGCCAAGCAGCTTGACGCGCTATGCGCCGGACTGGATGCGCAAGTTGGCCTGACACTAAGATTGCAAGGGACGCTGCCTGTCAGCGAGGCCGCCCGTGTGCTTAAAGAGGTGGGTTTCTTGCCCTATGGCACACAGTTAGCATGGATGGCTGACACTGGGATTCCCCGGTTTACAGTCATGTTCGATGGGGTTCCTGTTCAGGACGTGCAGTCGGCAGGTGTGGATCGCATCGATTTGCTACTGGATTTGCCTAATAGCCCCTCCGATGAACAAGCTTTCAGCCGCATGGCGAGCGTGGGCCGAGACCTGGCAGGCCGCTTGAACGCCGTGTTGCTCGATGACCAGGGTCGGCCGCTGCCCGACGGTACCGATCATGCCATCGATGCACAGCTTCTTGATTTATACGCACGGCTTGGCCAAGCAGGTTTTGAGGCTGGTACTGAACGGGCGGTAAGGGTATTTTCGTGACTACTGGTTCACATGCCGGATCGGTTGCGCAGCGGCTGGACGTTCTGCGCTCCGAAATCGAGCGGCATAATCATCAGTATTATGTAAAAGACGCGCCTATCGTTTCAGACGCCGAGTACGACCGCTTGATGCAAGAGCTTATGGCTCTGGAAGCGTCACATCCTGATCTGATTACGCCAGAATCTCCGACACAGCGCGTCGGGGGCGCGCCGTCAGGTGCCTTTAAAAGCGTTCGACACGCGGTGCCCATGCGCTCGCTGGGCAATGCCTTCGATCCTGAAGATGTCGTGGCATTTGATAAACGGGTGGCCGATACGCTGCGCGGGGCTGGCTTGGCTACCGATAGCCAAGTCGAGTACGTGGCAGAGCTTAAGTTTGATGGCCTGGCGGTCAGCCTGCGCTATGAACAAGGGCGCCTGGTCCAGGCGGCCACCCGGGGCGATGGGCAAACGGGTGAAGACATCACCAGTAATATCCGTACCCTTCGGTCTGTACCGTTGCGCTTAAGGGGCGATGCGCCCGAGGTGCTGGAAGTTCGTGGCGAAGTGCTGATGAACCGTAGCGATTTCGATGCGTTGAACCAGGCCCAGCAGCGCCGTCGCGAAAAGATTTTTGTGAATCCTCGTAATGCTGCCGCGGGCAGTCTGCGTCAACTTGATCCCAATATTACCAAGCAGAGGCCGCTGCGTTTCTTTGCCTATGGTTGGGGTGAAATCCGCATCCGGCACGATGGGCAAACTGATTTTTTCCAGCAGGAGTCCGGCTTGCCTTCGATGCCGCGGCCGACACATGCGCAAATGCTGGATTGGTTCGAGGAATTCGGCTTGCCGGTCAATGGCGCCCGCCAAGTGGTAAAGGGCGCAGATGGATTGTTAGCGTTTTATGCTGAAACAGGCAGCGAGCGCGCGCAACTTCCGTTTGATATTGACGGTGTCGTCTATAAGGTGAATTCGCTGGCGGCCCAGGATGTTCTGGGCTATGTAGCGCGTGCGCCGCGTTTTGCCGTTGCGCATAAGTTTCCGGCTCAGGAAGAAACGACGACACTATTGGGCATAGAGGTGCAGGTGGGGCGCACAGGCGCCATTACGCCGGTGGCTCGGCTCAAGCCCGTTTTTGTGGGCGGCGTAACGGTTACCAATGCCACATTGCACAACGAAGATGAAATCCGTCGCAAGGATGTACGGGTGGGCGATACAGTCATCGTACGCCGGGCTGGTGACGTCATTCCCGAAGTGGTTGGGCCTGTGTTGGAATTGCGGCCTGAAGGCACCAGCTTATATATCACACCCGCGAATTGTCCTGTATGCGGGTCGGCAGTAGAGCGGCTCGAGGACGAGGCTATTTCGCGATGTTCCGGCGGCTTGTTTTGCGCGGCCCAACGCAAGCAAAGCATTATTCATGCTGCAGGCCGCAAGGCACTTGATATCGAAGGCCTGGGCGAGAAGCTGGTGGATCAACTGGTGGAAAGCGGGCGGATCAAGTCATTGGCGGATTTATTTACGCTAAACGTGCTTGAGTTGATCGGTTACGAGCGTATGGGTCGAAAATCCGCAGAGAACCTGGTGGCGGCACTGGACCAGGCGCGTACACCGGAGCTCGGTCGCTTGTTGTATGCCCTGGGTATCCGTCATGTAGGGGAAACGACCGCCCGTGATCTGGCGCGTCATTTCGGCACGGTGGATGCAGTCGTGCAGGCTGATGAAGAATCATTGCTGGCTGTGAACGAGGTAGGGCCAGTAGTGGCGGGTTCTATCGTCAGGTTTTTCGCGGAAGCGCATAATCGCGAGGTCATTGCCGCGTTGGCGCGCGCCGGTGTGCATGCCAAGGCCGAGGTGGTCGCAACGGAAGGCAGGCAGCGTTTGGCGGGAAAGACCTTGGTTTTGACAGGAACAATGCCTACCTGGACACGCGATGAAGCTACCCGCCATATTCTTGCGGCTGGCGGCAAGGTAAGCGGCTCGGTATCGAAGAAAACGGCATATGTGGTGGCGGGTGAAGATGCCGGCAGCAAGTTGGTCAAGGCTCAGGAACTGGGGGTGCCGGTGCTTGATGAGGATGGGCTGAAGGCGCTGCTTGATATGTGAGTGTTAAGCCGCTTTTGCTGCGGCTTTCTCGTATTTGTGACGGGTTCATCGTATTTATGACGAGTTC
>NZ_JBEBUX010000016.1:0-42321 GCF_040393045.1 Pollutimonas bauzanensis | reverse complement strand
GATATAAAAAACAGATAACGCTGGCATCAGCACGTCAAGACCAACACAAGCACAACCAGGCTACTCCGAAGAAAATGTACCGCCGCCCATCCCCGTGTAGTTCAAGAACCGCGTACTTGCCCCCTGGAACGTCAAACGCACGCTTCCAATCGGACCGTTACGCTGCTTACCAATGATAATTTCAGCCGTCCCCTTATCGGGAGAATCAGGGTTATAAACCTCATCCCGATAAATAAACAAAATCAAGTCGGCATCCTGCTCAATAGCACCAGACTCTCGCAAATCGCTCATCACGGGCCGCTTATTCGGACGCTGCTCAAGACTGCGGTTCAACTGCGACAATGCAATCAAAGGACACTGCAATTCCTTAGCCAAACCTTTCAACGAACGACTGATTTCCGAAATTTCAGTAGCCCGGTTTTCGCCTGCGGAATTGGCCGACATCAACTGCATATAGTCGATAATGATCAAACCGAGCTGACCGCATTGACGCGACAGACGGCGCGCTCGTGCGCGCACCTCGACAGATGACAATGCAGGCGTTTCGTCAATGTAGACTTGCGCTTCCTGCACTTGCTGAACCGCATGCGTCAACTTGGGCCAATCATCCGCAGTCAACTTGCCTGTACGCATACGATGCTGATCCAGCAGGCCCACCGAACCAACCATACGCATGGCAAGTTGCACGGCGCCCATTTCCATTGAAAACACGGCAACGGGCAAACCCTGTTCTATGGCGACGTGCTCACCGATATTCATGGAAAACGATGTTTTCCCCATGGAAGGACGGCCAGCCACAATGACCAGATCGCCGGGCTGCAATCCCGACGTCATGCGGTCAAGATCAGTAAAGCCAGTAGGTACCCCTGTAATGTCAGAGCTTCCCTCGCGATGATAGAGCTCGTCGATACGCTCGACGACCTGCGTCAGCAGCGGCTGGATATCCTGGAATCCGGTAGTGCCGCGCGCACCTTCCTGGGCAATTTGAAACACCCTGGACTCGGCCTCGTCCAGAAGTTGCCGCGCTTCCTTCCCCTGAGGGTTGAACGCAGCCGCCGAAATTTCATCGGCCACCGATACCAGCTTACGCAGCATCGAGCGCTCTCGAACAATTTCCGCGTAACGGCGAATATTGGCCGCAGAAGGCGTGTTGTGCGCCAAAGCGTTCAAATAGGCCAGGCCGCCTACTTCGTCGGACTTGCCGGCACTGGCCAGCGACTCATTAACGGTAACCACGTCGGCGGGTCTGGCCAGGCCGATAAGCCGGGACATATGCTGCCAGATGATCTTATGATCGAAACGATAGAAATCGTCATCGTTCACAACATCGGTAATCCGGTCCCAGGCAGAATTGTCCAGCAACAAGCCGCCCAGTACAGACTGTTCGGCCTCGACCGAATGCGGAGGCACTCGCAGATAGTCCAACTGCGGGTCACTGTCTTTTTTCTTGCTGTCCAAATCTACGCTCCGGAACAAACCTGATGGAAAAATAGAAAAAGCCGGCATACACCGGCTTTTTCTTCATGCGGGCGATGAGTACATTTCAGAACAGAGAAATGTACCACGTAGCTGATACTTGATCAGGCCATTTCGCCTTGTACACGTACCGTGATATCGACCACTACATCAGCGTGCAGGGCAATAGCAACAGGGAACTCGCCAACGGCTTTCAGTGCGCCGTCGGGCAAACGAACCTGTGCTTTCTCGACCGTGGAAAAACCTTCCTTGACCAAGGCCGCTGCGATATCCATGCTGGTTACCGAACCGAACAAACGGCCATCGACACCGGCCTTTTGCGAAATAACAACGGTAATGCCAGCCAGCTTTTCGCCAGTAGCTTGAGCAGCAGCCAGCTTTTCAGCCTGAACTTTTTCCAGTTCGGCGCGGCGCTCTTCGAACTCTTTCAGAGCAGTTTCAGTAGCACGGCGGGCAATGCGTTGAGGAATCAGGAAGTTGCGGGCATAACCGTCGCGTACACGAACGACTTCGCCGAGGTTACCTAGATTGACGACTTTTTCGAGCAGAATAACTTGCATGACGATAGGCCCCGGATTAGTTGTGGTTATCGGTGTAAGGCAACAGAGCCAGGAAGCGCGAGCGCTTGATCGCTGTGTCCAGCTGACGCTGGTAGTGTGCCTTGGTGCCGGTTAAACGGGCAGGAATGATCTTGCCGTTTTCCTGGATGAAATCACGCAGGGTGTCCAGGTCTTTGTAATCGATCTCGTCAACATTGGCGGCTGTGAAACGGCAGAACTTGCGACGTTTGAACAGCGGATTTTGTTGCGTGAACTTACGTTTTTCTTTGCCTTTTTTGAAGAAAGCCATAATGTGCCTCTTTAGTGTTTGGGCTGAGCCCAAGCTGTATGTTCCATGCGCCAGACGTTTATTCGCCTGCGCAACCATTTACCATGAATAACTGCTACACAACGGCGCTTGCGCCGCCGGAAAAAACCCGATTTGCCTGTTGTATGTGCACGACCAGTTTGTTTGAGCCTTTGCGCGCCGGGGCAATAAACCCCTCTATCGACAAAGACGCACCCAAAGGGGTGTCCGCTAACAACAAAGCGATGTCTCCTAGAGCTACGGCAGAAAGTACCACTTCGATCCGGCGCATATGACCGGCCTCCAGGACTTCCGACTCGTGGGACAACATCATTTCGACTGCTGGCATGCCTGCCGGTGTATACCTTAACGGTTTGACCTCAAGGGCTGTGGCAGTTAAATGAAGCTGATTCACGCGTTGGCTCGAGACACAGGCCCTTATTCCGCTTGTGCTGCAGGAGCTACTTCGGCGCTTGCCTTGCGGGCTTCTTCACGCTCGACCGACTTCATCATGATGGAAGGCGCTGTCTGCGCTTTCTTGGTCTTGATGAGCAAATGACGCAGAATGGCGTCGTTGTAGCGGAACGAGTGCTCGAGTTCGTCGAGTACGGTTTGGCCGCATTCGATGTTGAAGCAAACGTAGTGAGCCTTGACCAGTTTCTGGATAGGATAGGCCAGTTGGCGGCGCCCCCAGTCTTCAAGACGATGAATTTGGCCACCGTTGCCGGTAACCACAGCCGAATAGCGCTCGATCATGGCAGGCACTTGCTCGCTTTGATCGGGATGCACGATAAACACTACTTCGTAGTGACGCATAAACTACACTCCTTGTGGATATCTTTTAACCAGCCAATAACGGCAAAGTTAAAAGGGACAGCCCGCCTATGACGCCCGTAGAACAACCGCAGCTTTTGCTTCGCCCAAGAGGCTAACCAAAGAAGCGTTATTGCAAGGCAAAATAAGTCGAGCAAGAAACAACAACCAAGCATTCTAGCATTATTGCCGGGAAAGCAGCAATTAATACTTACGTGGACTTGGCTACACTCGAGCCGGGACTAGCCTTCGACTACCGCGTAGGCCGAGTGATTATGAATGGATTCGAAATTTTCAGCCTCGATGCGAAAACGTTGCACGCCGGCCACACTCTTAAGCTGGACGGCTACATCGCGAACCAGGTCTTCGACAAATTTCGGATTTTCGTAAGCGCGTTCGGTGACAAACTTTTCATCACCGCGCTTGAGCAGGCCCCACAATTCGCAGGACGCTTCTTGCTCGATAGTACGAATCAAGCTGTCAACGTCGACGTCTGAGGGGTCGTTGAATACGGCGTTTACCGTGATGTGGGACCGCTGGTTATGGGCGCCATATTCGGAGATCGCCTTGGAGCATGGGCACAGGCTGGTCACAGGAACGAGTACCGAAAGCTCGAATTCCGACTTGCGAGCCGTGCCTTCGGACTGGCCGCCCTGCACTCGCGCAATCCATTTGACCTCGTAATCCATCAGGCTTGCCACACCGGAAACCGGCGCGACTTTTGTCATGAAATACGGAAACGACGCGCAAATATCGCCTTTTTCTGCGTTCAGCAACACCAGCATGGCTTGCGCCATGTCGCAAAACAACGCAGGTGTCGTTGGAATTTGCCGGTGCTGCTCGAGAAGCGCCACAAAACGGGACATATGAGTACCCTTTTCTTGCGCTGGCAGCGCGACCGTAAGTTCCCAGTTGCCCACTGTGGGCAAGGCCGAACCATCGGCGCCTGCGATCAGCATGGGGTGGCGCACACCGCGCACACCAACGCGCTCGATGACAATATGGCGAGTATCGACGCTGCTCTGCACGTCAGGCATGGCAACAGCAGAATCAATCAAAATATTCATGATAAAAACCTATAAAGCGGCCGCCGAAACGAACGCCAGTTCACAAACAACTATTCATTATGCGGCACAGCCCGTGCACATAACCCTATAACCCTAATGGTATTAGGTACTTTGCCGCCCCATTGTAGCGAAGCGCTGCGGCAGCAATGCCGCAAATCGATGCCGAATAGACTCCGCCAGCCCTGACGCATCCAGCCCCAACTCGCTCAGGATAACGGCCTGTTCGCCATGATCGACAAACTGATCAGGCAAGCCCAACTGAAGGACAGGCCGCTCGATGGCCTGCTTGCAAAAGAATTCAAGTACCGCGCTGCCCGCGCCACCCATGATGGCGGCGTCTTCGATGGTGACAAAGCCGTCATGGCTTTGCGCCAGGCTGGTCAACAACGACTCATCCAGCGGCTTGACAAAGCGCATATCGACCACTGTGGCGTCGAATTCGTCTGCCGCCTGAAGCGCTGCGCCCAGCAACGTTCCAAAAGCAAGAATGGCAATTTTCTGGCCCTGACGCCTTACCACGCCCTTGCCAATTTCAACGGTATCCAGGCCGTCGTGAACCTGTGCGCCACATCCCGCGCCACGCGGATACCTGACCGACGCAGGCCCAGGATGTTGGTAACAGGAGCTCAATAGCAAGCGGGTTTCATTTTCGTCTGACGGCGTCGCGATGACCATATTGGGAATGCAACGCAAAAAAGCGATGTCGTAATTGCCGGCGTGCGTCGCGCCGTCAGCGCCCACGATGCCCGCCCTATCGAGCGCAAAAGTCACATCCAGGTTCTGCAAAGCGACATCGTGGATCAATTGATCGTAGCCGCGCTGCAGAAAGGTGGAATAAATCGCCACAACTGGTTTTTCGCCTTCGCATGCCAAGCCGGCTGCGAACGTGACCGCATGCTGTTCCGCAATACCTGCATCAACGTAGCGCGTGGGGAAGCGCTGCTCGAATTCGACCATGCCGCTGCCTTCGCGCATAGCCGGCGTAATGCCGAACAGACGACTGTCAGCCTGCGCCATATCGCACAACCAACGCCCGAATACCTGCGTAAAAGTTTGCTTACCGGGCGCCTTGGGTTTTTGAATGCCAATGCTGGGATCAAATTTACCCGGGCCGTGATACAGAACCGGGTCTGCCTCGGCCAGCTTGTAGCCCTGCCCCTTTTTGGTCACAACATGCAGGAACTGCAATCCACCCAGCACTCGCAGATTCTCGAGTGTGGGAATCAGGGCATCCAGATCGTGGCCGTCGATAGGACCGACATAATTGAACCCCAATTCCTCGAACAAGGTGGCCGGCGACACCATGCCTTTAGCATGGCCTTCAAAACGTCTTGCCAGTTCCAGCACAGGGGGCACATGTTGCAACACAGCCCTTCCGACGTTCTTGGCAGCCGCATAAAATCCGCCCGACAGCAGGCGCGCCAGATAATGGTTCAGCGCCCCCACAGGCGGCGAGATCGACATATCGTTGTCGTTAAGGACAACCAGGACATTGACGTCCGGCGTCACGCCTGCATTATTCAAGGCCTCAAAGGCCATGCCGGCCGTCATGGCGCCGTCGCCGATAACAGCAATGTGCTGCCGACGTTCCAGCCCCGCATTGCGCGACGCAACGGCCATGCCCAAAATCGCCGAGATCGAAGTCGACGAATGGGCCGTACCGAATGCGTCATATTCAGATTCGCTACGTTTCGGAAACCCTGAAATGCCGCCCTTCTGACGCAAATGAGCCATGCTTTCGCGACGGCCGGTAAGTATTTTGTGGGGATAGGACTGGTGCCCTACATCCCAGACGATACGATCATCCGGCGTATTAAAGACCGTGTGCAAGGCAATAGTGAGTTCTACCGTACCCAGATTCGAGGACAGATGGCCGCCGGTTTTCGAGACGGACTGCAGGACAAACTCGCGCAATTGCACCGCGATCTCTTTGAGTTCGCGCCGATCCAGCTGGCGCAAATCGGCCGGAGATTGAATTTGTTCAAGAGAAACGTTGGTCATACGAGTTATAGAGTTGTGTCCAGACAGCATATTAGACTGTCAACAATAACAGCAAGCGGCTCAATGCGAAAATCCACTTAGCGATCACGCCCGACAATGTAGTCGGCAATGCCGGCAAGACGGGCTGCCGTAGGGCCTAAAGGCAACAGGGCAGCATGAGCCTGATCGCGCAGCGATGCAAGCAAATCACGCGATCCATCCAACCCCATGATCGAGACATAAGTCGGCTTATTCTCGGCAGCGTCTTTACCGGCGGTCTTACCCAGCGTCGCCGTGTCCGAGGTTACGTCAAGGATATCGTCGACCACTTGAAAAGCCAGGCCTACCGCTGCGGCATAACTTTCCAGGCCCTTGCGGGTGGCCGAACCTGCCCCAGCCACGATACCACCAAGCAGTACGCTGGCCTCAAGCAAAGCCCCGGTTTTCATACTATGCATTTGCTGCAGTTGCTCTATCGTAAGCGCATGCCCCACGCTGTCGCAGTCTATGGCCTGTCCGCCAACCATGCCCAGGCTCCCGGCAGAACGCGCCAGTAATTGCGTGGCCTGTACCGTGAGCGCTGGCGCGATAGGCATCAACCCCAGCAACTCGAAGGCCAACGGCTGCAATGCATCGCCTGCCAACATAGCGGTGGCCTCATCGAATTTGACATGCACCGTCGGCCGCCCACGTCGCAGGGAATCGTCATCCATGCAGGGCAAGTCGTCGTGGATCAGCGAGTAAGCATGAATCAATTCGACTGCGGCGGCAGCATGGTCCAAGGCAATTTGCTGCGCAGACGCTGCCGTGCCGGACTGCAACGAGGCTTCGCCCGCCGCATAGACCAGCGCGGCCCGAACGCGCTTGCCCCCGCCCAGAACCGCGTAACGCATGGCTTCATGCAAATGTGAGGGAAGCGTAGTGTCAGACGGCAACAGCTGTTCGAGTACGTTTTCGACATGTTCTACCCGCTCGGTCAGCCATGCGGAAAAATCGACTGGTTGGCGCCCCATCCCTACTCCTCGTTGCCGACAGGTGCATCACCCAACGGCTTGAGCAAATTGCCCTGCAGCACCTTCACTTGCTGCTCGGCCTGATCAAGCCGCCGCTGGCAAATCCTGGCAAGTTCGACCCCTTGCTCGTAAGCCGTCAATGACTGATCCAGCGCCAGAGACCCATTCTCCATCTGCGCGACCAGCGCTTCCAATTGCGCCAAAGCAGTCTCGAAATCCTGCGGCAATGCTGTTTTACTATCCGCAGTTGTATCGGCTTGAGGCTGCGTGCCCGTTATCTTGTCAACCATGACTTTATTCCAGTAGATAAGTGGACCATAACGTCACACTTGTTTTGAATCCTACCCAAATTGTACGAGAAGCCCGGAAATTTGCCGGAACGCGAACTTTCCCATGTGTTTTGCATGAGGTAAAGTACAGTACAATCCCACCTCTTTTGAAATCTCATCGGCCAGGCCTTTTTTCTTCGCACCAGGATCACGCCATCCTCCTGGTTTTACCACCGCGGGGGGGAACTATGACCGACATCGGTCGGGAAGCGCACGTTGCTCCGGCGCAAACGCAACTTTCAGTCAGCAGCTACTTTGATGAAGACACCTTCGTCAAAGAGCAAGCACTCATTTTCCAGAACTCTGCTCTGTACATAGGGCATGAGAAACTGGTGCCCGAAGCTGGCGACTGGCGCACCTTGCCGCAAGAAAATGCAGGCCGTGTATTAGTGCGCAACCCCCAGGGCGTGGAGTTGATATCGAATGTCTGCCGTCACCGGCAGGCCATCATGCTGGGTAGCGTAACGGGACATACCGGCAACCTGCGCGACACTGGCGGCAATATTGTTTGCCCCGTGCACCGCTGGACCTATAGCCAGCAAGGGAAACTTCTGGGCGCGCCCCAATTTCCCGAAACACCTTGCATGAATCTGCAAAAGTTTACGCTTAAAAATTGTCATGGCCTGCTATTCGAAGGGCCCCGCAACCCGGCGCACGATATGGCGACATTATTCAAGCGACCCGAATTCGACTTTTCCGATTATGTGCTCGACCATGTCGAAGTCCATCGCTGCAACTACAACTGGAAGACTTTTATTGAAGTCTACCTGGAAGACTACCACGTAGGACCATTCCATCCGGGGCTAGGTAAATTCGTCAGCTGCGATGACCTGGCCTGGGAATTTTCCGAATGGTATAGCTTGCAGCGCGTCGGCGTGCATCAAGAGCTGGAGCAACCGGGCACCGACACATACCGGCAATGGCATGATCGCCTGACCGACTACCGGGGCGGCGAAGCACCCGAGTTCGGCGCGGTCTGGGTCACTTACTTTCCCACCCACATGATAGAACTCTATCCCCATGTGGTGGTCTTGTCGACGCTGCACCCGGTCAGCCCGCAGGAAACCGTAAATATCGTGGAGTTTTATTACCCCGAAGACATCGTAGCCTTTGAGCGTGAATTCGTGCAGGCGCAACGGGCAGCCTATATGGAAACCGCCATTGAAGACGATGAAATTGCTGAACGCATGGATGCTGGCCGCCGGGCGCTTATGCGCCGAGGCGTTAACGAGACCGGGCCTTACCAGTCACCCATGGAAGACGGCATGCAGCACTTCCACGAGTGGTACCGTCGACAAATGGGCAACGCCGCAGTTTAGCCCTGCCCCCGGGCAACCGGACGCGCCGGTTCACTGCACCATTCGCTCCACGACCCTGGGTAGACAGCAGAGCCCGATAACCCTGCCAGCTCCATGGCAAACAGGTTATGGCAGGCCGAAATTCCCGAACCACATTGATGCACGACATTCTGGGCCGGCACGTCCGGCAACAGGCGCTCGAACTCGTCGCGCAACTGCGCTGCGGGCTTGAATCTGCCATCGTCTTGTACATTCAGTGAACTGGGGCGGTTCAAGGCGCCCGGGATATGGCCTGCCACGGGGTCCATGGGCTCGACGTCACCCCGATAGCGATTGGCCGCGCGTGCATCCACTACGGTGAAGGCGGGACTATCGATATTGGCCAGCACAGCCTGCGCATCAACCGTTGGCATGGCGGCTTGCTCGGCAAAGCCTTGTTCGCTGGCGCTTACCGGCGCATTGGCCTTGGTTTCACTAGCCCCTCCGGCGCTTAGCCATGCAGGCCAGCCCCCGTCCAGGACCGCAACCTTATCGTGCCCGAGCCAACGCAGCATCCACCATACGTGCGACGCATACATCCCATTGCCACCGTCATACAGCACCACTTGCGACTCAGGCGTAAGCCCCTGGCTGCGCATAAGCGCGCCGAACTCGGCACGGGCTGGCAAAGGATGACGGCCGTTCTTGCCTGTTTTTGGCCCCGACAACTGGCGCTCGTGATCAAGAAAGATAGCACCCGGAATATGCCCTTGCTCGTACGCGGCCCGGCCCGCCTTATGATCGGCAAGATCGTGCCTGACATCAAAAACCAGAAAATTGGACGAGGGTATTTTGCCCACCAGTGAACGGGCATCAAACAATAAATCAGACACGTCGGGCCTCCTGTTCGTTAATCTGCGCGCTGGCCTTCGAGGTTTCGCTACCTTGGCCGCGCATAATGCGATCTTCGCTATAAGTGCGCCAAATGGACAGCAGTCCCGAGGCGATGATCAGGGCCATCCCGCCCCACGCTATGGCGTCGGGCAAATCGTCCCAAAAAACAATACCGAGCAACGCAGCAAAGATAATAGTGGTGTATTGCAAGGCCGCTGTCAAAAGCGCTGAACCAAGTCCAAACGCGCGTGTCATCGCCAATTGCCCGACCAGTCCGAATACCCCGACCCCCACCAGCGCAGCCCAGGCAAGGGGGTTGATATAGCGCCACCCCTCGACCGCAAGCCCTACCAGGCTAGTCAGGCATACGCCACAAGAGAATATCAATACCGTGCGCCACTCGGGCTCGCCAACACGGCCAAGTTCGCGTATTTGCATCATGGCCACCGCTGACAAGGCACCCGCGCCCAAGCCTAGCGCAGCCGCAAACCAATGATCCTGCCCTATGCTGGGGCGCAATACCGCGATAACACCCAGGAACCCCAACAGCACTGCCATGATGCGAACAGGGTCGCGCTGAGTTCCGCCCCGTGCAAGCATCCAGCCGGCGATGAATAAGGGGGCCGTATAGTTCAGGCTAATGGCCGTTGACAAGGGCAGGTGCGATATGGCGAAGAAACCCAGCCACATGGAAGTAATGCCGGACACGTTTCGCCAGATGTGCAGTTTCCAGCTTGCTGGCCGTAGCGTACGATGGGTCAGGCGCGCCCAGAACAACAGAAGCAGCACCGAGGGGATACCGCGAAACAGCACCACGTGCGGTAGTGATGCCCCGTAATCCGAGGCCACCTTTACACAGGCTCCCATGCCAGCAAACATGATACTCGCCAGTAACATCCACAGAGACTGCATGTAATCAACCGAATTTCAGATTTAAACTACAAAGTCGATACTATACTCTGCTGTTTTCAAATTTTAAGGTCACGGGAACTTTAAATAAGGGAACCGTCCCCCATATACATAGTCCAACTTGATCGCAGGCCAAGCCGGAAAATATAAAACATGAAACGAATATTCCTATTTTTGCTCACCAACTTTGCGGTATTGATTGTGCTCAGCGCATCCATGAGCGTGCTGGGCGTCGGTCGCTTCATGACCGCCAATGGTCTGGACCTTACCCAGTTGCTGATCTTCTCGGCCATCATCGGGTTCACCGGCTCTATTATTTCGCTGTTGATCAGTAAATGGATGGCCAAGCAAAGCACCGGGGCGCGAGTCATTGATCCGCAAGCACCCGCCAATGCCAAAGAAGCCTGGTTGGTCGATACGGTCCACCAACTGGCCGATCGTGCCGGCATAGGCAGGCCTGAGGTCGCCATCTACGAAGGAGCACCTAATGCCTTTGCAACAGGCGCTTCCCGGAACAACTCCCTGGTTGCCGTGTCCACCGGCTTGCTGACCAGCATGACCGAGGAAGAAGTCGCCGCAGTACTAGGCCATGAAGTCGCCCACGTTGCCAACGGCGACATGATCACGCTGACGCTGATACAAGGGGTACTCAATACATTTGTTGTTTTCTTTGCCCGCATCGTCGGTTATTTCGTCGACCGCGTGGTGCTCAAGAACGACCGCGGCGTCGGCATGGGCTATTACGCAACAGTCATCGCATGCGAAATCGTATTCGGCATCCTGGCATCAATCATCGTCGCCTGGTTTTCGCGCCAACGCGAATACCGCGCCGATGCCGGCTCGGCCAACCTGCTGGGTTCACGCGAGCCCATGATTCGCGCCCTGGCCCGCCTGGGCGGCGTCGAGGCGGGCGAACTGCCTAAAACATTCGAGGCTTCCGGCATTTCGGGCAAACGCGCCATCAGCGCAATGTTCGCATCGCACCCCCCGATTCAGGCACGTATTAACGCCCTGCACGCTGCACAACGAATTTAATCATTGCATGACTGCTGGTTTATCATGCAGCCATGAAAGAATTATTTGCCCTGCTTGATTTTGGCGGCTACATAGCATTATTGCTATGGGGCGTGCACATGGTGCAAACCGGCGTGCAGCGCGCCTTTGGCGCCGCCTTGGGCGTATGGATGGGCCATGCTCTGGGTACGCGCTGGCGCGCTTTCCTTACCGGCCTGGCGATTACCTCGGCGATACAAAGTAGCACTGCGACAGGCCTGATGATCACCAGCTTCGCAGTTGGCGGGTTCGTTGCGCTAGCCCCGGGGCTAGCCGCTATGCTGGGCGCCAATGTGGGCACCACCATCATCGTGCAATTGCTGTCATTCAACCTGACGGCGCTGGCGCCCGCGCTTATTCTTGTAGGGGTATGGCTGTTCCGGCGGCATCAGCCCAGCCGTCGGCGAGACCTTGGGCGCGTGTTCATAGGCCTGGGTTTGCTGTTGATGTCGCTGCACCAGCTGGTTCAATTATTTGCACCGCTGCAAAGCTCCGAATTGCTGCAGATCCTGCTTGATGCACTGTCGGATCAACCCGTCATCGCCCTATTGCTGGCCACCATCCTGGCGTGGGCTGCACATTCCAGCGTCGCGGTCGTGGTGTTGATCATGTCCTTAGCCAGCCACAGTCTGGTCAGCCCTACCCTGGCGTTCGCCCTGGTGCTTGGGGCAAATCTGGGCACATCCATCAACCCTATACTTGAAGGCTCGAGCGACAATGACCCCGCTACCCGGCGCCTGCCAATAGGCAACCTGGGCACGCGTGTGGCCGGCTGCGTGCTGGCGCTTACCCTCCTTCCGTGGCTACCGTCCCTGATGAGCGGCCTGACATCGGATCCTGCCCGCGCGGTCGCTAATTTCCATACCTTATTCAATGTCGTTACGGCGCTCATTTTCTTGCCATTGCTGACGCCATACTCGCGTTTGATGATCAGGCTGCTGCCTAAACGCACCGACCCCAACGACCCATCACGGCCACAATACCTCGACGAGTCGGCACACGAAGTCCCTGCAATTGCTTTAGGTAATGCCGCGCGCGAGGCATTGCGCCTGGCCGATATGTTGCAAAGCTTGCTAGGCATGGCACGAGCCGGCTTCCTGCGCGATAACCGCCATCGCATTACGCAGGCCCGCTACATCAACAATGGGCTCAATCGCCTCGACGGGCTGATCACCACTTACCTTGCAACGCTGGACCAGGATGCCATGAACAAAGAAGATCACCGCCGCCGCGATGAAATTCTGGCATTTTCCGGAAGTATCGCGCACGCGGCCAGCATTACAACCAACGGGCTACTGGGACACGCCAGCAGCCTCTACAAAAAAGGCTGGTCCTTTAGCCAACAACAGCGCGATGAACTGACCGAAGTACTGGATCGCCTGATACGCAATCAGCGCCAGACGGCAGCGCTGTTCATGGCCGAAGATGTCAAAAGCGCCAGATACCTGGCGTACGAAAAAGATCATTTCCGCGAACTTGAAGCAAACGCGGCAGAACAGCATCTGCAGAGTATCAAATCGGGGCAGCTTGACCAGGCCGAGCGAGGGTCGTTTTATCTCGACATATTGCGCGACGTAAAAACCGTCAACTCTTATCTGGTCGAAGCCGCCGCCTACCCCGTCCTGGCCAAGCACGACGAGCTGCTGCCTAACCGCCTGCGCGACAGCGAAAACGTATTGGATTAAGGCACGCATGCCTGGTGCCGCAACGCGGCATCAGGCCAGGTATCGGCCAAACCACGACAGGGCTTTAGCCCAGGCATCCTGGGCATCGGCAGCGTTGTAGCTCGGTCGGTAGTCGGCATAGAATGCATGCCCCGATTCAGGGTAGACCACAATTTCCGAAGCCCGGGCCTCGGTGCTTCCCTGCTCAAGTGCCGCTTCCATACTCTGTACATCCGCCAGTGGGATACTGGTGTCCTTGGCGCCATACAAGCCAAGCACTGGAGCATGCAGCTTACCCGCCACATCAATCGGATTTTGCACCTGCAAGGGCCCGTGACCCGTGGCAAGTTTGCCGTACCATGCCACCCCGGCCTTGCAATCCGGATTATGCGCCGCATACATCCATGTCAGGCGCCCGCCCCAGCAAAAGCCGGTCACACCCAGCCTTGCAGTGTCTGCACCCTGTTCCTTGGCCCACGCCACACTGGCATCCAGATCAGCCAGCACCTGCTCATCCGACACCTTCGATACGATGTCCTTGATCAACAGCGGCATATCTGTATAGCTGGCCGCATCGCCCTGGCGTTGGTAAAGCTCTACCGCCACAGCCATATAGCCTTGCTTTGCAAAACGCCGGCACACGTCCCGAACGTGCTCGTGCAGCCCGAATATTTCTTGTACGACAAGCACCAGCGGTGGACGCGCGGCATCGGCGGGGACTGCGAAATAAGCAGGTATCGTCCCGTCGAATGTCGGCATATCGACCAGCCCGTGGCGCAAACCGTCGGCGCTGGTATGCACCGTGGTTTCAGCGCTGCCCGTAATGGGGGAAAACGACATGGCAACTCCTTAAAAACAAGTCAGTTCATGGAAAAATCAGTGAGCCTGCTCCCAATTAGGTCCGACGCCGACTTCCGCCACCAAAGGCACGCTAAGCTCGGCGACATTGCACATCAGCCCCGGCAAATGCTGTACTACGGTTTCAACCTCGTCTGTCGGTACGTCGAAAACCAATTCATCGTGCACCTGCATGACCATCAAGGTTTGCAGCCCTTGCTCTTCAATCCATTCCTGGGCGGCGACCATGGCCATTTTGATTAGATCAGCCGACGTGCCCTGCATGGGCGCATTAATGGCGGCTCTTTCGGCAGCAGCCAGACGCGGCCCCTTGGCGCCACGTATCTCCGGCAGCCAAAGTCGTCGGCCAAATACGGTCTCTACGTAGCCTTGTTCGCGCGCCTTGCGCCGGGTTTCGTCCATATAAATGGCTACGCCGGGATATCGCGCAAAGTACCGATTGATATATGCCTTGGCGGCGTCCCGGGTTATGCCCAGGCTGGAAGCCAGGCCGAATTCGCCCATGCCGTAGATCAAGCCGAAGTTAATGGCCTTGGCGGCCCGGCGTTGTTCTGACGACACGTCAGCCAGCGCTACGCCAAACACTTCAGATGCCGTGGCGCGGTGAATATCTTCGCCTTGTGCGAAAGCGCGCTGCAGGTTTTCGTCATTGGATACATGCGCCATGACCCGTAACTCAATTTGCGAATAGTCGGCGGAAACGATTTTCCCTTTCATAGCGATGAACGCAGTCCGAACCCGCCGCCCTTCCGCCGTGCGTACTGGAATATTCTGCAAATTGGGGTCGGACGACGCCAGGCGCCCTGTGATAACCGCGGCCTGTGCGTAACGTGTATGGACTCGCCCCGTTGTCGCGTTGATCATTTTGGGCAGTTTGTCGGTATACGTAGACTTGAGCTTGGCCAGTCCGCGATATTCGAGCAGAAGTTCCGGCAATGGGTAGTCGCGAGCAAGCTTGCTGAGGACGTCTTCGTCGGTAGACGGCGCACCGCTTGCAGTTTTGCGAATGACCGGCAAATTCATGCGCTGGAACAGGATTTCCCCCAACTGCTTGGGCGAATTCAAATTAAAGGGCTGGCCGGCGAGTTCATAGGCCTTGTTTTCCAGCAGTAATAGTTGCTGCCCCAGTTCGTGGCTTTGCATGGCCAATACATGCGCATCCAGTCCAACACCGTTACGTTCGATCGCTGTAAGCACCCGCGATGCCTTGACTTCCAATTTATAGATGGTTTCAAGCCCGGCATCTGCCGCGACCTGCGGACGCAAGACCTGGTGCAATTGCAAAGTGAAATCGGCATCTTCACTGGCATAGTAAGCCGCCTTTTCGACGTCGACCTCATCGAAACAAATTTGCTTGGCGCCTTTGCCGCACAAATCCTCGAAAGTCGTTCCGGTGCGGCCCAGCCATCGCTCGCCCAATTCCTGCAAATTCACGCGTTTGTGCGATTCCAGCACATAAGCCTGCAGCATGGTGTCTTCCGTAATGCCGGCCAGGTTTATCCCTTCGTTCGCAAAAACATGGGCGTCGTATTTGGAGTTATGCAGCAGCTTGGAGGCTTCGCGGCTTTCCAGCCAAGGGCGCAAGCGTTCAAGCACCTGTTGCTTGGGCAACTGCACGACCTGATCGGTCCCCCGATGCGCGACCGGTATATAGCAGGCCACGCCTGGCTTGATCGCCAGCGACACACCCACCAGCCGGGCCAGCATCGGATCCAGCGAAGTCGTTTCAGTATCTACCGCGACCAGATCAGCAGCTTCGATTGCAGCCAGCCATCGATCGAAATCAGCCCAGTCCAGCACTGTGTCATAGGAAGTTTCCACCGGCGCCTGGGGCAGCTGCGCTGCCTGGCGGCTATCTTGCTGGGGAATACGTTCAGTGTCGCCACTGAGTTCACGCAACCACGTTCTGAAGCCATATTGATCGTATAACTCCACCAAGGTATCGCGATCTTGCGGCTTGGGAACCAAATCGGCCAGCCCGCCTACCAGCGACGGCACCTCGCAGTCGATTTTTACGGTGAGCAACTGGCGGGTTAGCGGAAAGTTGGCAATAGCCCCACGCAAGTTTTCACCTGCCACGCCTTTGATGGCATCGGCATTGGCGATCAGGGCGTCGACCGTTCCATATTCAGTCAGCCATTTGGCCGCTGTCTTAGGGCCCACTTTAGGCACACCGGGGATGTTGTCGACCGCGTCGCCGGTCAACATCAAAAAGTCTACAATCTGCTCTGGCTTGACGCCGAACTTTGCCATCACGCCGGCGATGTCCTGCTTCTCGTTAGTCATGGTGTTGACCAACTCGACGTGTTCGTTTACCAGTTGAGCCAGATCTTTATCGCCGGTCGAAATCACTGTGCACACGTTTTCGCGCGTCGCCCAGTTCGCCAGGGTGCCGATGATATCGTCCGCCTCTACGCCCGGCTCGGTAAGAACGGGCCAGCCCAAAGCGGCTACCGCCCGATGTATGGGCTCTATTTGGGCGGCAAGCTCCTCGGGCATGGACGGCCGATGGCCCTTATACAAAGGGTAGATCTCGTCGCGGAATGTCTTGCCTTTTGCGTCAAACACGCAGGCAGCGTAATCTGCCTTGTAATCTTGCAACAGTCTCCTTAACATGGAGATGACACCATACAAGGCACCAGTCGGTTCACCCTTGGCGTTTCTCAGGTCAGGCATCGCGTGAAAGGCTCGATATAAATAGCTCGACCCATCAACAAGTAACAAGGTTTTTTTCATGTCAAACAATAAAATAGTCCGTATGCCGGCGATGCAGCAGATTCCCGGAATTATGTCAGAGATGCAGAAAGCTGCCAGCACTCTGGAAGAAATAGGTTGGGGCGTAAGCATTTTCGGCAGCGCCCGCATTAAACCCGAGTCTCCCTATTATGCATTAAGCGAGGCAATAGGAGCCCGCCTGGCCAAGGCCGGGCTTACGGTTATTGCCGGCGGCGGCCCCGGCATCATGGAAGCGGCCAATAAAGGCGCTTTCGAGGCCGGCGGCAAAAGCGTCGGCCTGAATATCAATCTGCCCCACGAAACCACCAATAACAAGTTCCAGACACATAGCCTCGCGTTTGATTACTTTTATTCGCGCAAAGCCACATTTTTCATGCACAGTGCTGCTTACATCGCCATGCCTGGCGGGTTCGGCACTCTGGACGAACTCTTCGAAGTCATGACATTGGTTCAGACCCGGAAAGTACCCGCGGCACCCATCATTCTTGTAGGCGCCACATTCTGGGCCGGACTCATCGAATGGATTAAAGACAACCTGCTGGTTAACAAGCTTATCGGCCCGCTGGATCTGGATTTGCTGACCATTACCGATGACCCTGATGTCGTCATGCAACACATCACCGCCTTCTGCACCGAGTTCGCCGATCAGCTCGACTACGCTCCCGCCCTGCCCGAGTAAAGGCGGCAGAACAATTTCGCATCTTTAGAACGTACGGGGTAAATGCTTACCCTTTTTTCCCAGCTATCCTCCACGCAGGTTCCTGAAAGCCATGACGACTACCCAGCCACCTATCCACCTGAACGATCCCTCCTTATATAAAACCCGCTCGTACATCAACGGACTTTGGACTGATGCGGCTGACAACAGCGTTTTCGCAGTCGACAATCCTGCGAATGGACAGGTCATTGCGCAAGTCAGCAATCTGGACGCGGCCCAGGCGCAGTCAGCCATCGACGCTGCCAACAAAGCATTCAAGGCATGGCGGGCGCGCACCGGCAAGGATCGCGCAAACATCCTGCGCCGCTGGTTCGACCTTATCATCGCGAACACCGAAGATCTCGCCCAGTTGATGACGCTCGAGCAAGGCAAGCCGCTAGCCGAATCCCGAGGTGAAATCACCTATGGCGGATCCTTTGTGGAATGGTTCGCCGAACAGGCAAAAAGGGTAAGCGGCGACATCATGGCTTCACCCAGCAGCGCCAACCGCATGCTTGTCATGCGCGAGCCTATTGGCGTGTGCGCAGCCATTACACCCTGGAATTTTCCCCACGCGATGATCACGCGCAAAGTAGCGCCGGCACTGGCGGCCGGCTGCACTATCGTGCTCAAGCCCGCCGAACAAACGCCTTTATCCGCGCTGGCGCTTGCCGAACTGGCCGAGCGCGCAGGCATCCCGGCAGGCGTACTTAACATCATTACCGCGGACAGCGAGCGTTCGATCGCCATCGGCAAAGTGCTGTGCGCCAGTCCTATTGTCAAAAAAGTGACATTCACCGGCTCTACGGCTGTGGGCCGCATACTCATGCAGCAAAGTGCGCCAACCATCAAGAAGCTTTCCCTGGAGCTTGGCGGTCACGCCCCCTTTATCGTGTTCGAAGACGCCGACCTGGATGCCGCCATCGAGGGCGCGATGATTTCCAAATATCGCAATGCCGGCCAAACATGCGTCTGCACGAATCGTTTCTATGTACATGAAGCGGTGTATGACGCCTTTGTCGAAAAGCTGGCCGACAAGGTTGGCAAACTGCAAGTAGGCGACGGCCTGGCCGACCAGGTAACGCAGGGCCCCCTGATCGATGAGGCAGCTGTGGCGAAAGTCCGGGAACATGTCGAGGACGCGGTTGCCAAGGGCGCCAAAGTGGCTATTGGCGGCCAACCCCATGCCTTGGGCGGGCGTTACTTCCAGCCCACGGTCTTGTCCGGCATTACCGAAGATATGCTGTGCATGCGTGAAGAGACTTTCGGGCCCGTAGCCCCAGTCGTCAAGTTCAAGGACGAAAACCATGTCATCGAGCTTGCCAACGATACCGAATACGGACTGGCGTCCTACTTTTACAGCCGAGATGTCGGCCGCATTTTCCGGGTAGCCGAGGCGCTGGAATATGGCATGGTCGGGGTCAATACCGGGCTGATCTCTAACGAAGTCGCCCCTTTCGGCGGCGTCAAGCAGTCGGGCCTGGGGCGCGAAGGCTCGGTCTACGGCATGGACGATTTCATGGAGCTCAAATACGTATGCTTGGGCGGTATGCAAGGATAGAAACGCCACCATGGCTTTGGGCTGCCCGCCCATAGCGCAGGGCTGAAAATGGTGCAAAAGCTGGCCTAACAGGGATTGATCACCCCTCAACGCTGGCGATTGCGCCATTTTTTATCCGGCCACCTGAAAAAAATGGGTCCAGCGGCATCGGCATTTACCCTTAAGGCAGGCCAGCGCAAACCTGCCAGCCTCTCTCAAAAACCCGCCAAAACCCTTGTTTTCATTGAGAATTATCAAAGCATGGGGCCAAGAACTGGTCCTATCTAATAAAATCAACTGGACCTAGTCGCAGCAGCGGACTATAGGCACTATCCATTCAATCGGCGACACAACTACACAAACCCTATAAACATAAAGTGTCGCGATCACCTGAATGGAGCAGACAATGAATCCCTTATTCGAACGTGCCCGAAAATTCGCCCTGTTAAGTGTTGCCGCTGGAGTGCTCGGTCTAGGTGCTGCCGGTGCACAAGCTCAAACTAAAGTTGTTGTCGGCTACCAGCAAATCGTGGGGCCATTTGTCAGCGCCATCGCGGATGGAAGCTTCGACAAGGCGGCCAAAGAAGCTGGCTACACAATCGACTGGCGCCAGTTCAGTTCAGCCGGCGATATTTCCAGCGCCTTTGCCTCGCGCGATGTACCGATCGGCGTCCTGGGTTCCACCGGCATTACCGCCGCTGCGACACGTGGCGTCGATATCGAACTTTTCTGGATTCTGGACAACATCGGCAAGTCTGAAGCCCTGGTTGCGCGTAACGGTTCCGGCATCACCAAGCCGGAAGACTTGGTCGGCAAGAAAGTTGGGGTGCCTTTTGTCTCGACTTCGCACTTCCACCTGCTGGTTGCATTAAGCAAGATTTGGAATATCGATGCCAAGAAAATTCAAATCCTGAATATGCAGCCACCGCAAATCGTGGCGGCCTGGCAGCGCGGCGACCTTGATGCTGCCTACGTTTGGCCTCCAGCGCTGACTGAGATCCAAAAAACCGGCACCACGATTGCCGATTCGGCAGAGATCGGTGAAAAAAGCGTCCCTACTTTCGATGGCCTGGTGGCCGATAAGGACTGGGCAAAAAAGAATCCGAAATTCATGGCTGCATTCACCAAAGTCCTGGCCACCTCATACAAAAACTATAACGACAATAGCGCCAAAATGACGGCAGACTCGCCCGACGTCAAAGGCATTATCAAGATGATAGGCGGCAAGCCCGACGACGTTGCCGAAGCGCTCAAACTGCTGATTTTCCCTAACGCCCAGGAACAAGCCTCAACGACATGGTTGGGTGGCGGCAAGGACAGTGGCGCGGTCAAGACACTAACAGCCAGCGCCGATTTCCTGAAGACGCAACGCCAGATAGACAAACCGTTGGCTGATTACACATCGTTTGTTAACGGATCGTACGCCGCAGCGGCAGCCAAGTAACTTATTTGTACCCGTATCAGCGAGTCTGAACAAGGCACCATCTTGTCAGACCCGCTGTACACCCAGTATCGAGGAGTCAACAGCATGACAGCATCCATGGCCAACCTTAGCGTCAGAGGGGCCAATGTCACTTATCCCGCATTGCAGCACGGCGGTTCAGTCATTGCCCTGAAGGACGTCAATCTAGAAATCAATTCGGGCGACTTTGTCGTGGCGCTAGGCGCATCAGGCTGCGGGAAAACCACGCTGCTGAACCTGTTGGCCGGATTTCTATCGCCCACCCAGGGTGAGCTGCTCTTGGGTGGCAAGCCGATTGTAGGACCCGGTTCCGACCGCGGAGTCGTGTTTCAGAAGCATGCCCTGCTGCCGTGGCTGAATGTCCTGGAAAACACCGAATTCGGATTGAAACTTCAAGGCGTCGGAAAAAGCAAACGCCGCGAGATTGCGGCAAGAAACCTCGAACTTGTCGGATTGCAGGATTTCCACCAGCACATGATCTACCAGTTGTCAGGCGGCATGCAGCAGCGCGTCGGCATTGCACGGGCTCTGACCTGCGACCCTGCAATGCTGCTGATGGACGAGCCCATGGCGGCCCTGGACGCGCTCACGCGTGAAACCATTCAGGAACTGCTGCTCGACGTATGGCAGCACACGAACAAAATGTTCTTTTTCATTACCCACAGCGTCGAAGAAGCCCTTTTCCTGGGCTCCCGGCTCATCGTTATGTCGCCCCGGCCGGGGCGCATCACCCACACTTATGATCTGGATTTCAATAAGCGATTTCTGGAAACGAGGGACGCCCGTGCAATCAAATCAAGCGAAGACTTCATCCGGATGCGTGAAACTATCCTTGGGATCATCTACGGCGACGAACGGGCCGCCGGCCAACCGGAACTCGCCCATGTCTAAAAAGCTATTTCTGGGCAAACCCGCAACGCCTGGCAAAGTCTACGGGGCTCCAGGGGCCGGCCATAGCAACTTCATCAGTCTTATGACGGGCGTGGTGTTGATAGCGCTGTGGTTCCTGGTTACCAGCATGGGCTGGATCAAGCCGATTTTCCTGCCTTCGCCCTTCGCGGTCTACGACAAATTCATCGAGGCGATGACAGAAGGCGTCGCCAATTCGACGTTGCTGCAACATACGGGCGCCAGCCTGGGCCGCGTCATGGGCGCCTTCGCCCTGGCTCTGGTTACGGCAGTGCCGATCGGCGTAATGATGGGCGTAAACCGCATTGTTCGCGGCCTGTTCGATCCGGTCATCGAGTTCTACCGCCCCCTGCCGCCGCTGGCCTATCTGCCCTTGGTCATCATCTGGTTCGGCATTGGTGAATTCCCCAAAGTATTCCTGATCTATCTGGCTATTTTTGCACCTATGGCCATTGCTGCGCGCTCCGGCGTCAAGTCAGTGTCCATAGAGCAAATCCACGCCGCCTACGCCATGGGCGCATCCAGCCGGCAGATTATCTCGCATGTGATTCTTAAAGCGGCCATGCCCGAAATATTTACCGGTATGCGTATTGGCATCGGCGTAGGCTGGACCACCCTGGTCGCCGCGGAAATGGTGGCCTCTGCGCGCGGCCTGGGTTTCATGGTGCTGAATGCCGCCCAGTACCTTGCGAGCGACACCGTTATCATGGGTATTCTGGTTATCGGCTTTTTCGCCCTGATTTTCGACTTACTGTTGCGCCACCTGGAAAAAATCCTGATACCCTGGAAAGGCAAGGTCTAAACGTTTCAGGATACGCCGGCAACAACCAGTTCCGTCATCTTTCGACCAGCAAGGCCTTATCCGCCACCCGGATAAGGCCTTGTCTGCGCTTGCCTACTATAATCAACCTCAACGGATTGACGCAGCCAGCCTGGCAATCCAGCTTTCCACATGGGAATCAAGCAATATGCAATCGCCTACTGCTCCTATCTCCGCAGTGTTATGGGCATCTCTTTTCGAGCGTGTCAGCGGCGATTCGAACCTTAGCCTGCAAGGCCGCATACGCCAGATGCTGGTATCGGCGATTTTGTCCGGGCATCTTCCAGCGGGCGCGCCTGTACCTTCCAGCCGCCTGTTATCAGAAAACCTGAAAATCGCCCGCAATACGGTTGTCTTTGCCTACCAGCAACTGGTCTCTGAAGGCTATCTGGTCTCGCGGGAGCGCAGTGGGCACTTTGTCGCCGATGATGTCCTCAAAAGCCATGTCGGCCATGCCCAGCCCCAGGCCGAGGACAACCGTCCCGCCCCTACTGCGACAACGTGGAGCCAACGCATGGCCTTCCACCCCTCCCGGCAGCGTAATATCGTCAAGCCCTCCGACTGGCAAAGCATGCCTTACCCTTTTGTCTATGCTCAGTTCGATGCCTCGCAATTTCCTACAGCCGAATGGCGCGAATGCTGCACCAAAGCGCTATCGGTACTGGATATCCGCAGTTGGGCTCCCGACCTGATCACCAGCGACGACTCTGCACTGATCGAGGAAATCCGCACTCAGGTGTTACCCCGCCGTGGCGTCTGGGCCGAAAAAGACGAAATTGTCGTGACGGTGGGCGCGCAGCATGCGCTGTATCTGTTAGCCGATTTGCTGATACACAATCATACGGTTGTCGGTATGGAGGACCCCGGCTACCCGGATGCCCGCAATACCTTCGCCCACCGTACCGAACGCTTGCTATCGTTGCCGATAGACGAAAATGGCCTTTGCATTACCCCGGCGCTCGAGGCCTGCAATTATATTTTTGTCACCCCTAGCCATCAGTGCCCGACGACCGTCACACTGCCGCTGGAACGACGCGAAGCCCTTCTGGCGCTGGCTGAAAAGTCTGACAGTATCATTATCGAAGACGACTATGAAACCGAAAACCGCTACGACAACAGCCCGACCCCGGCTCTGAAAAGCCTGGACAAGAATGGGCGGGTCATTTACGTAGGCAGCCTGTCGAAAAGCTTCGCTCCCGGATTGCGTATCGGCTACATCGTCGCGCCGAAAGAACTCACCCACGAACTGCGCGCCTTGCGGCGCTTGATGCTGCGCCATCCCTCGGCATATATTCAAAGGGCATTCGCCCTTTTCATATCCCTGGGGCACCATCACTCTTTGCTGCGGCGTCTTTGCGTACTTTACGGGGACAGGGCCCAATCCTTGCAAGAGGCCATGGAAAGATGGCTGCCCGAGTTCGAACTCGTGCCTCTTAATGGCGGGTCGTCTTGCTGGGTGAAAACCCCTGCCCATGTCGACACGGAGCACCTGGCGGTGGCGGCATTAAAAGAAGGGGTAGTCATAGAGCCGGGCAAGGTATTCTTCCATCACCCAGGGCACGGCAATAACAATTTCATCCGTATGGGGTTCAGCTCGATCAGCAACGAAAAAATCCCGGCCGGGATCGAACGCCTGGCCAGGGTTTATCGCAACTTATACCCTGACGCTTAAACAAGCCCCAAAGCTTGCTCGGTTTGCGCCCTGGCGTGTTGTTCCAGGGCCGCATACAAAGCGATCTCGTCGTGCACCGCTGCGCCCAGAGCATCTTCCAGCATGGTGCGATTCGCCACAACTTTATAATCTTTCTCGCTATTTTCAGCGCCCAGATTAGATTGAAAAATACCTGCGGCGCTGACTGGCAAGAAATCCTCATAGATGATTGGGTCGAAGCGGACGTAGCCTTGCTCCACCAGTTCATCCCAACCCAGGCCTGCGGAAACCGGCTTGGCCGCCAGGACCTCATCATTAGGCCGGGCATAGAAAAAAGCCAGCCCTTGCTTTCGCAAGGCGTCGAAACTGTCTGGAAAACGTTCAAAGACCTTGTTCAAGGTTGCCTGATAGGTCTGGGCATATGCGTCTTTGGCGACACCCTGCATTTGCTCGCGAACGGCGGCAGTAAGCTCATCGTACAGTGCTCGCCCAGCGCTCGTCAGGGCCACGCCTCGCTGTTCGATTTCACCGAAACGCGCCGTATGCGTGCCTTCACTCGAATCGTTCTGGTCCGTAAAGAAAATAGGCTCCCGTAGCGCCATGAAGCTGGTCTGACGCAACAAGATAGGACACTTGCGGCGTGGCGGACCTTCAATGGTTTCTTTTGCCGTAATGCCATATTTGGGCATACTGGCCTGCGCCTCGTCTATGTCCAGCGTACGAGGGGTCAAATGATTGATATGGGGTCCCTTGAAACATACGACGTCGGCAATCAACGGGTGCGCTTTGCGCAACAAGTCGTACGTGTGCCCATCGACGGTCGCGTCATGGTGCCATTTAAAAGTGAACAACGCCTCTGCAACAAACTCTTCAGCCTGCATCGAATCCAGGCCACCCTGCTGCTCGAACAACGCAATCAGCTCAAGACAGCGCTCTGTGAAAATCTTGCGTTTTGCCAGCGTAGACCTGGCCGTCTCGCGCAAGGCGGGGTCATCAATCAACTCCAGCCTGAGCAATGATGTAAATACGCGGAACGGATTTTTGGCCAATGCAGCTTCGTCAATCGGCCGGAAAGCAGTCGAATGGACAGGGACGCTGGCAACCGTCAAATCGTAATAACCAACGGGGAACATACCCATCACAGCAAACAAGCGGCGTAAAGTCGCCAATTCCAGCGACGTGCCTACCCGGATAGCGCCGTGACGCTCTACATCCAGCCTGTTCAGCTGGCCTGTACTGCTCAGATGATGGTTCAGGGCACTGTCGGACAATACCTGCTCATTGACTGCTTTAACCAACTCCAGAAGGGTGCCGTACTGAGGCACTTCTTTTCGATACATCCCGGACATCGCTTGCGAAAACAACGTGCGCGTATCGTCCGTACTGATAAACAACTGTCCTGACATTCTGCCTAACCTTAAATTTCAAATGATGAATTACGTATGCGAAGCCGTACCTTAAGCGAAAAGCCCGCCATAAGGCGGGCTTAGTGTAAAAGCCAGATGCCCCGACAAAGAGGCGTCTGCAACTTAAAAGCGTTCGTCGCGCAAATAATAGTACTTATACAGCATGGCCTGGCCTAACCGCCTGAACGGCGCGAACAAGTGCCCTGGCAAGGGGGAATTATAGATCGGCAAATCCCAGTGCTTTCCATCTTTGCCCATTATTCTTTCCGCGAGGCGACGCCCTGCGTGGGCCGAGAAAGAAACCCCATTGCCGCCATATCCAAAAGCATAGAAGACTTGCTCCTTGGGATCCGGCTGCGTAATGCGCGGCATCATGTCATGGCTGACATCCACCCATCCCCACCATGAGTACGCAATAGGAATATTGCGCAGAGTAGGAAACTTGCGGTAAAGGCCTTCTTTAAGAAGATCCAGATGACGGCTATTTTGCGCATCGGCGCCTGTCAATGCGCTGCGGCTTCCTATCTGCATAGAACCGTCGGGCAACAAGCGGTAGTAGAAACGCAGGGTACGCGTATCGGTGATGAATGTCGTGCTTTTAAGCCCGGCCTCCTCACGCTCTTGCGGTGTCAGCACCCTGGTGACCATCGAGTTCGACAAAATCGGCATGATCTTGTTGCTAAGCGACTTGTGCAGGCCCTGCGGCGTATAACCGCCGGTCGCTACAGCGACCCGGCGAGCGCGAACCACACCGCCAGGAGTACGCAAATGATGCACGCCGTTGATGGTTTCCCAACCCAGCACCGGACTGGCCGGGTGAATTTTTACGCCCAGCGCGCGCGCCTTGCGTATGTAGCCAAAGGCAAGCTTCAAGGGATGCACACCGACGCCATCGGGTTCATACAGGGCCCCTGCCGCCTCCTGGTCGGCGACATAGCGTTCATGCAGTTCCTCGCGGCTCAACATGCGCGTGTCATACCCAAACACATCTTTCATGACACGGCATTCATTTTCCAGAAAAGCCATTTTCTTGGGACGATGTGCGGTGTACAAATGGCCGCCAGGCTGTGCATCGCAATCGATGGTGTCGACCAGGCTTTTCCAGTATTCAAAACCGCCATGTATTTCGGCGTCCAGCCGTTTAGCCGTATCCAGGCCCCAGCGCTGTATCCACTGCGAACGATAAAGCCGGCCGGACGCATTCTGCCCCTGCCCGCCATTGCGGCTGGTGCAGCCCCACACCGCCCGGTTGGCTTCAAGAACGACTGCCTTTACGCCATGTTCCTGGGCAAGATTCAATGCCGTTACCAAGCCCGTGAAGCCTGATCCGATCACCACGACATCTGCATCAAAGTCGTGATCTACCGGACCGTCGTCCTCAGGCGGCGTACCGGCCGTACCCACCCAATAGGTAGGCGCGTAAGCCTGTCCACGGCCTGTGGCCGACACCAACGGATCGTAACGGGGATCGTAAGGGCTTTCTTTAAAAGATCCCGATGGCAAGGGATCCGTGATTTCAGGGTTGGCAGCCATTATTACTCCATGAGTTCATATACGGAATTTTTCTGCCTTAGACTTTGGCGGGCAAATGCGGACGATTCTTGCGGAATGCATTTTTCAGGATGATCTTGCCGTCCCGGAATTCAAGCAGGTCGACCATATTGGCTTCAATCAAGGAACCATCCGCCGCGGTGCCGGTAAATGTCGACTCCATGACGCCATGGTCTCCAGCGGCCCAGCATGAAGCGTTCAGCCATTGCGCATCCGGTATGGTTTGCCAGGCTGCCTCAAACGCCTTGCGCACAGCGGCAACGCCCTCATGGCGCGAACCATAGACCTCGGGCCCTGCGACCGTTTCGAACACACAATCCTCGTGCATGAAAGACATCAAGGCGTCGATATCATGGCGATTCCATGCATCTCCGAAAGCCTGAATGGTCTGTATCAATTTTTCATTGGACATTACTGCTATCTCCCTTTGGTTCCCGCATACAAATGCATAGTTCAAGATTTACCTATGTAAGGTAGGAGATGGCGCCTTCTGGGTCTAGGGCCAGTGGCAACGTTTCGCATAAGCCAGTTGAAAAACCCAATACCGGCCAAACGAAACTATTTGTTCCGTAAACGAGATATTTGTTTGACTTTTTATTTTTCACAGATAGAATGCAAATAAATAACAAATATCGGAATAAATCATTTCATTATCTATAAGTCACCCAGCTTCGGCGATAACGAAACAGGCTCCGACTTATACCTCTTCACACAGGAATACAGCCATGACCACGACTACCAACGCTCCAGTGACCGGGCCTCAGAAGATGACACCTTCTGAAGCCTTTGTAGAAACGCTAGTTGCCAACGGCGTTACTGAAATGTTCGGCATCATGGGCTCCGCCTTCATGGATGCCATGGATATTTTTGCTCCAGCCGGCATCAGCCTCATTCCCGTCGTTCACGAACAAGGCGCCGGCCACATGGCCGACGGCTATGCCCGCGTCAGCGGCCGCCACGGTGTTGTCATCGGCCAGAACGGCCCCGGCATCAGCAACTGCGTAACCGCTATTGCCGCCGCTTACTGGGCCCACACACCGGTCGTAATCATCACTCCCGAAGCGGGCACCATGGGCATAGGCTTGGGCGGCTTCCAGGAAGGCAATCAACTGCCTATGTTCCAGGAATTCACCAAATATCAGGGCCACGTCACACACCCTGCGCGCATGGCCGAATACACTGGCCGCTGCTTCGATCGCGCCATGTCGGAAATGGGTCCGACACAACTGAATATCCCACGCGATTACTTCTACGGCGAAATCAAGACCGAGATCCCACAACCCCAGCGCCTGGATCGTGGCGCAGGCGGCGAAGGCAAGCTTAACGAAGCCGCAGAGCTCTTGGCCAATGCCAAGTTCCCCGTCATTATCTCGGGCGGCGGCGTTGTCATGGGCGATGCCGTCGAAGAATGCAAGGCATTTGCAGAACGTCTCGGCGCGCCGGTCGTCAACAGCTACTTGCATAACGACTCCTTCCCGGCAAGCCATCCCTTGTGGTGCGGCCCGTTGGGCTACCAAGGATCCAAGGCAGCCATGAAACTGATCGCCAAGGCCGACGTCGTCGTTGCACTGGGCACGCGCCTGGGGCCATTCGGCACACTGCCTCAGCACGGTATGGACTACTGGCCCAAAGACGCCAAGATCATCCAGATCGACGCCGACAACAAAATGCTGGGCCTCGTCAAGAAAATCACTGTCGGGATTTGCGGCGACGCCAAAGCGGCTGCGGTCGCATTGACCCAGCGCCTGGAAGGCAAGACACTGGTCTGCGACGCCACCAAGGAAGCACGCGCCAAAGACATTCAGGCCGAAAAAGCAGCCTGGGAAAAAGAGCTCGACGAATGGACTCATGAAAAGGATCCGTTCAGCCTCGACATGATCGAAGAGCAAAGCAAAGAACCCGGCAACTATCTGCACCCACGCCAAGTACTGCGCGAGCTGGAAAAGGCCATGCCCGCGGACGTCATGGTCTCGACCGACATCGGCAACATCAATTCGGTGGCCAACAGCTATTTGCGCTTCGAGAAACCACGCAGCTTCTTCGCACCCATGAGCTGGGGCAACTGCGGCTACGCCTTCCCCACCATCATCGGCGCCAAAGTCGCAGCGCCACACCGCCCTGCCATCTCGTACGCCGGAGACGGCGCCTGGGGCATGAGCCTGATGGAAACCATGACATGCGTACGCCACAACATCCCGGTGACCGCAGTGGTGTTCCACAACCGCCAATGGGGCGCCGAAAAGAAAAACCAGGTCGACTTCTACAACCGTCGATTTGTTGCCGGTGAGCTCGACAACCAAAGCTTTGCAGATATTGCCAAGGCCATGGGCGCGGAAGGTATCGTGGTGGACAAGCTGGAAGACGTTGGTCCGGCACTGAAGAAAGCCATCGACATGCAAATGAATGAAGGCAAGACCACGATTATCGAAATCATGTGTACCCGAGAGCTGGGCGACCCGTTCCGTCGCGATGCCCTGTCCAAGCCAGTGCGCCTGCTCGATAAGTACAAAGACTACGTGTAAAACCATGAATCTGCTTGATCGCATCCTGAACCGGGCACGCCTGGATCTCAAACGCATCGTGCTTTGCGAGGGTGAAGACCCTCGCATCTTGAAGGCGGCCAGTCAGGCCGCCGATGAGAAGCTTGCACACATTATTCTGGTTGGCGACAATCAGAAAATACAACTTGCGGCGCAGGAATACGGATGCGATCTGGCAGGGATAGAACTGGTGGATCCGCGCACATCCCCTTTGGCGCCGCAGCTCACGCAAACCTTGCTTGAGCTGCGGCAAAAGCGCGGCATGACACCAGAGCAGGCTGCGGAAGCCATTTTGCGACCGGTGACATTCGCCGCGCTGATGGTCCGCCAGGGCCATGCAGACGGCTCGGTCGCCGGCGCGGTTCTGACCACGGCCGAAGTAGTACGCACTGCCATCCAGATCATTGGAACCCGGCCCGGAACCAAGCTGGTTTCGAGCTTTTTCCTGATGCTAAGGGAGCAGCCTTTCCACACCAACACCCAAGCCATGATTTTTTCCGACTGTGGTCTGGTCATCGACCCGGACGAGGAAGAACTGGCCGAAATCGCTTTGGCGGCAGCAACCAGCGCCAGACAACTGCTCGATGAAGAGCCTAGAGTCGCCATGCTGTCGTTTGCCACTGATGGCAGCGCGCATCACGCCAAAGTAGATAAAGTGCGCCATGCGACCGAACGCGTACGCGCCCAACGACCGGAACTGACGATAGCCGGAGAAATCCAGCTGGATGCGGCCATCGTGCCGGAAATTGCCGATCGGAAAACCCCTGGCTCTGCGCTGCACGGGCAGGCCAACGTATTGATATTCCCGAATCTGGATGCGGCCAATATCGGCTACAAGCTCACCGAACGACTCGGCGGAGCAAGCGCCATAGGCCCGCTCCTGCAAGGCCTGAATAAGCCCGCCAACGATTTATCCAGAGGTTGCAGTGCCCAGGACGTATATAAGGTGATCGCCGTAACAGCGGTCCAGGCACAAGACTCAACGCCTGCGGCGTCCGCTTAGCAGATACAGAAACTCATCAAACACAGAGTTATCCAGCCCTTCGGACAAGTCGACCGCCATGGAGCGCTGGTAATAGGGGCTCAGATCCAGTCCCACCCCCAAGCCTATAATTTCAATTCCGTACTGTTGCCCATATTGCCGAACAACCGCCTTTAAATGGTTATCCAGATAAAAGGCGTCGTTGGCCAAATTCGTTGCGCTGTCCATCGGACAACCGTCAGACAGCACGACCAGAATGCGCCGCTCGACATCACGCTCCAGCAAGCGCTGACTGGCCCACTGCACGGCTTCACCATCTATCCCTTCCCTGAACAGATCGGCTTTCATCAGCGCCACGATCTGTGAACGAGCTTGTCTCCACGATGTATCTATGTCTTTGAATACCAAGTGGCAGGCTTCATTCAAGCGCCCTGGCGCATCGGGACGACCCTGCGCGAACCAGTCTCGCCGCGCACGTCCGCCATTCCAGGCCAGCGTCGTAAAGCCAAGGATTTCCGTACCGACACCGGCCTGCCCCAGCGCCCGCATGAAGATATCCAGCATCAAGGCCAGCGTTGTGCTGTACTGTTTCATTGAGCCGGAACAATCAACCAGAAAGCTGACTGCGCAGTTCGATACCGGTACGTACTGGTCGCGGCGAAACAGACGTCGCTCGCCGGGAGAACTAATCAACTGCGCCAGGCGGCGGCCGTCGATGACACCCTCCTCTTCGCCAAAACGCCATCCGTTGCGCTGCGGCTTGGCGAGCAATACACGCAATGCGCGTGAAAGCTTGGCAACGTTTACACCCTGCTTTGCCAAGCGTTGATCCAACTGCTCTCGATACTCTTGCAACAAGGCTTTGCGCACCAGGCTTGACGCCGCAATTTCCTGATCATACTGATTGGTAAAGACACGATACTGCCCACGCGACGCGATGAATGCCGCGCTGTCGCCGGTATGGGCAACAGCAAAGTCCTCGCCTTCGTCCTGCTCGAAATCCAGCGACAACGTGAATGCGCCACGCCTGGCATTGGCAGTTTCGGGACTATCTTCATATTCACTTTGCACCCGCTCGCCAATATCGCGGGCTATCTGCAACGCATACTCGGCAAAACTAGCCTGATCGTGGCGGCAGCGCCGAATTCCGGCAAATGCCTTGCCCAAACCCGGAGCCAGTGCGGCACGGGTCGGTTCCAGCAAGTCCTGTATGTGCTCGGGCAGCTCGTGCGCCATCAAGCGGCTCCAGGTTATTTGCGAGAACGCAAACAGCAGTATGCCCAGGCTAGTCTCGGTCGCGCCCGAACCAAGAAAAGCATCCGACCAGGTTTGGTAGCGCAATATCAAATTACGCCTTACTCCCGGTAATGATTCCGGCGCCAAAGATTCCACCCGCAACTGCTCAAGCCACTCAAATATCAGCCGCTCGATAGGCTGATCGGGAATCCGCTTTTCATGCTCGACCGGATCGGAAAGCAGCAACCGCAACGCCTGGCTATCGGCGACACCGCGATATGACGCCAGCGAATCAATACCCGGCTTCAACTGCAAGTGCGGTGCATGCGCCGGGACCCGCTGATTGTCGTTGTACAGTCGCCCGCCTTCAAAATGCAACTGCGTATTGCCCGTAAGCGCCCGCAGCACCACTGCCGATAACTCTTCGGCCCTTTGCTGATACCGGGTACGCTTCTGGATATCGCCCATGGCTGGCTAACGCAGCGCTTGCGGGCTGGATTCGAGTATTTCGTCGTCGAAACTGCGCTGGTAGTATTCCGCTACGGTTGCGCGCTCCACGTCTTCGCATTTGTTTAAAAAGGACAGACGGAACGCCAGCTTAATATCGGAAAAAATCTGGCAGTTCTCGGCCCAGGTAATCACTGTTCTTGGCGACATCAGCGTCGATAAGTCGCCGGCCTCGAACCCCTTGCGGGTCAGGTTTGCCAGGCTGACCATCGCCTGTACCAGGCGCCGGCCGCGCTCAGTATCAAGCTCGGGAACACGCGCCAACACGATTCCCAGCTCATCCTCAGGACTGAGATAATTTAAGGTAGCGACAATATTCCAGCGATCCATTTGCGCATGGTTCAGCATTTGCGTGCCGTGATACAGCCCATTCAGGTTGCCCAGCCCTATGGTATTGGACGTAGCGAAAAGGCGGAAATTCGGATTGGGCTGTATAACGCGATTCTGGTCCAACAGCGTAAAGCTGCCTTCACGTTCGAGGATGCGCTGTATGACGAACATGACGTCGGGGCGACCGGCATCGTACTCGTCGAATATCAGGGCGACGGGTCGCTGCAGCGCCCATGGAACGATGCCTTCCTGGAACTCGGTGATTTGCAGGCCGTCACGCACCACTATGGCGTCTTTCCCGACGAGATCCAGGCGGCTGATATGGCCGTCCAGGTTCACCCGCACGCACGGCCAGTTAAGACGCGCGGCAATTTGCTCGATATGGGTGGATTTGCCGGTGCCGTGCATGCCCTGCACCATGACGCGGCGATTGCGTGCAAAGCCCGCCAGAATGGCCAGGGTTACATCGTGATTGAACCGATATGCATCATCGATTTCCGGAACATGCTCGTCGCGCTCAATAAAGGCGGGAACCTGAAGGTCGGAATCCAGGCCGAACGTGGTTCTGACCGACACCTTGTGCATCATTGGCATACCGGCACTGACCTGAGACATGGTACATCCTCATCAAAATTTATGACTGCAGACCGTTGGACACTTCAATAGCCGCCAATGCTTTGGCCGCGCGCTGCAAAGCGGGCAAACACTGCAGAGATTTTTCCGCCGTCATACGCACAATAGGCGCCTGAATGGCAACAGCCATATTGGACTTGCCTTGCTCGATGGGCACCAGCACCGCTACGCACAGCAAGCCTGGCAAAAACTCTTCGTCGTCCATGGCATACCCGTCACGGCGTACGCGCTCGATCTCCGCCTCCACCTGTTCGGCGGTGGTCAATGTTTTATGCGTATACTTTTCCAGTACAGAATGGGCCAGCAAGCGGCGCCTCTGTGATGGCGTCATTTGCGCCAGAAACAGCTTGCCGCTGGCCGAGCAATGCACCGGCACCCGTGAACCCGGGTGCAAATAAAACCGCAATGGCGCCACGGTTTCGACGCGGTCCAGGTACAACACTTCGCTGCCGGAGCACGTTGTGATATTGCAGCTTTCCCCTACCTCTTCCACCAATTGACGCAGCACTGCATGCCTCGCACCATGTACTGTATTATTCAGCAAGAGATTCTCGGCCATGCGGCGCAGGCGCAAACCGGTGCTGTACTGCCGCCCGTCTCCGTCGCGCTGGATCATGCCGGCACCTTCAAGCTGCTGCAGCATGCGATGCAAAGTCGGCTTGGGCAGGTTCAGCTCCTCGACCAGGCTTTGCAGTGAAAAAAACTGGTCTTTCTGGGCAATGACTTCCAACAACGCGAAAAGACGCATGGTGGGTGTATTACCATCGATTTTTTGATCATCCGACAAGGAAGAAATAGCAGTCATGGCTTTCATATTTTAAATTTAGGAATAAATTGTACCGTTTTTTATAAAAAATGTTGACTATTACCTAAGCAAAGCCTAAATTTTATAAAAATTGTCCACATCCTATCAGGTAAATAAATGAATATTGGCATAGCCGGAGCAGGCCTGCTGGGGCGACTGCTTGCCTGTCTGCTTACGCAACAGGGCCATCAAGTCAGCATTTTCGATCCCGCCAGTGGCCCCGACGGCAGGGGTGCGGCGGGCTGGACGGCCGCAGGCATGCTGAGTCCCACTGCGGAACTGGAGTGTGCCGACCTGAACGTCTTCCAATATGGATTGCGGTCGCTGGCTCGCTGGGCGCAGATCATCCCGTCGCTGCCTGGCAGCGTCTCGTTGACGCAAGCAGGCAGCTTGCTGTTGGCCCATCGTCAAGACAGCGGAATGGCGCAACGCACGATAGGCTTGCTGAAACACAAGGCGCCGCCTGAGCATGCACCGCAGAGCTTGTCGCTGGAACAGCTATCGCAGTTGGAACCTGACATTCACGGCCCTACCCAGGCCTGGCTGCTGCCCAACGAGGGGCACTTGCATACCGTAGAAGCTATGGACGGCCTGTATCAAGCAGCAGTAGCCGCCGACTGGCACTGGAATCGGCCCGTTACCACCCTTGAACCGTATACCTTGAACACCGCTGATCAGGCCTATCGCTATGACCATGTATTCGATGTACGGGGTCTGGGGGCAAGGCCCGCATCGGCATCATCGAGCGCCCAGGCCAACACCGTTTCCTGCCAGAATGTTCGCGGCGTGCGCGGCGAAATATTTTGGCTGCACGCGCCTGGCGTCAGTCTGTTGCGCCCTGCAAGACTCATGCATCCACGCCATCGCGTGTACATGGTTCCGCGTACAGGTAATATTATTGTTGTCGGGGCTTCCGAAATTGAAAGTGAAGATCGATCCCCTGTATCACTGCGCAGCACGGTGGAACTACTGGCCGCGGCGCACAGCGTCATGCCGGGGCTCGCCGAGGCACGCGTGGTACATAGCGAAACCAACCTGCGTCCAGCCCTGATCGATAACCTGCCCCGCATCGAACACGAACCAGGCCTGACCCGCATCAACGGCCTGTTCCGACATGGCTGGCTTATTGCCCCGGCCTTGGTCGACGATGCCCTGGAACAACTTTTCTCCAACCTTTAAATGATTCGAGCTTATCTGTGAGCACTATCCGCATTACCCTCAATGGCAACGTCCATACGATATCCAAAGGCCTGACACTTGAAGCCCTATTGCAAGACCTGTGCGCCAATCAATCTGTAGCGCCATCGACAATAGCCAGCGCCGTCAACAGCCAGCATGTGGCGCGACATACCCGCGCCAGCGTCGTACTTAACGACCAGGACGTAATAACGACATTCGAACCTATCAGCGGAGGCTGAGCATGCCATTGTCCATCGCCGGCGTAACGCTGGAAAGTCGATTTTTCCTGGGTACAGCCGGATACCCTTCACCTCTGGTACTGGAGCAAGCCATTCAGGCCTCAGGCGCCCAAGTGGTGACGGTCGCCTTGAAACGCCAATTACCGCAAGGCGCCCAGGCCGGTTCGTCTGCCTCGGGTTCTCAGTCGTTTTTCCAACTGATCAAGCAAAGCGGCGCGCACCTGCTTCCCAATACCGCTGGCTGCCATACCGCATCCGAGGCCGTGGCCCTGGCCCATATGGCCCGCGAAGTGTTCGATACGCACTGGATCAAGCTGGAAGTGATAGGCGACCAGTACACCCTGCAGCCCGACCCTTTCGAACTGGTCAAGGCCGCGACCGAGCTCGTCAAAGAGGGGTTTGAAGTTTTTCCCTACTGCACCGACGATCTGGTCACCTGCTACCGTCTGCTCGATGCGGGCTGCCGTATTCTTATGCCGTGGGGCGCGCCGATCGGCTCAGGCCAAGGCCTGATCAACCCGTATGCATTGCGCACCCTGCGCGACCGTATCACCGACATACCGTTGATCGTCGATGCCGGCATAGGGTCGCCGATGGACGCCATGCAGGCCATGGAATTGGGTTTCGACGCGGTCCTGTTGAACTCGGCCGTCTCCAACGCCCATGATCCCGTGCTGATGGCCGAAGCCTTCAGGCTGGCCATTGATGGGGGGCGCAAAGCCTGGCAGGCCGGCATCATGGCTGAGCAAGATATGGCTGTAGCCACTACCCCCGTAACGGGAAGGCCATTCGTTCTATAAAAAAACCGCTACCCATCTTGCGATGGTGTAGCGGCTTTCAACTTGGCGTTCTAGAGACGCTTAGTTGGTTTCGCGCGAATGACGGCGACGCTCGTGTTCTTGCAAGTAGCGCTTGCGCAAACGTATGGACTTGGGCGTGACTTCAACCAATTCGTCATCAGAAATGAATTCCACCGCATATTCCAGCGACATCTGAATTGGCGGCACCAAATCGATATGCTCGTCTTTGCCCGACGAACGCACGTTGGTCAGCTTCTTTTCCTTGGTAGGATTAACCACCAAGTCATTATCGCGGCTGTGTATGCCGATGATCATGCCTTCGTACAACGGGTCTTGCGGCGACACGAACATGCGGCCACGCTCTTGCAACTTCCACAAGGCGTAGGCGACGGCGGTACCATCGTCCTGACTGATCAGCACGCCATTGCGACGCTCGCCCACACCGCCTTCGCGCATCGGAGCATAGTCGTCGAAAATGTGGCTCATCAGGCCGGTACCGCGTGTCAGGGTCATGAACTCGCCCTGGAAGCCAATGAGGCCACGCGCAGGAATACGATATTCCAGGCGCGTACGGCCACGGCCATCGGCAACCATATCCAACAAGTCGCCCTTGCGGCGGCCCAGCTCTTCCATGACACCGCCTTGATGGCCGTCTTCGATATCGACCGTCAAGAGTTCGAAAGGCTCGCAACGCACGCCGTCGATTTCTTTATAGACAACACGAGGGCGCGACACGGCAAGCTCATAGCCTTCACGACGCATGTTTTCCAGCAGAATCGTCAGGTGCAATTCGCCACGGCCGCAGACTTCGAAAATGGTATCGTCGTCGGTATCATTAACGCGCAAGGCGACGTTCGCTTTCAATTCGCGATCCAGGCGTTCGCGCAACTGACGGCTGGTTACGAACTTGCCTTCACGGCCAGCCAACGGCGAGGTGTTCACCATGAAGTTCATGGTCAGCGTAGGTTCATCGATACGCAGCATAGGCAAGGCGTCGTGTTTCGAAGGATCCACGATGGTGCAGCCAATACCGATTTCGTCGATACCGTTAATGAGTACGATGTCGCCGGCCTGCGCTTCGTCAACCAGCACACGCTCCAGGCCCTGGAACTTCAAGACCTGGTTGATGCGGCTCTTGATGGGTGCGCCATCGGGGCCAAACTTGACCACCACATCCTGGGCAGCGCGTATACGCCCGCGGTTGATACGGCCGATGCCGATCTTGCCCACGTAGGTGCTGTAGTCCATGGAAATAACCTGCATTTGCAGCGGGCCGTCAGGATCGTCTTCACGCTGGGGAACGTACTTGAGCACGGCCTCGAACAAGGGGCGCATGTCGCCTTCGCGCACGTCCTCTGTCAAACCCGCGAAGCCATTCAGACCCGACGCGTAAATCACTGGGAAGTCCAGCTGCTCTTCGGTCGCGCCCAGCTTGTCGAACAAGTCGAAAGTGGCATTGATGACGTGATCAGGGCGAGCACCGTGGCGGTCGACTTTATTGATGACGACGATAGGCTTCAAGCCCAGGGCCAGCGCCTTGCGCGTCACAAAACGCGTTTGCGGCATAGGACCTTCGACCGCATCCACCAGCAGCAACACACCGTCAACCATGGACAGCACCCGTTCGACTTCTCCGCCGAAGTCGGCGTGTCCGGGGGTGTCGATGATGTTGATGTGCGTGCCTTCGTATTCGACCGCACAGTTCTTGGCCAGAATCGTAATGCCGCGTTCTTTCTCGATGTCTCCGGAATCCATGACTCGTTCCGTCATTTGCTGGTTATCGCGGAAAGTTCCGGATTGGCGCAGCAATTGGTCTACGAGTGTGGTTTTGCCGTGATCGACGTGGGCGATGATCGCCACATTGCGCAAAGCGCGATTCATAATTCTTCCTTCGGTTTAAGGGTTGCTGGCTGTAAGCCGGCGGGCAAGGCATCTAGCGCGATTAAGGTAGTTTGAGGTGCAGACATAGCTTGCAAGGCTTCCAGCTCGATAGCATCGTCGAGTTGAAATGGCCCGACACTGGTACGGCGCAATGCCGTCAGGTGGGCGCCACAGCCAAGCTGGCGGCCAATGTCTTGCGCAAGAGTACGGATATAGGTGCCTTTACTGCACTGAACCACAATTTGCGCCTCAAGCCCGGTAAAGCTCAAGAGTTCCAGTTTGTAAATCGTGACGGGCCTTGGCGGCCTGTCTAGTACTATGCCCTGACGGGCGTATTCATACAACGGCTTTCCATCCCGCTTTAGCGCCGAATACATAGGCGGTATTTGCTCGATGTCGCCGCGGAAATTTTCAAGTACAGCTTCCAGCTCTTCCTGGACAACACCCTTGAATTCAGGGGCTGCGGTAAAAACCACGTTTCCAGTCAAGTCGCCGCTATCCGTTTCCTCGCCGAACCGCAGCGTGGCTACATAGCCTTTATCAGCATCCAGCATACAGCCGGCGATCTTGGTGGCCCGCCCCAGGCAGCACACCAGCAGTCCGGTAGCAAAAGGATCAAGCGTGCCGGTATGCCCCGCTTTGCGGGCGTCTAGAGCGCGCTTTGCGCGCTGCAAGGCGTGATTACTCGACAAACCTTCCGGTTTGTCCAGCAACAGGACACCATCGAGCATCTGCCCGCGTCGGGAAGCCATCGTTTATATATCCATGCAAAAACGATAGCCCCCTTAGGGCTGCTCGTCGGGATCCTCGGGTTCCGAGGGTTTGGAAGATTCGTTGTAAGGCCGATTGGCCTCGTCGATAAGCAGCGAAAGCTCTAGGCCACGCGCAAGCTGATCGTCGTGAAAAAAGCGTAGTGTCGGAACCGTGTGGATATGCAGCAGCTTGAACAGCAGCGAATGCAGCCATCCGGCCTTTTCGTTAAGCGCAGTGGTAGCCACCTCGGGCTCGGCGCCGAGCACACTGAAATAGACTTTAGCGTGCGCGTAATCGGCCGAGAGCTCGACACTGGTCAGAGTAATTAACCCCACGCGAGCCATATCGAGCTCGCGCTGGATCAGCCCGGCCAGATCCTTTTGGATCTGGTCGGCCAGCCGGGTATTTCGCCCCGGATTAGGTTTGGACTTATGACGTCCCATAATTATAGTGTCCGGGCCACTTCTTTGATTTCGAAGATTTCAAGTTGGTCACCGACTTCGATATCGTTATTGCCCTTCAGGGTGATACCGCAATCGAAGCCGAATTTGACTTCCTTGACGTCGTCTTTGAAACGGCGCAACGATTCGAGCCAGCCCGTCCAGTGCACCACGTTATTGCGCAGCAAGCGTACTTGCGAATCGCGGCGTACGACACCATCAGTGACCATGCAACCGGCAATGTTACCGATACGCGAGATACTGTAGACCTCGCGGATCTCGACCATGCCGATGACTTCTTCGCGTTTCTCTGGCGTAAGCATGCCGGACATTGCGTTGCGCACGTCGTCGATCGCATCGTAAATGATGTTGTAGTAACGCAAGTCTATGCCGTTGTTCTCGGCCAGTTTCTTCGCGCTTTGCTCGGCACGCACGTTAAAGCCGATGACTACCGCACGCGAGGCAATTGCCAGGTTGACGTCGCTTTCCGAGATGCCGCCGACCGCTGCGTGTACAACCTGTACCCGGACTTCGTCAGTGGACAGCTTGACCAGCGAGGAAACCAGCGCCTCTTGCGAACCCTGCACATCGGTCTTGACGATAAGCGCAAGGGTTTGCGTGCCTTCACCGATATTATCGAACATCGATTCGAGCTTGGCGGCCTGTTGGCGTGCCAGCTTGACGTCGCGGAACTTGCCTTGACGGAACAGCGCGATTTCACGCGCCTTGCGTTCGTCGACCATGGCGATGACCTCGTCGCCAGCCGCCGGCACTTCCGTAAGACCCTGTATTTCTACAGGAATCGAGGGACCGGCACTGTTAACAGGCTTGCCGTTTTCATTGAGCATGGCGCGGACCCGGCCAAAGCTTGCGCCGGCCAGCACCGCGTCGCCGCGATTCAAGGTACCGCTTAGCACCAGGATTGTTGCGACAGGACCGCGGCCCTTGTCCAGGCGTGCTTCGATTACGATACCCTTGGCAGGAGCGTCGACAGGCGCCTTGAGTTCAAGGATTTCTGCTTGCAGCAATACGTTTTCAAGCAAGTCGTCGATGCCCTGGCCTGTTTTGGCCGAAACACCGATAAAGGGAACGTCGCCGCCGTATTCTTCAGGCACAACCTGTTCGGCTACGAGTTCTTGCTTGACGCGTTCCGGGTTGCCATCGGGCTTGTCGATCTTGGTGATCGCCACGACCAGCGGCACACCAGCTGCGCGAGCGTGGTGTATGGCTTCCTTCGTCTGCGGCATAACGCCGTCGTCGGAGGCAACGACAAGAATGACGATATCGGTTGCTTTCGCACCGCGGGCACGCATGGCGGTAAAGGCCTCGTGTCCGGGAGTATCAAGAAAGGTCACCATACCGCGTTCGGTCTTGACGTTATACGCGCCAATGTGCTGCGTAATGCCGCCGGCTTCGCCGGAAGCAACCTTGGCACGGCGAATGTAATCAAGCAGCGAGGTCTTGCCGTGATCGACGTGACCCATGACGGTAACAACCGGTGCGCGCGGCAAGGCGTCAACCTCGGCTGCCTCGGTGATTTCGAGGAAAGCTTCCGGATCGTCGAGCTTCGCGGCGATTGCCACGTGACCAAGTTCCTCGACCACGATCATCGCGGTTTCCTGATCCAGCACCTGGTTAATCGTGACCATTTGCCCAAGCTTCATAAGATGCTTGATGACTTCGGCTGCCTTGACGGACATCTTGTGGGCCAAGTCGGCCACCGAAATGGTTTCCGGCACATGGACTTCGCGAGCAATGAACTCAACGGTTTGCGGTTCTTTACGTTCGGGCTGTGCATTGCGGTTGCGGCCGCCACGAGCGTTTCCGCCCTTGCCTGCTTTGCCGCCTGCACGCCAGCCATCACGGCTGGGGCTGGCCGGAGGCGCATCAGCCTTGGCTGCGGGCTTCTTGCGACCACTGTCATCCGTCCAGGAAGTGGAAACTTCCGTGGCCTTGACGACTTTTTTCGTATCGCCTGCAGCTGCCTTGCCATCTTTCTTGCCAGCCTTGGCCCCTGCCGGTTTGTGCAGGGTGCCGGAAATCGTGCCGGCCTCGGGTTCGGGCGCCTTCAGCACTTTGCGCGGACGGCTGAGCATTTCGCGCAGCGCTGCGGCTTCGGCCTCGGACGCACGACGAGCGCGTTCGCGGTCTTCATCGACCACCGGTGCTGGTGCGGGAACACGCTTGAAAGCGGTTTTGGCAGGCCTTGCGGAAACAGGTGCGCCAGTCTTGGCAGGCGTCTTATCGGAGGACGCCTTGTCAGCAGGCTTGGCTTCGGCTTTCTCGGCAGGCTTGACCGCCTCGGGTGCGGCAGCGGGTGCTTCCACAACGGGCTGAGCAGCTACCGGCTCCGCTTTAGCGGCGGCGTCTGCTGCGGGCTCGGCGGCTTCGACTGCCGGAGCTTCAGAAACAACAGGCGTATCGACGGGAGCTGTCGCCGCCACGTTAGCCTTATCGTCCTTAACCGGCTCGCTTTGCGGCTGGGCAGCTGGCGCCGTCACATCGGCGGCCCCGGCCGCCTTGACAGTAGGGGCTGCTTCAGGTTCGGGCGTGATCGCAGCGGGCTCGGCCGGCGCGGCGTCTTGATTGGCAACCGGCGCTTCAGCTTGCTTCAATGGCTCGGCAGTTGGCGCGGCTTGCACGGCGTCAGGAGCCTCGACAGATGCTGGGATAGTGGCAGAGGTGTCGACACTGACGTCAGAGTCCACAGGCAAATCGGCTTGCGCGGCCTTAGCCTCGAGCGCCAATTCGGATGGATCACGTTTGACGAACACGCGTTTCTTGCGCGTTTCCACCTGAATGGTGCGCGAACGGCCGGAACCGTCAGCCTGCCGAATTTCGGAAGTTTGACGACGAGTCAGCGTAATTTTCTTGCCTTCGGACCCGCCATGGGCGCGGCGCAACGACTCGAGGAGTTTCGCCTTATCCGCGTCGGTGACGGCATCGTCAACCGACTTGAGTTCAACGCCCGCCGAACGCAACTGCTCCAGCAGTACGTTCGCAGGCATTTTCAGTTCAACAGCGAACTGGGCGACGGTGTTACTC
>NZ_JBEBUX010000015.1:0-44505 GCF_040393045.1 Pollutimonas bauzanensis | reverse complement strand
CTATTGACGGATTTCTCGGCTTCGCGGACATTGGCTAATTCGGCCGCGGCCAACTCTTCGGCGGCATGGCGTAAGGCGGTGCGCAGCCCCTCTTCGATTACCGGATGGTAAAACGGCATTTCCAGCATGGCCGCAATGGTCAGCTTTTGTTGTACAGCCCATGCCAATAGATGAGCCATGTGCTCCATGGCGGGGCCTGCCATTTCAGCGCCAAGGAATCGGCCATCGGCCACATTGGCATAGACGCGCAATTTGCCGTAATTTTTAAGCATTACCCGCGATCGCCCCTGCCCTGCAAAGTCGACTTCGCCAAAGACCACGCCTTGATGAGGCAGGTCTTTGAAGCGCTGGCCCGCTTGCGCCAGTTGTGGGTCTGAAAAGACCACTGCCATCGGCGCGCGTCGCCGTCCTGGGCTGACTTGGGGATAAAGCGCCGCATTATTTCCGGCAATCCGCCCATCATCGGCTGCTTCATGAAGCAAAGGCAATACGCCATTGACATCACCAGCGATAAAGATAGGCGTGTCGCCTAATTGCAAGGTAGCCGGATCGTATTGCGGCATTCCTTTGTCATCCAGCACTGCAGAGGTATGCTGTAAATCAAGCATATCGATATTGGGGCGGCGCCCGGCCGCCACCAACAGATAGTCGAAGCTTTCTATGGCTTCTTCTTTGCCTTCAGTTTGATAGCGCACCTCGACTTGCTCGCCCACCCTGCGTACAGCGACGATCTGGGTATTCAAGTGCAGATCCAGTTCGGACTGAAATGCCGCCAAGGCGCTCGCGCGTACCTCGGGGTCAGTCAGGCCGCCGACGCTGCCGCTGCGGTTTATCTGGCAAACCCTGACGCCCAGACGAGCCAACGCCTGGCCTAATTCCAAACCTATGACACCGCTGCCCACGACCATGACGCTGCCCGGCAACGTATCCCACTCGAAGACATCATCATTCACTATCACGCGGTCGCCCACCGATTGATAGGATTTGGGCACGACAGGTGTAGAACCTGTCGCAATGACAATTCGGGATGCTTGAATTTCAGTGTGATCGTCTATACGAAGCAAGGTATTGGACATAAAGCGTGCATAGCCGCGCACCTTATCGTCTGCGGGTATGTTGTCAACGCTTTCGAGGACGAAACCTACAAACCGGTCGCGTTCGCGCTTGACCCGGTCCATGACCTGGACACCATCGATACGAATATCGCCATCGATGTGAACACCAAAAGGCGCAGCCGATTTGGCAGTGTGGGCCGCTTCAGCAGCAGCGATCAGCAGCTTGGAAGGCATGCAACCAACGCGTGCGCAAGTAGTACCGTACGGACCGCCTTCAATCAATATGGCGCTCGCGCCCGTAGCCTTGGCTGCCCGATAGGCCGATAATCCCGCTGTACCCGCGCCGATGATAGCAACGTCTACTTTTAACTGTTTCATGTCCGACCGCTCCCCATGAGGATAAAGTGACTAACCGGCCCATTCGGTGACGAACTGCTGATAATCAGGCCGCTGGACAGGATCAAGAGTCACAATAGGCGTGCCTATCGAAAGAAAGCCCATAAAGCGATAGTCCAGGTTATCAAAGCCCAGCGCTTCGGTCACCTCGTCGAGGTAAGTGCCCAGGCCTGTGCTCCAGAAGGCGCCAAAACCCAACATATGAGCCGCATTGAGCATATTCGTAGCCGCCGCACCCACTGCCAGCATGCGTTCGTGTTCAGGGATCTTGGTGTTCGAATGATCAATTTGGCAGGCAATACCAATAAGCAACGGCACTTTAGCCAGCCAGCGTCGTACGCTGGCTTCTTTTTCGGGCGGAAATGGCAAGTTCGCCGCCTTTATTGCTGACGTCGACAATTCGGCAAGCCGGGCAATGCCTTCTTCACGAATCAGGGTGAAACGCCAGGGCTGCAACCGGCCATGGTCGGGTGCCGACATCGCCGTCTGCAGGATTTGTGCCAGCTGGTGGTCATCCGGGCCAGGCGACTGGACCAGTTTGACCGAGCGCCGCGACAATAAGTAATCTAACGGTGTAACCGACATGTTCTATCCTTTTCAGGAAGACGCTCGCGCAGTCCGCATGAGCGCCTTCATATCTCGGATGGCCTTCTCCCAGCCATCAAATACGGCCCGCGCCACGATGGCATGGCCTATGTTGAGCTCGGCTATGCCGGGCAAGGCCGCAATGGTTTGCACGTTATCGTAGTGCAGGCCATGGCCTGCATTGACGCGCAATCCACAGCCTACCCCTTTTGCGATACCCGTGCGCAGACGCGCCAACTCGAACGCAATGGCGGACGAATCCGCGGCTTCGGCATAGGCGCCTGTATGCAACTCAATCACAGGCGCACCAGCCTGATGGGCTGCCTCGATCTGGATCTCTTCCGGATCGATGAACAGCGAAACACGAATACCCGCCTCTTGCAATTGGGCTACCGCAAGCCGGACATGATCGAACTGGCCCGCGACATCGAGTCCGCCTTCTGTCGTCAGTTCGGTGCGTTTTTCCGGAACGAGGCAGACGTCCTGAGGCTGGATACGGCAGGCGATATCAAGCATTTCCGGCGTGATTGCACACTCCAGATTCATGCGCGTACGCAACAGTGGCTTTATTGCTGCTACATCGCTGTCTTGTATGTGGCGGCGGTCCTCGCGCAAATGCAAGGTAATGAGGTCGGCGCCCGCCTCTTCGGCGCGAACCGCCGCCTGGACAGGATCCGGGTACGAAGTGAATCGCTGTTGGCGCAAAGTCGCTACGTGATCAATGTTTACGCCTAATTCGATCATTTTACTTGCCCCTCTACCGTGTTGGTTGCCGTTACATCAACTGTGTCCTGCAGCCAGCCGCCGCCCAACGCTTTATAAAGCTCGACCCTGTTCAGCAGTGACTCCATCCCTGTCTGGTAGAACGCCTGCTGCGCGGAGTAGAGATCGACCTCGGCATTTTGCACTTGCAGAAAACTATCGATGCCGGTTTCATAACGCAGTGTTGCCAACTTCAATGTTTCAGCGGCAGAGGCTTCCAGGGAACGCAACGCATTCAACTGATTGTCATAGGTTGCCTCACCCGCCAGCGCATCGGCAACTTCCCGAAATGCTGTTTGAATGGACTTTTCATATTGCGCCACAGCGATGTTTTTCCGCGCTTCGGCCAACTCAAGATTACCGCTTACGCCACCGGAAAATATCGGCATCTGCAATTGCGGTGTGAATTGCCAGAAGCGGTTGCCCGAACTGAATAATCCGCCTAACTGTGGACTGGCAAAGCCCAATAGGCCAGTGATCGAGATATTAGGAAAGAATGCGGCACGGGCGGCGCCGATATTGGCGTTAGCCGACAGCAAGACGTTCTCTGCACTCATGATGTCAGGACGCCGTTCAAGCAGATCGGACGGCAAACCCACCGGAATCGCAGCCAACACCTGATCCCGTCCAAACACCGCGGCTTTCGGCAAATCGGCTGGAAGTGCTGCACCAAGCAACAAATGCAATGCGTTCTGGGCTTGGGCCTGAGCTCGCTCGAGGCTTGCGCGATCGGCTCGAACCGAATCGAGCTGCGTCTTGGCCTGGCTAAGATCCAATGCTGATGCCACACCTGCGTCAAAGCGCGCCTTGGCCAGTGAATAGGTATTCTGGCGGGACTGCAGCGTTTTTTCCGCCAGAATTTCTAGTTGCTGCGCAGTGCGTAGTCGAAAATACGCCTCGGCGACTTGCGCGACCAGATTGATATGTACCGTACGTCTAGCCTGCTCTGTAGCGAGGTATTGCTGATAAGCTGCTTCGCTCAGGTTCTTGATACGACCGAAAAAATCCAGTTCGAACGCAGTCATGCCGACGCCGGCTTGGTAATAGCGCGTCACACTATCAGACTCAGCGCCGTTTACCCGCAGGGCTTCAGGGTTTCGAGTAATTTGAGCGTTGCCGCCTATGCCAAAGGTAGGCAAGCGATCGCTCTGGGCAATGCCGTATTGCGCCCTGGCCTCTTCCACACGCTCGACTGCCACACGCATATCGCGATTATTGGCTAGCGATAACGCGATGAGCGCCCGAAGCTGGGGATCAGTGAAAAATTCGCTCCAGCCCAAGTCGGCGCTATAGCTCACGCCAGAAACCGGTGCAACGTTACTGTTGAGAGGCCCGACTTGCGCGGGATACTGCGCTGGTACCGGTGCCGCAGGACGCTCGTACTTCGGCGCCAGCGAACATCCGGCAAGCGCCAGGGTAACGATTAGGGGCAAGCTTGCCCTTTTAAAGATCCCTTGCATTATGCCTGCCCTCCGTCTTTAGGAGAGTGGCCCGCCTGGTCGGCGGGAGCGCCATGATGAACGGTAGTCAGCGGCGCATGAGCCCCTGAAAGCTTAGGCTTGGTCTTGAACAATGTTAATACCACGACAAAGAAGGTAGGAACGAACAGCATGGCCAAGGGCGTAGCCGCCAACATGCCGCCCAATACACCCAGGCCAACAGCGTTCTGGCTGGCCGAACCTGCGCCGGTGGCTATGGCCAACGGCACCACGCCCAGAATGAAGGCGAACGAAGTCATCAGAATAGGCCGGAATCGCAAGCGTGCCGCTTCAATCGTCGCATCGATAATGCTTCCCCCTTGAGCGTATGTATCTTTAGCGAACTCGACGATCAGAATGGCGTTCTTGGCCGCCAGGCCGATCACGGTAATCATCCCGACCTGGAAGTACACATCATTGGACATGCCCAGCGCCGACACGAGCCCTACCGCACCCAGCATTCCCAGCGGAACCATCAGCATGACCGACAAAGGAATAGCCCAGCTTTCATACAGCGCGGAAAGCAACATGAAGACGACCAGCATGGCCAGTCCCATCAGGATGATAGATTGGCTGCCTGCTTGCTTCTCTTGGTAGGAAAGTCCTGTCCATTCATAGCTGAAACCTTGCGGCAACTGGGCCACTATTTCTTCCATGGCAGCCATCGCTTGACCGGTGGAGTAACCCGGGGCGGCAGTACCGCCCAGGCGGATCGACTCGTAGCTGTTGTAGCGGACCACCTGGACTGGGCCTTGTTCCCAATCGACCTTCACAAATGACGACAAGGGCACCATTTCCCCTTTGCTGTTGCGAGCATTGAGTTTCATGATGTCATCGGTATTCATGCGGTGCTTTTGCTCAGCCTGGACCCAAACGTTCTGCATCCATCCCATGTTCGGGAATTTCGCTACATACGAAGAGCCCAAAGCCGTTGAAATAAGCGTAGCGACTTCAGCGAAGTCGACCCCAAGGGCCGCCGCTTTCTGGCGATCAATGGTCAGGCTGAGCTCCGAACCCGGCCCGAGACCGGTAATACGAGTGTCGGACAGCACTGGATTTTTCATGGCCAACATCAGGAGTTGCTGTGTGGCCGCCATCAATGCGTCATGGCCTTGGCCACCGCGATCCTGCAGGCGCATATCAAAGCCCGATGCATTACCCAACGAAGAAATCGCCGGGGGAACAATAGCGAAAACCATAGAGTCGGGAAGTCCGAACAGCAAATTCTGCGTCGCTTTTGCTGACACAGTTTGTGCGGAGTTTTCCTTGCCTGGCCGCTCTGAAAAATCTTTCAAAGGAACGAAGGCTATCGCCGAGTTCAACCCATTGCCGTTAAAGCTGAAGCCCTGCACCGTCACAATATTCTGCGTTTGTGGCTGTTTGCTGAAATAGTCTTCGACCTTTTCGATCGTCTCCAGCGTACGATTGCTGGTGGATCCGGATGGCAACTCCATATTTACAATGACATAGCCCTGGTCTTCTTCAGGCAGGAAAGACGTAGGCAGGCGCATATACATCCAGCCCAGCGCCAACAGCAGGATCAGATAAACGATCATCATGCGCCCGCCGCGTTTCAGGCTGCGTCCAACCCAGCCTTCATAATGGTTGGTCACACGATCGAACGAACGGTTGAACCATCCGAAAAACCCCTTCTTGGATTCGTGATGGCCTTTGGGTATGGGCTTTAGTATCGTCGCGCACAAAGCGGGCGTGAAAGTCAATGCCAGGAAGCCTGAAAACAGAATAGATACTGCCATGGCGACGGAAAACTGCTGGTAAATGATGCCGACGGAACCACTCATGAAGGCCAGTGGCAAAAATACCGTGGCCAGAACCAGCGTCATCCCTACTACCGCTCCACTAATCTGCGGCATGGCTTTCTTGGTAGCTTCTTTAGGTGACAAGCCCTCTTCCACCATAATCCGTTCAACGTTTTCCACCACCACAATGGCATCATCGACAAGAATACCGATAGCCAGAACCATGGCAAACATGGTCAGTACGTTAATGGAAAAGCCCAGGGTGAGCATGACCGCAAAAGCGCCCAAAATGGCAATAGGAACCACCAGTGCAGGTATCAATGTATATCGAACGTTCTGTAAGAAAATGAACATCACGATAAACACCAGCACCATCGCTTCCAGCAGGGTGTGGACGACTTGTTCGATTGATATCTGTACGTAGGGGGTTGTGTCGTAAGGAATGGAATAAGTGATATTGCCAGGGAAGAACTGGGACAGTTCTTCCATGCGTTCTTTGACCCCTGCCGCAGTGGACAAAGCGTTGGCATTGGTTGCCAGGGAAATAGCAAACGCCGCTGTCGGCTTGCCGTTCAAACGTGCACCGAACTGATAGTTGTCGGCACCGACTTCAACACGCCCTATGTCGCGAACGCGCACGCTGGATCCGTCGACGTTGGACCGCAGGACCACGTTTTCGAAGTCGGCAACCGTCGTAAGTTCGCCATTAACCACGATGGGCGCAGTAACCCGTTGGTCGCTCGGGTTCGGTGGAGAACCGATAATACCCGCAGAAATTAATACGTTCTGCTGCGCAATGGCTGCATTGACTTCTGCCATGCTCAGTTTATAACCGGTAAGCTTGTCGGGATCGACCCATACCCGCATGGCGCGCGGCGCTGCGAACAGCTGAAATTTTCCGACGCCAGGAACGCGCGAAATCGAGTTCTGGATATTGCGTGTAATGTAGTCGGCCAACGCCACCTGATCTAACGAACCGTCTGTCGACGAGAGAGCCGCTACCAACAAGAAGCTGGCATTGCTTTTACTGACTGTCAGGCCTTGCTGTGTTACTGCGCCGGGCAGCTTGGCGGTAACGTTAGAGATCCGATTCTGGACGTCAACCTGGGCCATATCCGGATCGGTTCCAGGCGCAAAGGTAGCGGTAATTTCCGCGCCGCCGTAGGAGTCGCTGACCGACTCGTAATACAACAGGCCTGTGGCACCGTTCAGCTCGTTCTCGATAACGCTGGAAACCGAGTTGGCGACGTCCTTGGCGGAAGCACCGGGATATGTCGCCTGAATGCTAATGGCGGGCGGGGCTACCTCGGGGTACTGCGAAACCGGCATGTTGGGAATGGCTAACAAACCTGCCAAAGTAATTGCCAAGGCAATTACCCAGGCAAAAACCGGCCTTTCGATAAAAAACTGCGACATGCGTGCTCACTCTAAAAGCAGTTAACGATGCAGGCTGCCACGGCAGCCTGCATAAGTGATTTTTCAGCTCTTGGCCGCTGGCTCGGGCGAAGTCGCCTTGTCTGCTGGCTTCTCCGCCGATTCGGCTTTTTCATCTGCCGATGAGGCTGGCTTATCGCCCGCGGCGTGCTCTTGCCAGGGGATGGGTTGTACTGCCGCGCCAGGCCGTATTTTCTGGAAGCCCTCGACGATGACCACGTCGCCAGCGCTCAAGCCTTTGGTGATGATCCACTTACCATCAACACCCGAGCCGAGCGAAACCGGCGACACATGAACCTTGCCATCTTTTACCAGCATAAGGCTGCTGAGACCATCAGCGGTACGCTGCACCGCCTGTTGCGGAACCAGCAATGCTTTCTCGTCGATGCCCTGTTGCAGGCGCACCCGTACATACATACCTGGCAACAGAATTTGATCCGGGTTGGGGAATTCAGCGCGCAAATTGACCTGGCCCGTCGTCGGGTCGACTGTTACGCCGGAAAACAATAGTTTGCCCTCCGTATCGTAATTGGATCCATCTTCCAGGATCACTTGCGCTTTGGCTTCGCCATCGGCTGTCTGTTCCAGGACACCGCTGGCCAATGCCCGGCGCAATTGAGCAAGTTCTGTAGTGGAACGGGTGAGGTCGACATAAACACGATCAAGCTGCTGCACGGTTGCCAATTGTGTTGCTTCGGTGGCGCTGACCAGAGCCCCTTCAGTAACCAACGACTTCCCGATCCGGCCTGTAATGGGGGATACGACCTTGGTATAGCCCAAGTCAATGTCAGCCGACTGGAGCGTCGCTTTGGCTGCGGCCACATTGGCATCGGCCTGGCCGGCTGCTGCGGTCGCGTTGTCGAATTCTTGTCGGCTAATTGCATTCGCCTTGATCAGCTTGCCATAGCGCTGCGCCAGTAGCCGGGCGCTCTTGGCATCAGCCTGCGCACGCTGCAATTGCGCCGCCGCCTGCGCCCGAACTGCGCGATAAGGGGCTGGATCTATCGTAAACAGCAATTGGCCGTCGGTAACGTCGCTGCCCTGCTTGAAATTGATTTCAGTCACAATGCCAGTAACGCGGGCACGGATCTGCGCATCTTTGATTGCCTCTACCCGCCCTGGAAGCTGAGCCAGAATTTCAGTGGGCTTAGGCTGCACAGTAACCACGCTGACCGGTACTTTCATGTCGCCCGGCGCACCTTGCTGGGATTTGTCGCCGCACGCGGCAAGCAATAATAACGATGAAAAAACGACGATCCGGACTTGTTGCCCGGAAGGTAGTCGAAGGTTCGACATTCAATAACTCCTGTACAGCATGGCGCACTGTATATGCGCAATGTCTGGCGTTGTGATTTTTATTAAAGGGTGAGTATAAAGCGAAATAGGGGTAAGCACTGCCCCCCTGGTATTTTTCTAGTCCACGAAAGTGGCATGCATCTTGCTGGACAGGACTGCTCCATTCATCTGCGTATCTTTCATAGAGGATTACACCATGGCCCATTCCGCGTTTTTTCGTATGTTGATGCTGCTGATTGTCGCAATTGCTGTAAGTACATTGAGCGCGTGCGCAGGCGACCCCACCCCGCCGGCGTCGGCACTGCACCAGAGCGACCCATCAATTGGAGTGGGCGCCACCGATTCTGCTTAAATATTTTTTTCCAGCTCAGGCCCCTCGAGCGGGTCGAAGTCTTCCCATTTCCCGTTGAACCACCGGCCTTGGGCGCGTTCAACCTCTTGTCCGCCCGCGTCGCGCAAGATTCCAGCGATGCGTTTTTCGTGATCACGTGATGTATGAACGGCGAGCAGCACTCCCGACTTGCGTCCTTCGTGAGCTTTGGCTTCTCGAGCCTGCTCTAACGTACGACGCGGTCGCGCCCTGCCTAATGAATAAAGCGCGCCCGCAAGCGAACCGATATAAGCCCCGGCGCCAGCGCCACCGACTACCGGAAGCATAGAGTCAGTGAATGAAAAAGCGATGACGCCTCCTACCAATGCGCCAACCAGGCCAACAGCGGCTGCGCCGCCCACTGCGCTGTAAGGTGCACCTTCTGAGTCCGGATCGGCTGCTCTGTCCCCGCCTAACGGGTATCTGTCATGGGCGCCCGGAGGATTCACGAAGAAGGTATGCAAAGCATCTTCTGTCACACCTGCCTGCATGAGCGCAGCAGCGGCAAGTTCGGCGGCAGCGAATGTTTCAAAACGTGCAGCGATGATCAATGACATGATTACTCCTCATAAGCTTGCGGCGCCAGAGGAACCGCGTCGATTATTTTGACGAGCAATTTGCATGCCGCGCAGGTTTTCGCATTTTGACTTCTGTGCCCAAGTACCATGTGCCGGCCATAATTAATGGGCATACATAATAAATAGCGCGATACACCAGCATTGCCCCCAAAATCTGCCCGCGTCCCAATTCGGCGCCCAGAAGGATAATGAAAACCGCTTCTATCACCCCTAGCCCGCCCGGGATATGCGCCAAGGCGCCTGCAATCGCGCTAATGAGCAGAACTCCCAGCACCAGCCCATACGGGATCTGCTGTTGCAACAACACATAAATGACAAGGCCGATAAGCATCCAGTTCGTCACGGCCACAATAATCTGCGTCAACGCCATTCCGATCGGAGGCAACTCTATCTCATGATCGAATAGCGTCCAGGATCGGCGGGAGGAAAATGCGCATACTCCAAGGTAGGCGATACAAGCCGCCATCATAAGCCCCCCGATCAGGCGGAAAGGTCCCATACCCAATTTCCATTCTTCCGGCAATTGCACAACACCGGCTGCGAATAGAAAACCGGCCACCAAAACATAGCCCATCCAGTTCGTTACCAGGCTTAAGCCCAGTACTCGCATGATTTCTCCCTGCTGCAGGCCTTGTTTGCCATAGAGGCGCATTCGCAGCCCTACCCCGCCCACAGGAGCGCCCATACTCATTGTGAATGCGTAGCTGATGAAACCGACCATCATGCACCGCCACCATGCGAGGCCATGCCCTGTGTACCATTTTCCCAATAGTTCGTAGCTGCTATAAACGATATAGCTGCCTACTGTGATAAGCGCAGCCATCCATATGGCCTGATTCGGCAATTTGCGCATAGCCTCAAGCACTTCGTTCCAGTCCACCTTAACGACGGCCATTCCCAGCAGCGTCAATATCAGGACGACAAAGGCCCCTATCAGTACTTTGCGAATAAGCGCCCAATGGCGCTTGAACCACGCACGCATACCCGGTTGTCGCGAATCGCTCATGGTTTACCTTCGCTTGCTTGTTCGACGTCGGGCAACATCGTTTTGAGCAGCGGCTTGCGAGCGGGCAGCCAGCCAGCCCATGCCGGATAGCGCCGCAGAAAATGGAAAATGAAAACGCCGATGAATACCCGCTGTATCTTTCGCCGCGATACTGGCGCGCGCTGCATTAGCTGGCAATAATCCGTGATCAGGCTATCCAGACGCTCTTGCAAATGTGAGCTGAACGCACGATCGTGGATCATGACGTTGGCCTCCAGATTCAATGCGAGGCTTAATGGATCCAAGTTGCTGGAGCCGACCGTAGACCATATGCCGTCCACCGTAGCGACTTTTCCGTGTAGCGGCCGTTCGCAATATTCGTAGATTTCCACACCTGCCGACAGCAAGTAATCGTAGAGCATAGTTGTGGCAGTGCGCACGATGGGCATATCGGGCTCCCCTTGCAGGATCAAGCGCACACGCACTCCCCTTTGCGCCGCCTTGCGCAAATCTCGTAGAAAACGATAACCGGGGAAAAAATAGGCGTTGGCGATGGTGATGTCGCGCTGTGCCGCGCGAATGCCGACCCGATAGTGCAGCTCTATGTCGTTCTGGTGGCTGTCGTTATCTCTTAACACCAGGGCCGCCTGGGTGTCGTCGCCTTCTCTATTCTTGGATTGGGCCGTGCCGCGCTTGCCTAGTCGCCACCATGAAATGCGCGGTTGCACGGGTGTCAGCGCTTCCAGGGCAAGGCGTGCAACGTCATCCACTAATGGCCCCCGGATTGAAATCGCGTAGTCCTGTTTGGCAGTCGGCCCAAAGTCCGCCAGATGGTCTGCGGCAAAATTGATACCCCCGACAAACGCCAGCGTACCGTCCACGACAACGATCTTGCGATGCAGGCGACGGAACAAGTTCGTGCGCATGCCCATTCGCCTGGGGCGCGGATCAAAAAGATGAAATCCTATCCCTACAGACGTCATGGCTTGGATATATCCCGGTGTAAGGTCCGCCGACCCATAGCCGTCCACAGTCACTTCAATATGTACGCCACGGGTCGCGGCTTCTATGAGCACCTGCTGAAGTTCATTGCCAACCTTATCTTCGAAAATGATAAAGGTCTCGATAATGACGCTATGCCGTGCCTGGCGAATAGCGTCGAAGACAGCCGGAAAAAAATCCTCGCCATTTTCCAGCAGTTCAAGCGTGTTCCCCGATGTCCACGTAACTGTCACAGTGTCACCTCGGCGGCAAGCGGCGCATGATCTGATAAATGCACCCATGGCCGTGTTTTAAGCGCAATGGGCGCAAAGCGCGCAATATTGCGAACATAGATACGGTCCAGACGAAGCAGAGGAAAACGGGCAGGAAACGTGCGTGATACCTTGCCAAGGGATTCGGCGAAAACTTCCTTTAATCCACTGGCACGGGTCAACGCCTTCTGCCCTTGCTGACGCCAATCATTGAAATCCCCCGCAACGACTAAAGGTGCTTCTGGCGGAATGTCGCTTTTCAGTAAGTGACGTAGACAGGCTAATTGACTGCTACGGTGCTTTTCCTGCAAGCCCAGATGCACGCACACCACATGGATGTCTGTGTCGAGCTCTGGTACACGCAACACGCAATGCAGCATGCCCCTTTTTTCGTGCTTACCTACTGAAATATCAAGATTGTCGTGGTGCACGATGGGATATTTGGACAGCAAGGCATTGCCGTGATGCCCTTGCGGGTAAACGGCATTGCGCCCGTACGCAAAATCGCTCCAGATAGTATCGGCCAGGAATTCGTACTGGCTTACTTCCGGCCATCCGTCGAGGCGCAAGGCGTGGACCTCGTGCGCGCCCAATACTTCTTGCAAAAAAACGATATCGGCGTGTGTTGCGCGTATGGCATCGCGCAGCTCGTGCAAAATAAAGCGACGATTAAAGAAGGTAAATCCCTTGTGCGCATTCAGGGTCAGTATTCTTATCGTTATGGAAGTGTCGGCAATGGACATAGGTACCTGCAAAGTCGTGATACACGCCCTGCCAGCAACTACTATGCCGCCGGTGTTTTACCCCAGCAACAAACCGTCATCCGAAATGGTCTCACCGCGCACGCGCTCGAACATGACCAGCAAGTCAGGCACATCCAGCCCCTGGCGTTCAGGCCCGGACACATCAAGCACGACATTTCCCTGGTGCAACATGACGGTGCGCTCGCCAACATCAAGCGCCTGGCGCATGCTGTGAGTCACCATCATTGTGGTCAGGCGATTTTCAGCAACGATGCGCGTAGTCAACTCAAGCACGAATTGAGCCGTGCGCGGATCCAGCGCGGCCGTATGTTCGTCGAGCAACAATATCCGTGAGGGGCGCAAGGCAGCCATCAGCAGGCTAACTGCCTGCCGTTGACCGCCAGACAGCAAGCCGATGCGATCGCTTAGGCGGTTTTCCAAACCCAGACCCAGCGTAGCCAGGCGCTCGCGAAATTCAGCCCGCATTGAGCCCTTTACTGCAAGGGTAAGGTCGCGCCTGCTGCCGCGGCTATATGCCAACGCCATGTTTTCTTCGATAGTAAGGTCTTCGCATGTGCCGGCCATGGGATCCTGGAATACCCGGGCCACCTGTTTGGCGCGTTCCCATACGGGCTGGCGAGTCACGTCCTGGTTATCGATCAGGATGGCGCCGCTATCGACCGACAAGTCTCCCGACACAGCATTGAGCAAGGTTGACTTGCCGGCCCCGTTTGATCCGATGACGGTCACAAACTGGCCTGCGGGAATGTCCAGCGACAAGCCACGCAAGGCTTTGGTTTCTATTGCGGTACCGGGATTGAACGTAATGGCCAGGTTTTTTGCACTTAACATATCAACGGCCTCCGTTCTTGCCGCGCAAGCGTTTTTTGATCAAGGGGATCACCAAAGCAAAGGTAACCAGAAGCGCGGTCACAAGATTCAGGTCCTGGGCCTTGAGTCCGATAAAGTCGGCGTTGAGAGCCAAGGCAATAAAGAAACGATAAAGCACGGCACCGACAATGACGGCCAGCGTTACGACGAATAATTTGCGTGACGGCATAATGCTTTCGCCGACAATCACGGCGGCCAGTCCAATCACGATGGTGCCTATGCCCATGGAGATGTCGGCGCCGCCCTGTGACTGTGCAAATAATGCACCCGCCAAGGCGCACAACGCGTTTGAAATTGCCATGCCTGCGAGCAACATGCTGCCAGTGGCCACCCCTTGCGAACGGGCCATGCGCGGGTTGGACCCAGTCGCCCTCATGGCCAGGCCGGTTTTCGTGGAAAAAAACCAGTCCAGAAGAAACTTGATTGCAATAAGCAGGACCAGCAGCATCAGCGGACGCGCGATATAGTCGCTGATACCCTCTGGCTGCAGCAAGGTGAAGACAGTGGGTTCCGAAATGAGCGGCACGTTAGGCCTGCCCATCACTCGCAGGTTGATCGAATATAAAGCGATCATCATCAGGATGCTGGCGAGCAGATCCATGATCTTCAACTTCACATTCAACCAGCCAGTGATCATTCCAGCGATCGCCCCGGCAAAAGTAGCTATCAAGGTCGACGTGAACGGGTCCATCCCCGCACTGATCAACGTAGCTGCCGTGGCGCCGCCTAGCGGAAAGCTTCCATCTACCGTAAGGTCCGGGAACCTGAGCATTCGGAATGAAATAAGCACGCCAAGTGCAACCAGCCCGAAGATCAGGCCGATTTCGAGGGCGCCCCACAAAGAATAAAGTGACATGTTCTAGCCAGAATAAGCAAAAAATAAACAGGTGGGCTGTTTTCGACAACCCACCTGTTTTATCATCAACGCGAGTATTTTAATCGACAACCTTGGTTGCGGATTTAATGAACGCGTCGGTCAGGGTGACGCCCTGCTTCTTGGCTGCTGTCCGGTTGACGTATAGTTCCAGCTTATCGCTGGTTTCGGACGCTAGTTCGCCAGCCGGCTGACCCTTCAATATTTTGATGACCAGGTTGCCGGTTTGCAGGCCGAGGTTGTGATAGTTGACACCCAGCGCCGCGATAGCGCCGCGCCCGACACTGTCGGTATCAGAGGCGATCAATGGAATCTTGGCATCGTTTCCAACTTTGACCAGGGCCTCGTAGGCGGACACGACGTTGTTATCGGTGTTGGTGTAAATGACATCGACCTTGCCCACCAGGCTGCGCGCCGCTGCGCCGACATCAACCGTGCGCGCTGCGGTTGCCTCGACCAGCGACAGGCCGGATTTGGGCAAGAGCTCGCGCAGTTGCTTTACCACCACGACCGAATTGGCCTCGCCCGGGTTATAGACTATGCCAACCCGTTTGGCGTCGGGCACGACTTTCTTGATGAGCTCGACTTGTTTCTCGAGCGCCAGACTGTCGGATACGCCGGTGACATTCGTGCCGGAAGGTTCCATGGATTTGACCAACTGAGCGGCGACTGGGTCGGTGACCGCCGAATAAACTACGGGTATGGTTTTAGTGGCCGCCACAACTGCCTGGGCAGACGGGGTCGCAATAGCCACGATGACGTCGGGCTTGTCGCCGACGAACTTGCGCGCTATTTGGGCCGCGATGGCAGTATTGCCTTGCGCGGTCTGGAATTGCCATTTAAGCCCTTTGGCTTCGGTATAACCGGCCTTGGTCAGGGATTCCTGGACGCCATCTTTAATTGCATCAAGTGCTGGGTGCTCGACAATCGATGTCACGGCAACAGATTGGGCAAATACCGACGTGTGCATGAATGCGCCGGCCACCGCCAGGGCGCCAAAGGCCAATTTGGCAGACTTGCTAAACTTCATGGGAGCTCCTTAACGTATTATTAACGACCATCTGGTTGCGTGTCGCGGATGGCCGTTAGTCTAACTCGTTAAAGCGGGAATTGTCTTGAAGGGATATCCCTGCACATTTGGGTCACTTGCTGTGTGCAGGGATGCCAGCCGCATATGGCTAGACAATCATAGTGCCTGCAGCATACCGCCCGGCCAGGAGCGCCTTCGCCCATCGGGTTGCGGGCAGTCCGTATGCCGCTTCCACCCTATCGGCGCGTTCCAGCAAATCCCGAGTGGAAATATCCAGCACTGGGCCTTTGAAGGCCAGCACCACCCGATTACCCGCGTCTATTTCAGGCAATTCCAGCATCCGGCCCTTGAATGCCTTGTGAATGTTTTCAAGATTGGGCGCAAAACTGGCATGATCGCCAAATAGATTAACGGTCATGATCCCGACGTCAGCCAATGCACGGTAGCAGCCCTGGTAAAACTCAAGGGAGTCGCGCACCGGCCCCTGGGCCCCCGCATCGTACAAATCAACCATCAGGGCCATATAGCGGCCAATATTACGGCGCTCTTCGACCCAGACGGCGGCATCGGAGTGATCGATAAAGGAGCGTGGCGAATCAGGCAAGCGGAAATAAGCCCGGCACATGGCGGTAACCTGTGGATTCCATTCTGAAGTCTCCACCGATGCCGACGTGTACTTGAGTGTGTAGCGCAACAGCGAGCCCGCCCCCAGGCCCATGATGCCAACCGCATCGCTTTTGGTCGGCTCTAGAAACAGCAGCCACGCCATCATTTGCTGGGTGTAGGCCAGGACTAGTTGCTCTGGCTTACGGACGCGCATGGCGCCCTGCACCCATTCGGTACCAAAGTGCAGGTACCGGATACCGCCAAGTTCAGATAACGTGGGCTCGTCGTTTTCCCAGGGCTGCACTTCTTCAAACACGTTCGAAAATGGCTGCAATGCCTTGCCCGCCTCCTATGCACATTGTCACCAGCGCATAACGACCCTGAATGCGTTCAAGCTCGTGCAATGCCTTGACCGTTATGATCGCCCCGGTAGCACCGATGGGATGTCCCAGGCCAATGCCGCTGCCATTTGGGTTCACTTTTTTGCCATCTAGCCCTAATTCTTTGCTGACGGCACAAGCCTGAGCGGCAAACGCTTCATTGGCTTCGATGACATCGAGCTGATCAATAGTAATCCCGGCCTTTTCAAGCGCGATACGGGTGGCAGGCACCGGCCCTATGCCCATGTACTTGGGATCGACACCGGCATGGCCATATGCAACCAGTCTGGCCATAGGCTTTATTCCCCGGGCTTGCGCGGCCTTGGCCGTCATAAGCAGTACCGCGCCTGCGCCGTCATTCAGGCCCGATGCGTTACCAGCCGTAACGGTGCCATTTTCTTTGACGAAAACAGGCTTGAGCGTGGAAAAATCTTCAAGCGTGGCACCCAGGCGCACATGTTCGTCGGTATCGAAGACTACCTCGCCCTTGCGCGTCTTGCGGACGATGGGAACGATTTGTTCCTTGAAGTATCCCTGGGCAATGGCCGCCTCGGCGCGCTGGTGAGAAGACAAGGCCAAAGCGTCCTGCTCTTCGCGCGAAATCGCGTATTTGCCGGCCACGTTTTCGGCAGTTACGCCCATATGAATTTTTTCGAATGGATCTGACAACGCGCCGGTCATCATGTCCAGCATGGCGCTGTCGCCCATGCGTGCGCCCCAACGCTGGGACGGAACAATATAAGGCGCACGGCTCATGCTTTCAGCGCCGCCGCCAATCGCGATTTCGGCGTCGCCAAGTTTGAGCGCCTGGGCCGCAGAAATGATCGCTTGCAGTCCGGACCCGCACAAACGATTGACGTTGAACGCCGGGGTTGACTGGCCAATGCCCGCATTGATGGCGGCCACCCGCGACAAATACATGTCCCGGGCTTCAGTATTGATGACGTGCCCGAATACGACATGCCCGACATCGGCAGCAGGCACATTGCTGCGGTCTAGTACAGCGCGTATGACAGCGGCGCCCAAGTCACAAGGAGGCACATCTTTGAGGCCTCCGCCAAAATCGCCTATGGCTGTGCGACATGCTCCGACAACAACAACTTCTTCCATGACTGCTCTCCTGAATGCTGGATAGTAAGAGTTCGATATTGAATATTAACCGTGCCGATGCCGTTCGTGCATCAACGTATAGAAGCCGTGTATAAAAAAAACGGCAGGAACTAAGTTCCTACCGTTCGTCATCCGGATGCTGCTTAAAACCTAGCTGCGCGATTCTTTGGCAGGAACAGGTTGCTTTGCATCTTCGGTGCGTTTTGCCGATTCGTCGCGGTCGACGTCAGGCGCTACCCAGTTAAGGGGTTCAATTACAAAAGGTTGCTTTTTTTGAGTCGGTTTTGTTGCCATGCTAGCGCTCCTTTATGCATTACAAGGGGCGCACCCCGCGCCCCTGTACTCTACTAGGATACCCTACTTTCCAAAATAAAGCCAATCAGCTCAAAGACTTAGACTAAAATCCACAGAAAACACGCGAACAAAATAGCCCTAAATAAGGCATATTCACTTTGCATACGCCATAGCTCCTAACGTACTATCTCATCGCCTTCTTCTTTAAAGCCATCCATTCCTATGCCAGCCGCAGGTATCATCAATACAAACGAAGCCTCTTCTCTCAACCCGCATACGCCTGACTTTTTCGATCTGGCTCCGTGTTCTTTATGGCTGGAAGATTACAGTGGCCTTCGCAAGTTGTTCGATGCCTGGCGAGCTGATGGCGTAACCGATTTACGCAGCTTTCTTCAGGCCGATCCGCAACAAGTTGCCGCCTGCTCCGCCAGCATCAAGGTATTGCGCGTCAACCATGAAACGCTGGCGCTTTACGAAGCCGCTACGCAGGACGATTTGACGACCCGGCTAGATGAAGTGCTGCGCGATGACATGTTCAATAGTCACCTTGATGAGCTGGAACAACTATGGGCGGGCGAGACAACATTTCAAAGCAAGACCGTCAATTACACACTGACGGGCCGTCGAATTGATATCCTGCTGAAAGGAGCCCTGCTTCAGGACAGCGCATCGCCCTGGGATCGAGTCCTGGTTACCGTCGAAGACATCACAGAGCTCGAACAGGCGCGACAAAGGCAAAATGCCAGCGAACAATACGCCCGCGGTGTTTTTGAGCAGGCGCCTGTTTCATTGTGGGTGGAAGACTTCCGCAGCATTAAGAATTTGCTTGACGATTTGCGCATGCAAGGCATCACCGACTTTCGCACTTTCATGGACGTGCATCCTGAATTCGTCGAGCGCTGCATGAGTGAAATCCAGGTGCTGGACGTGAATGGATATACCATCAAAATGTTCAAAGCAGCCGACAAGGCCGAACTGCTGACCCGACTGCCCGAGATATTCCGCGACCGAACATTAACGAGCTTTCATGCACAGCTGATTGATCTTTGGGAAGGACGGCTGTTTCACCAGCGCGAGGTTGTTAATTACGCCCTGGACGGCAGCACTTTGAATATTCACCTGCAGCTGTCCGTTTTTCCTGGCTATGAAGACGATTGGGGACTGGTCTTGCTGGCGCTGACCGACATTACTGCACGCAAGAAAGCCGAGGCCTATCTTGAATACCTGGGCACTCATGACGTCTTGACGACCCTGAAGAACCGTTCTTTCTATGTCGATGAAATTAAGCGCCTGGAAAGGAAAGGCATCCCCCCTATTACGGTAATTATCGTCGACCTGAATAATCTGAAAATCATTAACGACACCCAGGGTCATGCCGCAGGCGATTCCCTGCTACGGCGCACCGGAGAAGTGCTGTCCAAGGCCATTGAAAAATCGTTCCGCGCCGCCCGCATCGGCGGTGACGAATTCGCGGTTTTGCTGCCTGGCACCGACGAACAGCAAGGCGCGCTAGTTATTGATAATATTCGGCAGCTAGTTGAACTGAACAATCAGTTTTATACGGGGCCGCAGCTCCATCTGTCTATTGGCAGCGCCACGTGTTACGACATAAGCAACTTGCATGCCACCTTGCGCGAGGCTGACCTGGCAATGTATGAAGACAAACGGAAATACCGTGCGTCCAGCGGCGCGGATCGACGCCGTGCCTAACGCTGGACGATTTGCAAGATCTTGAATAAATTCATGGCAAGATATATAGTGTTACTAGATGCTAGATTAGTGATAAGCGTATTACGCAACACTGGGTTCAAAGCTGACTTGGCATAGCTGCAACGGCTGTGTCAGCTTCTTACAAGGAGCCGCCATGAACATCCAATCGCTGAAGCTGGTTGTCGATTTCAATCGCGATGGCAGCTATAGCCCCGCCGAGCTATGGGCGGCGGTCAAGTTTTTCTACTACTTGCCAGGCAATTTAATTGTCGAGGGCCTGGGCAATATCCCCTATGTGTCTTCCGCCTTTCATATCCATGCCTCGCAAGCGGCTGGTTATGGCAGCCTGAACGGCCTGCTCTCTGTTACGTTAACCTTGATATTCTGGATTCTTGTCGTCTTTGGCATTCTGACGCTTTGCTCGCCAACGGTTGACGAAGTCGATGATGCCACCGACGCCGAAACCGGCTTAGGCCTGGGCCAGAACCGGCAATACATCCCCGAACTGCATAAAGCCGCAGAGGCGCCAAGCGATCACGCGACATCGACCTCAGCTCGCACCCGCGTGCATATGCCAGTTAGCCGCGCTGTGTATGCCTTTCCCGGAAAAAAGCCTAAACGGCATCCCCGGCATCGCCCAGACATGAAACCGGTCACCCACTAAACAAGAAGAAAGCCCTCCCACCTTTCCTTACGCTGTCGACACTGCCTGATCGGCAATGTCGACAGGTCACTAATGGTATCCTTCCGGGTCTGCGTAAGTTCTCAATAAGTTATAAAAATCATGAAATTAGCCACCTGGAATATCAATTCTCTTAAAGTCCGCCTACCCCAAGTGCTCGACTGGCTCGCCGCCAATCCTGTCGATGCGTTATGCCTGCAAGAGCTCAAGTTGGCGGACGAAAAATTTCCGCTGGACGCCTTTACCGAGATTGGCTACCACGCAAGTTGGGCTGGTCAAAAAACCTACAATGGGGTTGCCGTCATTACCAGCACGGCTGCAACCGACATACAACGCAACCTGCCAGCCTACGAAGACCACCAACAGCGCATTATCGCGACAACCCTGGCCAGTCCCATAGGCGATATACGCGTGATCAGTGCGTATTGCCCGAACGGCCAGTCGCTGGATAGCGACAAATACCAATACAAACTCAAATGGTTCGACGCTTTGCAGTCCTGGCTGCGCGATGAACTTGAACGCTATCCTCGACTGGCCATTCTGGGCGACTACAACGTTGCTCCTAAAGATGAGGACGTGCATGATCCACTGAAGTGGGTTGGGGATGTTCTGGTTTCGGAACCGGAGCGCAAAGCATTTGATGCCCTGCTTGACCTGGGCTTTACCGACGCATTTCGCCAGTTTGAGCAAGAAGAAAAATCCTTTACCTGGTGGGACTACCGCCGCTTTGCATTTCGCCGTAATGCCGGACTGCGTATAGACCACGTCCTGCTTTCGGAAGCGCTGCGGCCTTATTGCGCCGCCTGCGTCATAGACAAGGCGCCACGGGCCAACGAGCAACCTTCAGACCATGCTCCCGTCATTGCAACGCTGGACTTTAAGGCCCTCGTGCAAGCTTAACGCTGTGTCTTGCCACGCAAAATAAGGCCCATTGTTCACCAACCGCCAAGCTCATACTGTTTCAACGTGGTATCGCCATTAACATTTCGACATTGACTTTGCTTCGTCCCCTGTTAATGTAACGAAACTAGGACAACACAGGTCATATGATGCTTCGTGGTATTAGCTTGGGCCGGGCGCGGCGCGTTTCCGAATATCTGAAAAACATTGCCCCGGGCGTGTTTTTTCAGGAACTTTATAACCGGCCCGGGGCGATTGGCGCTATATGCCCTAGTTCCCGGTATCTGGCACGCCAGATGGCCCGTCAAGTCCCGGTATCGGATGATGGCTTGATAATTGAGCTGGGAGGTGGAACAGGCGTCATCACCCGCGCCCTGCTCGACCATGGCGTAGCCCCCGACCGTCTCAAGGTGGTCGAATTTTCCAGTCCGTTTGTACAACGGCTGCGCCAACGCTTTCCTCATATTGACGTTATTCACGGCAATGCGGCCGATTTGAGCTTGCTGCTTCCGCCCGGCATGAAAATCAGGGCCATCGTGTCCAGCCTTCCATTGTGCTCGTTACCTGAGCCCATTACCCGAGCCATCTTGCAACAGTGGCAACTGCTGCTGCAAGACGGCGGCGTGGCAATTCAATTCACGTACAATCTGCGTTTGCCCAAGTGGCGTGCGCACTTGAAAGCGCGCCAGACAGAATCAAAAGTTGTCTGGGCAAATTTGCCGCCGGCAAATATCACCACCTTTTCGTTTACGCAAGCCAAGCTCACACACCCTTCCCATGAATGCCCTTAGTCATATCGTTGAAACACTCAAACACGGCCTTGTGCTGGACGTTACAATCGAAGATCTCCAATTTCGCGCCTATGTTGTCATTAGCCCTCCCGACATCAACCTGGTAGCCGACTTCGTACCCAGGGAACAATTCGAAGAAGACAGCGACTTGCACGTCGCGGCAATAGGCAGTCCCGATGAAGTCCGCGAACAAATTCAGGACATCACGTTCAACATGAACCCTGGCGACGCGGCTGTATTTCTATGCGGCACCCAACAAACCTATTCAGACGCCCTCGAAGAATTGGGGCAAGTCCCCGCTGACAACGTAAGCTAAGCGGCGGGTTCCGCGCCAAACTCCCAAGGATTTGCTATCCTTGCGTGTCTTAATTGTTACTGATCAATAATCATGTCGTCTTCTTCCGGCAATATATTCATGGTAGTGGCGCCTAGCGGGGCCGGTAAATCCAGCCTGGTCAATGCCTTGTTGGCCGATGACCCCAGCCTGGTGCTGTCCATTTCCTGCACCACTCGCGCACCACGCCCCGGCGAACAGGCCGACAAACACTATCGCTTTCTCAGTACTGAGGAATTCCTGGCCTTGCGCGACCAGAATGCCCTGCTCGAGTGGGCTGAAGTGCATGGCAATTTCTACGGTACACCGCGAGACCGGATTGACGAGGCTTTGCAGCAAGGCCACGACGTTCTCCTGGAAATCGATTGGCAAGGGGCACGCCAGGTTCGTGAGCATTTTCCTTTAGCTGTCGGAATTTTCATTCTTCCGCCGTCGATTGAGGCGCTCGAGTCCCGCTTGACCCAGCGCGGCCAAGACGCGCCACAGGTTATTTCTCGTCGGCTTCTGGCTGCGGGCGGGGAAATGTCGCACGCGTCAGAGTGCCAATATGTTATTATTAATCAAGAATTTAGCACGGCATTGCTACAGCTGGGTCAAATTGTTGCGGCAACTCGCTTGCGCTATGGCACCCAAGCAGTACGCAATGCCGATCTTTTTTCACAGTTAGGCATTAGCAAAACGCTTGCCTGACACTCCCCAAACTCTTTGTATATAGGTTAACCATGGCCCGCATTACTGTCGAAGACTGCCTGGAAAAAATCCCCAATCGCTTTAACTTGACCTTGGCCGCCACTTATCGCGCGCGTGAACTAGCGCAAGGCCACGAGCCGCGCCTGGACAGCAAAGACAAGCCCACCGTAACAGCATTACGCGAAATCGCCGCTGGCGTTACCGGTATCGAAATGCTGCGTAAAGTCCCAACCTGAATTTCACGGGGCGAGGCTCATGGCGTTTACTAGTCTTCGTGGTGCTTCCTCCGGGCTTCTCGCTGTCCTCAAGAAGGGTTCGCGACTGCGCCGGGGCAAGCCCAGGAAGACGACAACGGTTCCAAACGCCGATACTCCGCCCAACACCATTGCTTCGCTTGCGCCGCTTACCAAGGTCCTCAGCCATTACCTCAGTTCCAAAGACATAGAACGTGTCAAAGAAGCCTATCGGTTTGCCGACCAGGCTCATCTGGGGCAATTCCGGGCCAGCGGCGAACCCTACATTTCTCATCCTATCGCGGTAACAGAGATCTGCGCTGGCTGGAAGCTCGATGCAGACTCCCTGATGGCCGCCCTGTTGCATGACGTCATTGAAGACCAGGACGTCTCGAAGCAAGAACTGGCCGAAAAATTCGGCGCCGACGTCTCGGAAATCGTAGACGGCTTGTCCAAGCTAGACCGCCTGGAATTCGCCACCAAAGCCGAACAGCAAGCAGAAAGCTTTCGCAAGATGCTGCTGGCCATGGCGCGCGACGTACGCGTCATTCTTATCAAGCTGGCCGATCGCCTGCACAATATGCGCACGCTGGACGCTGTCAGCCCCGAAAAGCGGCGCCGCATTGCTCGCGAAACGCTAGAAATCTACACCCCTATTGCACATCGCCTGGGTCTCAATGCCCTCTTCCGGGAACTGCAAGATCTGTGCTTCCAGGCGATACACCCTAACCGCTACCAAGTATTGCACAAGGCCATGCTGGCTGCACGCGGCAATCGGCGTGAAGTGCTGGGAAAAATATCCGACTCCGTGCGTGTTGCACTCCCCGCCGCGGGGATCGAAGCCGAAGTCAGTGGCCGCGAAAAATCGCTCTACAGCATTTATACGAAAATGACCGAACAGAAAAAGTCATTTTCAGAAGTACTTGATATCTACGGGTTCCGGGTCATAGTCCACACGCTGCCCGAATGCTATCTGGCGTTGGGCACCCTGCACCAACTGTATCGTCCGGTGCCGGGCAAGTTCAAAGACTATATTGCCATCCCCAAGCTTAATGGCTACCAGTCACTGCACACCACGCTGGTGGGCCCTTACGGCACCCCCGTAGAATTCCAGTTTCGCACACGCGATATGGATCACGTAGCCGAAGAAGGCGTGGCGTCGCATTGGCTGTACAAGGAAGAAAACGTTACGCTTAACGACTTGCAGAAACGCACCCACCAATGGCTACAGTCCTTATTGGACATCCAGAGCCAGACGGGCGACTCAGGCGAGTTTCTGGAACACGTAAAGGTCGACCTTTTCCCCGATGCCGTTTATGTTTTCACGCCGCAGGGCAAGATATTGTCGCTGCCCAAAGGCGCAACGCCGGTGGATTTTGCCTATACCATCCACACCGATATCGGCAATCAGGCAGTCGCCTCCAAAATCAATGGCGAGTTCGCGCCACTGCGCACCGAACTCAAAAGCGGCGACTCTGTTGAAATCATTACTTCGCCGGCGTCGCGGCCAAGCGCCCAGTGGCTCAATTATGTGCGCACAGGCCGGGCTCGTTCTGAAATCCGGCATTACTTGCGTACGGTAAAGCTGGAAGAATCCGTGGCCTTCGGCCAGCGCTTGTTGAACCAGGCTTTCGACCAGCTCCACCTGCCGCATCCGGCCGATGACGACCCTGACTGGGAAAAATTGGCCAAAAGCTCCGGCGCCGCCACTCGCGAAGAAATCCTGGCCGATATAGGCCTGGGCAAGCGCTTGGCAGCGGTAGTGGCTCGTCGTTTCGCGCCCGAGAATGCGCTGCTGGCTACGACGGCTGCAGCATTCGATGAAATTGCGTCTGCCACCAGCGCCCCTATTCTGATTCACGGCAATGAAGGCCAGGCGGTGCAGTTGGCCCCGTGCTGCGGTCCGCTGCCAGGTGACGCCATCATTGGCGGTATTCGCCTGGGGCATGGTCTTGTCGTGCACATGGAAGAATGCGCCGTGGCGCAGCGCCAACGCGCCCGCGAGCCGGAACGCTGGATTCCTGTTCTCTGGGACAGCAACACGGCAAGACACTTGTCGACACGGCTGGATGTTACCGTTGTCAACGAGCGTGGCGTGCTGGGCCGGTTGGCGGCAGAGATTACTGAAGCAGATTCAAACATCATGCACCTTACGATGCAGGATGACGCCGCATCCACCGGCCTATTACATTTGACCGTACAGGTTGATAGCCGCAAGCACCTGGCGCAAGTCATACGTGCCATTCGCCACGTGCCGCAGGTTCAAAAAATAGTGCGCCTTAAAGGCTGACAAGCGTCAGCCCCCATAAGGTCAGGCCGTAAGCCAGGACACCGCTTAGTGTCGCCCACGCAATAGTTCCCAGCAGTCTTTTACCCAGCACGACGCCTGCCAGCCCAATAACAATTGGCAAGCCATTGTGTAGCGAGGGGCTGGGAGCAAGCATGCCCCAGAACGACACCACCAGCAATGCGACAATCGCCGAAGGGCCAATTGCATCCAGGGCATTGCGAAGGCCGCCACGGCTCCAGGCGCTTTTCACACCTTTTTCCTGCCACAGCATAGGCAGGAGACGAATAAGAAATGTCCCAGCGCCGCTTAAGGCGATTACCCACAATAATGTTGAATTTGTCATTTTCTTTGATTCTTTGCCTTTAAGCCTTACGACCGCCCAACAATGCACCAACCAGCATGCCTACGACAATAGCGCCGTAAGCGGGTAATGCGACAAGGCTTAGCAAAGTAGCCACGCAAGCTCCCGCCAACACATACCCAGGCACAATCTGCCGAATCTCCAGTAATAATGCAAAGAAAAGCGCGGGCAATACAAACCCCAGTGTCTGCAATAAAATTGGCGACCCCTGCACCCAGTCATGCCCGAAAAAAGCGCCGATCGCTGTGCCTCCCACCCAGGAAAGGTAAGCACCCAACTGTAAACCGACGTACCACGGCTCACGCTCAGCGGCTGGTTGCCGAGCCAGTTTGCTGATAGAAGTCGCAAACACCTCGTCTGTCAGACCTGCCGCCAACACAAACATGGGCAAACGTCGCTGCCGCGGACCTAGCTTGCCAATCAAAGCCGGGCCATAAAACAAGTGCCGCAAGTTCATCAGCAATACAATGCCCACGATGCTTAGGGCAGAGCCCCCACTCGCCATGAGACTGACAAGGATGAACTGGCTGGCCCCCGCATAGACCAGTATTGACACCAAAACAGCGAGCCACGGTGAGATATCGGCATAGACCGCTGCCAAACCGAACGAAATCGCTACCGGCACATAGCCGACTGCTATAGACAAGCTATCGAACAGGCCTCGAAGAAAAGGAGTGCGCATACTGCATCAAGGTTTGAAGGCGTTGATAAAAATGGCGGGGTCGACACGTGCATTGTTCAGACTAATATTCCAGTGCAGGTGCGGCCCGGTTGCACGGCCTGTCGCCCCAACTTTGGCAATGACCTGGCCCCGCTTTACCTCATCGCCTTTCTTGACCATGAATTCCGATAAATGACAGTACATACTGATAAAACCTTGGCCGTGATCCACGAAGACTGTTTTGCCATTGAAAAAATAATCGGCCACGATAGTAACCACACCATCGGCAGGCGCCTTTATCGGCGTACCTTGCGGAACCGCAAAATCAAGGCCTGAATGCGCATTGCGTTCTTCGCCATTAAAAAAACGACGCAGCCCGAATGGGCTGGATAAACGGCCATTTACCGGTTTATCCAGCGACACATTGCTGGGGATCACTTCTCGATATTGGCTGTATGCCTGGATCTGCTCTTTGTATTCACGTTCGAAACGACGCGTTTGCTCGGGATCTGGATTGACCTGGCTTTTATTCTTCAAGGTAATGTGCTGAGCCTTGTAGTCTTTACTACCTACATTGAACCCTGTCTGGCGCGACCCCGTTGCATCTTGCACCGTCAAGGTTTGCTTTCCTTTGGGTGTCTTAAGGTCTATGCCCACCACGGCTATCCATTGCTGATCGCTATCACGCAGCACCATGACCCTGTTATCGTCAAGAAACGCCCGAGGCGCTTGCGGCGCCTGGCCCAAAGCGACCACCGCCACACCGCCCGGCACTGGCTTATTCAACAAACGGCTTATATAGCCCTGGGCAGTAGCCGCAGCCGGCCAGGTCAGTACCGCAACACACATTAATGGTGCGAATATTCGCATGGAAAACTCTCTTTTCATTACCGGCGTCGCCAATTACACACCAGAACCCCGGCCACCGCGATGACAAACCCAAATAGCTGGATAGGCGTCAAACGGTCGCCAAATAAAAAATAAGCCTCGACAGCCGCAAGCGGTGGCGCCAGGAACATCAGCGAAGACGCCGTCGCGGCCTGCCCCCGCCGTACTATCCAGACCAGCAACAAGGCCCCGACCCCTGACAAAACAAATGCAGCCCAAAGCAAAGACGCCCACAATTGGCCTGACCATACCCAGCGACTTTCCCCCAGTATCCAGACAAACAGGCCGGTAAAGAATACCGTGCCAATATTTTGCAATGCGGCCGATACGCGTATATCGACGGCTGATATTGACGTCTTTTGCAGTATGGTGCCGAACGTGATCGACAGCACGGCAAGCAGCGCAATCAGGAGTACGGCTATAGAGAAAGAATCTTGGCCACCTCGGGCTAGGTTGGGCTGTATCACCAGAAAAACACCCAGCAAGCCTAACACAAGGCCGAGCCATACTTTGCGGGTTGGAACCTCTTTCAAGATGGGCATTGCAAAAAAGGCGGTCATGAGTGGCTGCAATGCGCCAATGAGCGCCATGATTGCAGGCGGTAGGCCCCCCGCAATAGCCCAGTATGTACCGGATAAGTACAAGCCCTGAAGCAATATGCCAGCCAGCAAATGCTTGGGTACCTGGCGCCATGCGGGCCAGGGAACCCGCACATAAAGCGCTATGCCTGTAAACAAGATGGCGGCAATAATGGTTCGCACCAGTAGAAACAACGTGGGATCGGCGTAAGGCACTATCGCCTTTCCCACAATGAAACCAGTGGACCAGATAAAAACAAACAATACCGCCAACACTAGCATTGACTAGCTCGCTTTTGCACCGTAGCCACCGCCTCCTGGCGTTTCAACGACAAAGACATCTCCCGCGGCAAGTTCGGTGCTGTCTTGGGGGCCTAGCGGCGTTATTGATCCATCGGCCCGTTCAACGTAATTGGAACCCAACATACCCGTTTGGCCGCCCGCAAGGCCAAAAGGAGGATAGACACGGTTATTGGACAAAATTGCTGCCGTCATGGGTTCAAGAAACCGGACTTTACGAACGCCACCGTCTCCGCCCCGCCAATGCCCCGCCCCGCCCGAGCCTTGACGGATCTCGTAGGATTCGAGCCTGACCGGGAACCGCAGCTCCAACACCTCGGGGTCGGTCAAACGGGAATTGGTCATATGCGCCTGTACTACCGAAGTACCGTCAAAACCACCCGCCTCGTCGAATGGCACACCGATACGCTCAGGCCCGGCGCCCGTGCCCCCGGCAATGGTTTCGTAATACTGATATTGATGATTCCCGAAGGTGAAGTTGTTCATGCTTCCCTGGCTTGCCGCCAAAACCCCCAGCGCACCATATAGCGCGTTCACGATGCACATAGAGGTTTCCACATTGCCGGCGACCACGGCAGCGGGAGGGTTGGGCTTGAGCATGGAGCCTTGCGGCACGATGATTTCCAGCGGCTTCAGGCAACCCGCATTCAAAGGGATCTCGTCATCAACCAGGGTCCTGAATACATACAATACTGCCGCAACCGCGATGGATGCCGGCGCATTGAAATTATTGTCCAGTTGATCGGACGTTCCGGTGAAATCGACGATCGCGCTGCGGTCCTCCTGGTTGACTTTGATCGCCACTTTGATATGCGCGCCATTGTCCAGCGCATAATCAAACTGACCGTCTCTCAGGTGCGTAATGACCTTGCGCACCGCCTCTTCGGCGTTGTCTTGCACGTGCTGCATGTAGGCAGCGACAACGTCCAAACCAAACTGGTCGCACATATTCAGCAGTTCACGTACGCCCTTTTCGTTGGCGGCGATTTGCGCCCGCATATCGGCCAGGTTCTGGTCCGGATTGCGAGCCGGCCATTTCCCCGAACCCAATATGGCACGCGCCTCGGTTTCGCGAAATACGCCGTTGCCCACCAATTGAAAATTGGTAAACAACACACCTTCGTCTTCCACCGTCTTGGAGTTCGGCGGCATGGAACCCGGCGTCAGTCCGCCAATATCCGCATGGTGTCCGCGAGACCCCACAAAGAACAGAATGTTTTTACCTGCTCTGTCGAAAACCGGTGTGATCACCGTGACGTCAGGCAAATGTGTGCCGCCATGATAGGGATCGTTAACTACGTAGGCGTCGCCGGGCTGCATGCGGCCAGCATTCTCACGCATGACCGTTTTGATGGACTCGCTCATGGAACCCAGGTGTACCGGCATATGTGGCGCATTGGCAATCAAGTTCCCGTGCACATCAAAAATGGCGCAGGAAAAATCCAGTCGCTCCTTGATGTTGACGGAATAAGCCGTATTTTGAAGACGCACGCCCATCTGATCTGCGATCGACATGAATAAATTATTGAAGACCTCCAGCATGATGGGATTGACTTGCGAGGTCACGTCCATTTGCCCCGTCAACGGCCGCCGGCGCGTCAGTACCCAATGGTTGCGCACGTCTAGCCTGGCCTGCCATTCCGGCTCTATTACCAGGGTCTGGTTGGGCTCGCAGATAATCGCCGGTCCATCCAGCACATCATTAGCCTGCAAGTCGGCGCGGTCATAAACCGGTGTGTCTCGCCACTGGCCTGCAGTGAACATAGGGCGCATGGCCTTGGTTTGTACCGGCCCCTGCCGATCCGCCGCGGGTGCGGGCGCCTCTTCGATCTGATCGCCAGCAAGGCTGGCCTCCAGAGAGATCGACTCCACGATCAGACGCCTGCCGGGCATGAGGAACGAATAGCGCTGTCGATAGCCCTGCTCGAATTCCTTTTGCATGGCAGCAATCGAATCCGACAACACCACATCCAGCGCCGTATCGGTGCCTTCATATTTCAAATGAAGGCGGCACACGCTGCGCACCGGACCATGCTCACCATGTTGTTCGCCCAGGCCTTGGATAGCTTGTTCGGCAAGCTGCAAGCGCTGCGCTTCCAAATTGGGCAACAGTCCGGATTCCAGGGGCTGTTCTACGGTCTGCTGACGTATTTCGATCTGGTCGGCCAGGCCCATGCCATAAGCCGACAACACGCCGCCATAAGGATGGGAAAAAATGCTGGTCATGCCCAGGGCATCGGCGACCAGGCAAGCATGCTGTCCTCCCGCCCCGCCAAAGACAGTCAAGGCATAAGTAGTGACGTCATGCCCCTGCTGAACCGAGATACGCTTGATAGCTTCAGCCATATTGCCGACAGCGATAGACAGAAAGCCTTCTGCCAGACTCTCGGCACTCATATTCAATCCCGTGGCCTGATTCACTTCTATGGCCAATTGCTTGAATTGTTGTTGCACGGTATCGGCATCAAGCGGCTGATCGGCTTTCGGACCGAACACCCGAGGGAAAAAATCGGGTTGAATCTTGCCCAACATGACATTGCAATCCGTGACTGCCAAAGGGCCGCCCCGGCGGTAGCACGCCGGCCCCGGATTCGCTCCCGCGGAGTCGGGCCCGACGCGCAGTCTTGCGCCGTCGAAATGCAGAATTGAGCCCCCGCCAGCGGCAACCGTGTTGATACTCATCATTGGCGCACGCATTCGCACACCTGCCACCTGGGTTTCGAACTCGCGCTCGAACTCGCCGGCGTAATGAGAGACATCGGTCGATGTTCCTCCCATATCGAATCCGATGATTTTATGAAAGCCTGCGCGCTCACTGGTGCGGGCCATGCCAACAATGCCACCGGCCGGACCCGACAGAATGGCGTCTTTACCGCGAAAACCACCGGCATGCGTCAGTCCGCCGCTGGACTGCATGAACAGCAAAGGCACGCCGGGCAACTCGAGGGCTACCTGTTCAACGTAACGTTGCAATATCGGAGACAGATAGGCGTCGACCACCGTTGTATCGCCGCGCGAAACAAACTTGATCAGCGGACTGACTTCGTGCGATACCGACACCTGCGTAAATCCGATATCGCGTGCCAATTGAGCTACCAGCACTTCGTGATCACCGCGAATCCAGGCATGCATCAACACCACAGCAATGGTCCTAACGCCCCGTTCATAAGCGGCTGCCAGTTGCTGGTGCAGCGCGACAAGGTCAGGCGTCTTCAATACCTGGCCTTGCGCATCCAACCGCTCGTCGACCTCGATGACACTTTCGTACAGCATCTCCGGCAGCACGACATGGCGGTCGAACAAACGCGGACGGTTTTGGTATGCAATACGCAAGGCATCCCGGAATCCGGCGGTGGTAACCAACACAGTACGTTCGCCCTTACGTTCAAGCAAGGCGTTCGTCGCAACTGTGGTACCCATCTTGACGCACTCTATCTGCTCGACTGGCACTATACCTCCAGGAGCTACATTGAGTATACGTTTTATCCCTTCCACTGCCGCATCGCGGTATTGTTCTGGATTTTCGGAGAGCAGCTTTCGCGTCAGAATTCCACGGTCGGGCGCCACTGCCACGATGTCTGTAAAGGTACCCCCACGATCCACCCAAAACTGCCACTTCTTCATGCGTGCTCCACTTTCTGGCTAAAAAAAACGTAAGGGCCAACGCCCATGTACAAAGGAAACGATTAGAACGCAGTTCTTGGCGCGAACGCAAAGGAATCCGCTCATTACTCCTAGTAATTACCCTGAATTCGGTTTCAAACACGCAGAATCAGCGCTATCGAGCACTACAATCGGCTCCCTTGTATGTCGTATTCATGTGCTTTTTTGAACAAAGGAATTTCTACCAATGAAAAAGACGCTCGCATTACTGACGGCGACAAGCGCCGTAGCTATGGCCTTCAATGCACAGGCAGTCACCAAGTGGGACTTGCCCAGCGCTTATCCGGCATCCAATCTGCACACTCAGAACCTTGAGCAGTTCGTCAAGGACGTCAACAAGCTTTCGGGTGGCGATTTCCAGATCACCTTGCATAACAATGCATCGTTATACAAGGCGCCTGAAATCAAACGTGCGGTACAAGGCAACCAGGCCCAGATCGGCGAAATTCTACTGACCAATTTTGCCAACGAAGATCCCGTGTACGCGCTCGACGGTCTGCCTTTTCTGGCGACCGGCTACGATGCCGCCTGGAAGCTCTACCAAGCCCAAAAAGATCTTTTGAACAAGAAGCTGGGATCACAGGGCATGATGTCGCTTTACACCGTTGCCTGGCCTCCTCAGGGCATCTTCGCAAATAAGGACATCAAGTCGGTGGACGACCTGAAAGGCGTCAAGTGGCGCGCCTACAGCCCGGTTACTGCGCGCATTGCGGAGCTCGTCGGTGCGCAACCCGTCACCATCCAGCAATCCGAACTGGCACAGGCTATGGCGACAGGTGTAGTCAATGCCTTCATGACATCGGGTTCCACTGGCTGGGACACAAAAACGTACGAATACATCAAGAAGTTCTACGACACCCAGGCATGGCTGCCCAAGAATGCCGTTATCGTCAACAAGAAAGCTTTTGACGCATTAAGCGAGAGCAACAAGAAAGCCTTGCTCCAGGCTAGCGCAGAAGCGGAAAAACGCGGTTGGGCATTGTCCAAAGAAAAGACCCAATGGTATCTGGACAACCTGGCCAAGAACGGCATGGAGATCATCAAACCTTCGCCTGAACTAATGCAAGGCATGGACAAGGTCGGCGATACGATGCTGGCTGAATGGCTTCAAAAAGCAGGCCCCGACGGTCAGAAAGTCATTGATACCTTCCGGGCAGATAAATAAGCATGCGCCGTTTTCTCGATAATCTTTACCTGGTATCGGGCGCGCTGGCGGCTATCTTCATGGTTGGCGTACTGGTAGCGGTGGTCATGGCCATTGCTACCCGCCAATTGGGAGTGCACATCGGAGGGCTTGATGCATACGCCGGCTACTCCATGGCTGCCGCCGGCTTTCTTGCCCTGGCCCATACCTTCAAAAGCGGAGAGCACATACGCGTCACGCTGGTGCTGTCGGCGTTGCCATCCAAAGGACGCATGCGGCTCGATATCGTCGCCCTGCTGATTGCCTGCGCCATCACCGGCAACCTGTGCTGGTTTAGCGGAAAACTGGTTCTGGACTCTTTTTCCTATAACGACATTTCAACCGGCGACGACGCCACGCCTCTATGGATTCCGCAAATCGCCATGGCCGTAGGCACACTAATCTTTTTTATTGCCGTGCTCGACGAAACCATACGGCGCATACGCGGCATTCCTGAAGCAAAGCACAGCGAAGAAGAAGCACGTTATGAATGAAGCGCTAATAATTTCGCTATTGGTCCTGTCCATTTTCGGATTCCTGGCTGGTGGTGTGTGGGTAGGCCTTACGCTGGCAGGTGCAGCCTGGCTGGGAATGGAGCTGTTCTCCAACCGCCCTGCCGGCGATGCCATGGCCATCACCATCTGGGGGGCCTCCTCCAGCTGGACACTGACGGCCTTGCCTTTATTCCTCTGGATGGGTGAAATCCTGTTCCGCTCACGACTTTCACAAGATCTTTTTAAAGGACTGGCACCTTGGCTGGATCGCATTCCGGGTCGTCTTCTGCACACCAATGTGGTCGGCTGCGCGATTTTTGCCGCTGTTTCGGGTTCGTCGGCTGCCACTTGCGCGACCATAGGGAAAATGACCATACCGGAACTTACCCGTCGGGGTTACCCGCAAGACATGATCATCGGTACGCTGGCTGGTGCTGGCACACTGGGCCTGCTCATCCCTCCGTCCATCATCATGATTGTGTACGGCGTATCTGCGGACGTGTCGATTTCCAAGCTTTTTATCGCGGGAATTTTTCCCGGCATATTGCTCGCCGGCCTTTTCATGGGCTATATCGCCATCTGGTCGCTGCTGCACCCGAACCAGATACCGCACGCCGATAAGCCATTGACCTTCGTCCAAAAAATCTATGAATCCCGCCACCTGATACCCGTTGTCATCCTTATTGCCATCGTACTCAGTTCGATTTACACAGGCTTTGCAACCGCTACAGAAGCGGCGGCGGTGGGCGTGCTGGGAGCATTGATATTATCGCTGACCCAAGGTTCGCTGAACTGGGCGGTATTCAAAGAATCCCTGATGGGGGCAACCAGGCTGTATTGCATGATTGCACTCATCCTTGCCGGCGCGCAGTTCCTTACCCTGTCTATGGGCTATATCGGCCTGCCGCGGGCGCTTGCCGAATGGATAGCATCGCTGGGGTTGTCGCAATTCGGCCTCATCGTGGCGCTGATGGTCTTTTTCATCGTCCTGGGATGTTTCCTGGACGGCATATCGATAGTCGTACTGACCATGGGGGTGCTGTTGCCCACCGTCACCGCGGCTGGCATCGACTTGATATGGTTTGGTATTTTCCTGGTCTTTGTCATTGAAATGGCGCAAATTACCCCGCCTGTGGGGTTCAACTTGTTCGTGCTCTCAGGTATGACCAAAAAGGAACTGCCGTATCTGGCGCGGGTATCTTTTCCTATGTTCTTGCTGATGATAGTCGGCGTATTATTGGTCTACACCGTACCGGAAATCGTCACCTGGCTGCCTAAGAACATGACGATGTAACCCCGTTTTAGTTATTCGGCACGGCGCATCAAGTCTTCAAAAGACATCAGTTCACCCGCCAGGGCACTGGCGGCAACCGTAGATGGACTGGCCAGCCAGACTTGCCCCGGCCCTGAACGGCCGGGGAAATTGCGATTAATGGCGCTTACCGTCACCTGCTCAGGCCCGGTCGAGACGCCAGGCCCGCAGTTCGCACAGGCGCCGCAAGATGGTTGCAATATGCGGGCCCCTATCGTCTTGAAGACACGATCGTAACCACGCTCGACGCAGTAATCACGTACTGCAGTTGTACCGTATTGCAGATAAAGCTCGACATGTTCAGGCACCGTCATATGATGTTCAAGCGCCCAGGACAGCACCTGATGATACAGATCGAAGTCTGCCCGCTTCCCGCCGGTACATGAGCCGCCGTAGGCAATATCGACCATAACGCGCTGATCGAGTTCGCTTAGTGGCAAGCCATTGCCGGGATCGCCTGGCCGTGCCACAAAGGGCGACAGTGTCGCGCAATCGATACTGACCACACCAGCATAATGCGCGCCTTTATCGCTGTGCATCCAAGGTTCCAGATGAAAATCCACACCGCGACGCTCGCGGATGAACGCCCGCGTCTTGTCATCCGGCGCGACAATGCCCGTGAAACCGCCCAGTTCGGCAACCATGTTCGTAAGCGTCGCGCGCTCGTCGATGGATAAGGACTGCACCGCTGGCCCGGCAAACTCAAAAACCTTGCCGACGCCTTCCCCATTACGAATCGCAGGCTGAGCCAGCAGATGCAAGACAATATCCTTGGCCGTAACACTGGCTGGCAATGTACCTTGCAGGTCGATAAGCAAGACCTCGGGCATAGTCATGCGAGTCGCGCCCGTCATAAACGCATTCGCCATATCCGTGGTGCCTACCCCAAATGCCACGCAGCCTAATGCACCGCTATGCGGCGTGTGCGAGTCGGTGCCCACGACGACTTGTCCCGGCAGAGCATAGTGTTCAGCCATCATGGCGTGCGAAATTCCAGCGACGTTGCTGCCATCATCGAGCAAGGCTTCTTCGTCGGTAAGGGTACGGTGCATGCGTAAACCGTAAGTCGTCGCAAAAGCACGTTGCGCCGCACACATGGCAACCATGTTCGGAACCAAGCCACCGCGTAGATGTGCGGGGCTAACATGCATATAAGACGTATGGTCCTCGAAAACCAATATGTTGTCCGGATCGAACAACTTCAACGGTCGCTCGAATGCCGCATTCAGCATATGCTCGCACATGCCCGTGTAGTACTCATGGATAAAGCGCCAGTCCGCCCGCACGAATGCGCCCTGCCCTGCGACTGGGTTGGAAACGGTCTGGCTGGTTTCCAGAAGATGTCGTCTGATGATCTTTTCGAAAAGCGTTAAAGGACGTTTTTCTTTTTGGACTGGCGGTACGTTAATGCGCTGCAAATGCCGGCGGCCAAATCGCAATAAGCCCCCGCTTCTAACAATGGTCGCAGCGAGTTCGTCGCGATCTTTTACCAGCTCATCGTAGCTGATGGCTTCGCCCCTTTCGATACGCTGAATCAGGCCGAAATCCGTGGATGTCAACAAACCGATGTTGTCTGCATTTTGCCTGTAAATCCGCTCGAAGCTTTTGGCGATCACCAGGCGTACGCCCGCATATAGCTCTGCCGCGGGACTATGTTCGCGCGACGAGCCTTTGCCATAGCGTTGCCCTGCCACAACGACTTGAATTCCACTTGAAGCTACCGCTCGGTTTCCGATGGGCCGCTCGTCGGCAACCTTCAGTCCGGTATAGACGAACTGCCCCAGTTTGTGATCGTAGTGGGACAAAATACTGACTGGCGTAATTTCATCTGTCGAAACGTCATCGCGCAAATGCGTCAGATCGACATCCGTCAGAACCTCGCCCTGCAACTGTCGCCGTATCAGCTCGGGCTTGTCGCATAGGTAAAGAATCGAACCAAAAGCAATAGAAGTGGCAGGTATATTTTCCATGGACTGATTTTGCCCTGCAATGCCTACACGGGTGAACTAGCAAAGCAGCATCGGGGCCATCGAAGAATGCGATAGGCAGCGCGTTTTAGTCTTGCAAGGTATCGATCAGTGCCTGCACAGACCGCAAGCGCGGAGATTTACGCAGCGAATATATCCATAATTCGCGCGCTCCCCAGGTTTCAGCCAAAGGCCTGCGCACAAATTTCCGAGCCCCGGCATAGGCGCTTGCTGCGCTACGCGGCATGATGGTTATGCCCAGCCCTGCTTCAATCATACGGCAGGCTGCATCAAAACTGCTGACCTGCACAGCGATATTGGCCACGCCGCTTATCGCTTTGGACTTTTCTTGTAAAAGCGTATCCAGAGACCCGCCCGGATGCACACCGATCAATGGATATTGCAAAGCCTGTGTATAGCGAATGGCTTGATCGCTAGCCAAAGCATGCCCAGCCGGCACGACCACCAGCAAAGGGTCGGAAGCAAAATACCAGGCATCAAGGCCGGCAGGCGCGTCAGCCTTCACGCACACACCGACGTCGGCGCGGTCGTCCAGACAGGCTCGTATGACATCCTTGGTATCCGCCTCGGACAAGGCCAGCGTAACGTGAGGAAACGTGGCGGTATAGCTTTTCAAACGCTCTGGAAGATAGCCAATAATCGACGACATATTGGCCGACAGCCTGACCGTGCCATTCACCACGCCATCGGATGCCTGAACATCGCGCTTCAATAGCTGTATGTCTTGATCAATTTGCAAGCCACGGTCAAATACGACCCGCCCGGCATTCGTCAACTCGATGCCGCGTGGGGAGCGCACGAACAATGCAACGCCCAGGGAATGCTCGAGGTCGGCGATACGCCTGCTTAATGCCGACGCGGCGATATGCTCTTTGGCGGCGCCTCGCGCAATCGAACCCTCGATCGCCGTCGCCACAAATAAACGCAAACTATAAGCATCGATACGTCGTCTCATAAACCTTGCAAGCCTTTATGTATTTGAAACAAAGCCCATCCACCCTGCCTGTTGACCAACGATCTGTCGCAAACGACCGGCGATCATCGCCAAATGAGATGGCTCCCATCACTAAACAAGTCTAGCTGTAATAACAGGAGCTATCTAGAATCGTCTGCAATCCTATTTGTTCCAACCCATAATAAATCAGGCGCAGCTAAATACACGAAGCTCAAGTGCATCCGTTTTAGCATAGCAGGCCTGCTCCAAAGGAGATCGCTCATGAACCGCAAAATACTATTCACCGGCATACTGGCTAGCACCCTTAGCATAGCCGCTGCAGAAACAGCCCACGCGACGGAACACTACCCGGACCGGCCTGTTCGCATCGTAGTCACAAGCGCTCCCGGATCCGGCCTGGACACTGTGGCACGCATTATTTCTGCAGATATGGGCCAAGTACTTAAACAGTCCGTAATTATTGAAAACAAAGCGGGCGCCGCCGGCATTCCCGGCACAAGGGAGGTACTTGCCGCGACACCGAATGGGTATACGCTTGGACTCGTGTCATCGAATCATTCGGTAAATCCCAGCCTGAATAACGCATTGCCATACGACTCGATAGACGGGCTTACGGCTATCACGCTGCTGGGTTATGTTCCGCTTGTGCTGGCAGTCCCGGAAAAGTCGCCGTACAAGACAGTGCAAGACCTCCTTAAGGCCGCAAGGAAAAATCCCGATGCCATCAATTACGGTTCTTCCGGCACTGGCAGCGCGCTGCATCTTGCCAGCGTCCTCCTGGAAACTAAGGCGGACATAACAATGACCCATATTCCATACAAAGGCGGCAGCATCCTGACTAGCGACTTGATTTCCGGCCAGATCGACCTTGCCTTCCTGGCCGTACCCACTGCCTATGCGCAGATCAAAGCGGGAACGTTGCGTGCTCTGGCCGTTTCGACAAAACAACGAATGGATCTCTTGCCGAACATTCCCACCTTGAGTGAGGCTGGTGTGAACGACTACGAATATGTGCCATGGATAGGATTGATTGCCCCCGCCGGTCTGGACAAAGGTATAACGGATCTTTTGCGTAAAACCGTAACCGACGTTGTGCAATTACCCAAAATGAAAGCGCAATTCGATGCACAGGGTTTCATGCCCGTAGGATCAAGTTCGGAGGATTTTCATGAGCTGATCAAGAATGATGTCGAACTCAGTGCAAAGCTGATCAAACAAGCGGGTATAAAAGCGGCGTCCTGACCCTACCACGCTGCTCAATCCGCCAGCAAACGCCCGCCAGCCAGCCGCAATTCACGCTGGCATAAGCCAGCCAATTGCGCATCGTGGGTTACCAGCACCAGCGTCGTCTGGTGCTCTTTGTGTAAAGCGAACATTAATTCGATGATCTTGGCGCCGTTCTGAGGATCCAGGCTGCCCGTAGGCTCATCCGCAAACAGCAAACGGGGTTGTACGACAAAAGCCCGCGCAAGCGACACCCGCTGCTGCTCACCCCCGGATAAGGTCTTGGGGTAGTGATGCAATCTCTCTGTCAGCCCTACCCGTTCCAGCATATTCTTGGCCGCCTGTATCGCAGGCTTGCCCGCAAGCTCCAAGGGCAACATCACATTCTCCAGCGCGGTCAGATTGGGCAACAGCTGAAAAGACTGGAATACAAAGCCGACATGTGCTGCTCGCAGTGCGGCCCTGGCCTCTTCGTCCAGCGAGAACAAATCATTTCCCAATAACTTTACTTGCCCCGAAGAAGGAACATCCAGACCGGCCAGCAATCCAAGCAAAGTCGACTTGCCAGAGCCCGAGCTGCCTGTAACGGCTACAGCCTGTCCGTCGGCGACGGTAAAGCTGACATTGCTTAAAATATCAAGCGTGCCGGAGGAATCGTTTACCCTTTGGCATAACTGATTAACTTCGATTGAATGGATATATGTCATGTGGATACGCAGGCGTCTTGTAGTAGCGGCAATTTTTTGTCTTTCCTGGTCAAACATGGCGGTGACCATGGCCGCAGGCCAGGACCCTGCGATATTGGTAATCGGAGACAGTTTATCGGCGGAATATGGCTTGCAACGTGATACCGGTTGGGTATCGCTATTGAGCAAACGTCTGGCCGAAGAGCAGACAGGATACCAGATACGTAACTCCAGTATCAGCGGCGATACCACCAGCGGCGGCCTGAGCCGGCTGCCGGCGGCGCTAGAGACTTATCGGCCTGATATTGTGGTGATAGAACTGGGCAGCAATGACGCGCTGAGAGGGCTATCCCTGGACATGACGCAAGATAACCTTTCGAAGATGGCAGCCATGGCGCAACAATCCAATGCCCGCGTTCTGCTGCTGGGCATGCAAATACCGCCCAATTATGGACGCCAATACACTGAACGCTTTCAGCAGATTTTCGCGTCGGTAGCCAAAAAAAACGGCACCGCGCTGGTGCCATTTTTGCTTGACGGTATTGCCACGGATAGGAACATGTTCCAGGCTGACGGCATACACCCCAATGAACAGGCCCAATCGGTGCTGGCCGAAAATGTCTGGGAAAAACTGCAACCTATGCTCACGCGTTGATGCCTGACTAGCGCTTACCGGATTAGCGCCATAAGCGCGTAATCCGATATGATCATTACTTGTTAATCCTGCGCTGTTTCCCCTGCCAGTGCTTTATCGGCCTCGGGCAGAAGCGTTACATTGGCCTGCACCCGTAGCGCTTTAAGCACTGCCTGTTCTTCAGCACGACCCCAGGCCTGACCAAGCTCAATGGGCAATGCGGCAAGCATAGGATCATCAGTCTTTCCGGCTTTGACGTCTTCAAGACGCACTATGACGAAGCCTTGCGCACCCTTGACTCCGACATATTCCGGGAAAGCCTTGGCTGAAGCAGCAAATGCCGCATCCAGGACAGGCTTGGCTATACCCTGAGGATTAATGCGGGTAACGGTAAGTGGCGTGCCGAATTTTTCCGGAACATCAGCCTTATCTTCAGCCTTCTGGAACGACGCAAGCGCGTCATTTCCGGCCTTTTCGGCAGCAGCCAATGCACGCTCGGCTTTCAACCGTTCTTGTATATGGTCCGTTACCTTTTCGACCTCGGGCACATGGGCCGGTTTAACCGCTTCGACCCGAACGACAACCATCGTGTCTGGCGAAATTTCAATAACGCCTGAGTTCTGCTTATCGTTCATCGCTTGCGGCGTGAACAGCGCGCGACGAACCCGCATATCATCCAATACCGCTGCGTCTTCACTGGCGGATGCCGCGCCAGCACCTACCTCGTCGGAAGGCAAGAGCCTATCGCGGGCAATGCCTGCGGCCGATTTGACCTTCAGGCCAAGCTCATCAGCAGCGGGTTGCAGACTGCTGGGATTGTCATACACCAGGCTGGTAAGACGCGTAGCCATATCGGCAAAACGTTCCGCGCCAAGCTGGCGACGTACTTCTGCCTCGACCTTGGATTTGGCTTGCTCAAACGACTCGCCTTTTTCGGGCTGCACTTCGTTAACCTGAAAAATATGGTATCCGCCAGGACCGTCGACGACATCGGATATATCGCCGGTGCCGAGGCCAAACACGACCAGTTCCAAAGCATCAGGCCATGAACCCTTAGTAATCCAGCCTAGCTTGCCGCCATCTTTGGCGGTGCCGGCGTCTTCAGACTGTTCACGGGCGATGTCTGCAAATGCGGTGCTGTTCGCCTTGACCTTGCCGGCGATTTTGTTGGCCTTTTCCTTGGCTGCAGCACGCTGCTCATCGGTAGCGGAAGCAGGAACATTCACCTGAATATGGCTAAGATTGATACGGGCGGGCTGCACATAACGCGCCTTGTTTTGCTCGTAGTATGTTTGCAGATCTTCCTGCGTAGGGGCGGGAAGATTTTCCATTGCCGCTGCTTCGTTAAGCAAAACGTACTGAGCACTGACTTGCTCAGGGAGTTCGAGGGTTTGCTTGTTCTTTTCGTACCAATCTTTGACATCGGCATCGGTGATGACTATGTCTTTCTCGTATTCACTTGCAGGATATGCCAACAGGCGAATAGTGCGCTCTTCGGTCAGTACATGTTCAATCCGATCCACGACTGACCCAGGCACGCTTGCGGTAAGCGCCACCGGACCCAACACCCGGTCCAAGGCCAGTTCGGCACGTTGGCTTTGCTCGAAATCGCGGGTGGAAAGACCTGCCGAAGCCAGCACCTGACTGTAACGTTCTGGCGAAAATTGACCGTCAACCTGCAGTTGCGGCATAGCGGCAATTGCCTGACGCAAGGCTGTATCAGAAATGTTGAACCGTTCTTTGCTAGCCGTCTCTGCCAGCACACGGCGATCGATCAGGGATTCGAGCAAGGCTTTGCGAGCAGCCGGATTATCGAGCATAGCAGGATCGAAACCGCCCTGGCTGTTTTGTTGCAATTGCTCTAACTGGTTTCGGCGAGCAAGGTCGAAATCTTGCTGGGTTATGGAGGTCTTCCCCACCTTGACAAGATCATGGTCGCCCGACACGTAGTTGGTATAGCCGCTGACACCGATCAAAACGAAGGATGGCAGAATCAATATCAACAGAACCAGTTGCATCAATCGTTGATGCGTACGTATAAAATCGAACATTAATCACCCACTGACACGCAGCCTATAAGGTCATACGCAACGGTTGCATCAAAAAAGGCGACCAAGATCGCCATGATTACGAAAAACCCAGACAGAACAAGAAAATTTTATGCAGTTTACCACCACCTTTGCCGCCGCTCTCAAGGCAAGGCCCGCAAGTGGCGATAAAATGCCCCATTGTTTCTATTGCTGGAATAACCGGATACCCTCGATGCCCCAAGCCCACCCTAACTGGCCTTACCCTAAACTGATAGCCCACCGCGGCGCAGGCCGCCATGCGCCTGAAAATACCCTGTCGTCGATACGGTTAGGCGCACAGTGTGGTTTCAGCATGATGGAATACGACGTAAAACTCAGCAAGGACGGTATCGCCATTCTTTTGCATGACGATACTGTCGATCGTACATCGAACGGCAATGGCAGTGCAGGCGCTAAAACGTTCAACGAACTTGCATTGCTGGATGTCGGCGCATGGCACTCCCAACGATACGCGGGGGAATCCATCCCTACACTGCAAGCGATCGCGGCCTATACCTTGGCCAATGGCATACGTAGCAATATCGAAATCAAGCCTTGCACCGGAAACGAAGCTGAAACCGGTAAAGAAGTGGCCCGGATGGCGCAAGCACTTTGGGCGAACGCCGATGCCCCTCCCCTTTTGTCATCGTTCTCGGAGGTGGCACTGGAAGCCGCAATGAAAGAGGCGCCAAGACTGCCGCGGGCACTGCTCATTGAAAATGAGGTGCCAGCCGACTGGCTAAGCCGAGTCAAGCGACTTGAATGCGTAGGATTGAACCTGAATCATAAGTTCACTACCCTGCCCTTGGTGAAGACCATTCAAGACGCAGGCTACACGCTAGCAGTCTGGACAGTGAACGATCCCGCCAGAATACGGGAACTGCTGGACTGGGGCTGTAACGGGGTAGTGACCGATGAAGTCACAAGCATATCGCCAGCGGCTTATACCTAGACCTGCCCCTAATGCGGCTACGGGCCATGCACACCACAATAAAACAATGCTGCCTTCCAGAAGGACAGCAACGTTGATGCAAAGGAATTATTCTTGTTTAGTTACCGACACGCTTTTCATGCGGGCAACCACGCCGATGTGCTGAAGCACTCCGTCTTCGTACACATTCTAGATTACTTCAATCGTAAAGACGCCCCGTATTGGGTCATAGACACCCATGCCGGCGCCGGGCTTTATGATTTGCGCAGTGAATGGGCGCTGACCAATGGCGAGTTCGTAGATGGCTTGGACCGCGTGCTACAGGCTCAGGAAATGCCTGTGATGATAGAACGTTATCTTGAAGAGGTTCATGCTTTCAACCCTGACGGCGTAGCGAATTTTTATCCCGGCTCGCCATGGCTGGCATTGAGCGCATTGCGAGACCGAGATCGTTTACGTTTGTTTGAGATGCACCCCTCGGAAGCTGAAGTGCTAAAGCACAATGTCGCCGAGCAAGGCCGGTCAGCATTGCGTCAAACTACTGTTTATGAGGCGGACGGCTTCGAGGGTCTGAAATCACAACTGCCGCCACCGACTCGCCGGGGCATAGTCATCATGGATCCATCTTATGAAGACAAGCAGGATTATCGTCGCACATTGCAAGCGGTCAACGAAGGACTGAAACGGTTTGCCACGGGCTGTTTCGCTGTATGGTACCCGCTGGTTCAACGCCGGGAGGTTCAAGAACTGACGCGTTCGCTCGAACGTCTGGAAACGCCATGGGTGCATGCGAGCCTGACGGTACGCAAGCCGGCGGATGATGGCTTTGGTTTGCACGGCAGCGGTATGTTCGTACTGAATCCACCCTGGACGTTGCATGCTGAATTGGCTAGAACATTGCCGTGGCTGCGGGACAAACTGGCGGTGGACGATCGAGCGACGTTTAGTTTGACGCAGAACGAAGGGTAAATTTGGATGACATGCTGCGGCTCTGTCGGTTTCTTGAGCAGCGGCTACATGGGCTTAGGCTTTGCTTACCGGTTTCTTAAGCGGCGGCTGCCACAGGGG